>CAJXDD010000178.1:0-6360 GCA_913052075.1 uncultured Gammaproteobacteria bacterium
GTCGATCCTCCCATTCGATCGACATGGCGTCATACAACACTTTCGCGCAAGCACGTTTTCTATCCCGCCACACACCCGCGACCTTGCCGTCACCAGGGTGGTCCGTATTGGCCTTCTCCCCCGCATCAAACCGTTTTAGAAACTCAGCTCGGAGCCGATCACACGCCTCACCGGAAGCAACATAAATCCGCCATGGTTGGATGTTCGTGCCCGAAGGGGCCCATCGTGCGGTCTCGAAAATAGATTGAAGCGTTTCCTCAGGAATAAGATCGGGACGAAACCCACGCACTGACCGGCGATCACGTACGAGCTGATGGAATGCTTGAGCTGACATGGTCATTTTGACTGCTCCTTACGGCGAGATTTTGAATCTGTTTCGAAAACGCGGCAAGCGTGATCATAGGTTAAGTGCGAGGGAAAATCTCTGGCCTCGCTCCAATTTTTAGCTCAAAACAAGTTCGTGGTGACTCCTGACCAAGCCTCCACCTTGTCCGAACCAAATTTCACAACCCTCATGGAATCTGAGCAGGATCTATAGACGGCAAAGGCTCTAGCACTGATGAGCAGCATGATACGTAGCTGTTGATCACTCCTGCCATCTAATTGCCATCAGGGTAGCGTCCTACTCCTTTGCCCGTTACTCTCTTCGCGAGGGCCACGGTCGAAGTTTCGAATCATTGAAGGAGAGCGATGAAAATAGCGATTGAAATTCCCGCATTGAGGCCTGACACCTTAAAGCTAACAGTCGATTGGGTTCAGCATGCTGAAAAGTTGGGTTGCTCGATAGCATTCGCTGCCGAAGCTTGGTGGAGTGATTCAGTCACACCGCTTGCCTATCTCGCAGACAAAACCACATGCATCATGCTGGCCACTGGAATCATGCAAACTACTGCTCGCACCCCTGCCATGACTGCGATGACCGCACTGACACTTCATGACCTCACCGGAGGACGCTTCGTTCTAGGGCTGGGTGCAAGCGGCCCTCAGGTGGTTGAAGGATTGCACGGCGTCAAGTACAACCCCGCCCTCTCAAGGCTAAGAGACACAGTCAATATCTGTCGTATGATCTTCCGGGGCGAGAAAGTTCGGTACGAGGGTAAAGCCATTACCCTGCCATTACCCAATAGTGAGGGAAAGGCCATAAGGATCAGCCACGACCCTATTGACTTGCCTATCTACCTTGCGACCCTTGGGCCGAATTCCCTTGAGTACACGGGTGAGGTGGCTAATGGCTGGCTTGGGACTTCATTCTCACCTGATCACCCAGAGGCCCACCTCTCATTCATCGAATCGGGCGCGCTGAAAAATGGGCGCACGCTCAGAGATATCGACCTGTGCGTATCTGCTCGAGTAGAAATCGGCGACGACCTTGATGCCATGATCGATAAGCGGCGTGCCGCCGTGGCATTCAACATGGGAGGGATGGGATCCGCAGATACCAACTTTTACAACGATGCCTTCAAACGTGCGGGATACGCCGAGGAGGCTAGCATCATTCAAGCCCTTTGGCTGGCGGGCAAACGCGATGAGGCCGCCAAGCGAGTTCCTGACGCTATGATCACTGAGTTCCAGTTGCTCGGGCCAAAAGATCAAGTCAAATCGCGAATACAACGTTACAAGGAAGCAGGGGTAACCACACTGAAGCTTGGACTTGATGGTGCGGGTCCTTTAGGGCGCGGGCGGTTTGAGCTACTTGAAGAGATTGTCGATCTCGTGACAGAGTAAAGGAAAACAAGCATGCGTCGCTTTATTTCGGTCCAGGGTAGAAGTCTCCATTGAGTAACGGTATCCCTATCCCATCCCACCCTATCCGGGCAACCTACTTGCCAAAGTTTTCTGGCCAGACTGTGACATTCTTACGAGTAAAGCACCGTGGGCTATTTTATCGTACCCCCGCGGGACCGTCTCCTTGGTTAAGTCAGATCAAGGGCGCAATGTCGCAGCAAAACCAGTGGCGGTATCAGACTCCAGTCAATGGCTTGCCAGCCAGGCCTTGGCTGACCGCGACATTATGATCGCATCTCGCTGGTCAATCGCAGAACATCTGGATGAAGAAACGCTGTAGGAACTGTTTTTCGATGTACCCCTTCGTGTCTCTCAAAATGCAGAGATGACCAGTTATTTACTTCACCAAAAACAGCAGCACACCGGACCCAAACTCAAGGGGATTGTGGATTTCTTAATCGCGAGGCTTCAAGAACAATAATACTAGCCAGTATCCTCGTTCGCGCATAGAACCGTTGACTGAGTCGAGATTCAACCCTGACGCCTTCAAGGGTCAATCTAGACCTTGGGCTCTAGCAAGTGCCTCCCGAGACCAGCACCGGCTTAACCAGCCATTGACCTTGGGGAACTGACCAAAATCAAAACCGATGGACTTCATGAGCAGCATGACCCCAGCAAGATTCAAATCCGCGACGCAAAATTCGCTACCCACAAGATATTCGGCATCCGCTAGGTGCTGCTCGAGAACCCCTAGCGGACGCCCTAGACTTTCTGTTGCGGCATCAATCACTGCTTGATCAGGATTGCCGCCTGTGAAGAACTTCTGCACCACGATTTGCATTTGTAGCGGTTCAATCTCGCTGATCGCCCACACGGACCATTGAATCGCTTTCGCCTCACTCAAGGCCTCGGCGGGATAGAGTGCTGGCGCATAATGTTTAGTGAGATATAGATTGATCGCCATCGATTCGAACAGCATAGTCTCGCCATCAACCAACGCCGGTATTCGGCCGTTCGGATTAATGGCCTGGTACTCCTTTGTTTTCGAATCGTTAAAGTAGTGCGTGGGAACGTGCTCATAGGCTATGCCAGTTTCTTCAATCGCCCAGAGTGAGCGAATGGCTCTTGAGGCAGATACGCCGTAAATCGTAGTCATCGGTTTCCCTTGGTTGTCGTTACTCCTCACCCTATCAAAGGAGGAGGTGCGCCTACCAGCGGTTTGAGAAGACGAGGAACGTATTGGAGTGATCGAAGGGACACAGTCGGCAAGCTCACAATAGGATTAGGTGACTGAACACAGCATGGAACAAAATCCACTAACCCTCCTGTGACGCTTTTTTGATCAAGGCCAAGGTGAACCAGATTTACCCAGCTCACCATATCATGGGCCAATAATCACTCATCCCTCTTTCAAGGCTTGCTCGATCGCGTTGATCACCGACTGTGACTCAAGAAGAGGGTTCGCTGCGACTTGTCTAACCCAAGTTTCGCCATTTAGCATTAGACGTGATGCGGCCCCAAATTGAAGGCGATCCAGCAAATTCAAAGTATCCATATTGCCGCCTCTCGCTTGCCAAACAACCACGCCAGACACTGGCTCACACAGGAGTCTCAACTTCGGCTGTGCTGACACCCAGTCGGCAACCAGCACCGCTTGATCGAGACAATGCTCGATTCGTCTCGCGAGCCCGGACTTTCCCCATGCCAGCAACGTCGCGAAAAGCGGAATGGCCGTCGCACCGCGAGAACCCTGAACTCCTACATTTGGTTGGGTAAGGTAAGCACCGTCCAGTGAAATCGCCTCCATCGATGCATCCGCCTCCCGAAACATAACCAAGGCCGATTCCTTGGGTTGAAACAAGAGCTTATGGGCCGACACCGACACCGAGTCCGCTTGCTCAATCCCTGCGAGCCGATCAGAGTATTGCGTAAACAGAAGCGGACCTGCCCAAGCCGCATCTACGTGCGTCCACGCCGCTTTCCGCGCAGACCTCAACGGATCAATGACGCCTGTTCCTGTGGTGCCTGCTGTAAGCACAAGTGCGGCATCATCAAGACTTTTGGGCAGCAAATCGATGTCGAGCACGCCTGATTGAGAACTGGGTATTTCATAGAGCTCCAACCCTAAGAGATTGGCCGACTTCGCAATGGAAATATGGGCTGACGTCGAAGCAACGACACGACGAATACCTGCCCGCTCACGAGCGGCCCACAGTGCTGTCAAATTAGAAAGCGTCGATCCGGATGTCATCAAGCCGCCGCTCATCCCGAAGCAGGGAGCCAACCACTCCATGAGCCGTATCTCGATCGCTGCTGCTGCAGGCGAGGTGCCGGCGTGGAGTAAATTTTGATTGAGTCTCGCGTTCCATTGCGCCATGACCCACGTGAGCCATGGGGTTGGCGGGTCCATCTGTGCCATCGAATGGGGTTGATCAAGTCTTGCTGCTGCACCCAATACCAGTGGCGCCAGTTTCTCCACGATCTCAGCGCTCGCTGTCTCCTGATCAGGCCAGGATATCGGTAGGTCACGTACTGAGGATGGAATTGTCTCAGTCGCGAGATAGGTTAGGGCCCGCTCCAGGGCCACCATATCGGGCAGGAAATCGTCTTCAAACATGCAGAGCTACCAAATTAATCTCGCTGAACTCTCTGGGCATGTGTGTAAATATTAGCTCCCGCATCGTTCGTAAAACCAACGAGCGTCATACCACAAGCATCCGCTAGTTCGCAGGCGAGCGATGAAGGAGGACCCACAGCAACCACCATTTCCGCACCAAACACGGCAGCTTTTTGGATGAGTTCAAAACTCGCCCGCCCTGAGAGCAACACACCCTGCCCCGCACTTACCTCAAGCGATCGATCAAAGCCGCGAAGCACGTGAGCGCCGATCAATTTGTCCAAAGCGTTGTGACGGCCGATGTCCTCTCGAATGCCTCGTATCTGACCACTCACATCAAACACGGCGGCTCCGTGAACGCCACCTGACGCATCAAAAAGGGACTGGTGTGAGCGCATTCGCTCGGGAAGTTGTAGCACTGCCCCGAGACTGACACTTAATCGCGAACCAATATCAGCGCCACCACTTGCCATCACCGAGTCGATATTGGTTTTCCCACACAAGCCACAGCTTGATGACGTATAGGTGCTTCTAGCCAGCGTTTCGATGGCAACGGCTGGCTCAATACTGAGTTGGGCTCGAATGACATTATGCTGGTGATCAGCACCTGCGGGAGGGCTACTATGCTCCAGTGCACTCAAGTCAGTTGCGCGCTTAATCACGCCTTCCGAAAAAAGATATCCGGCGGTCAGCTCATCGTCCGCACCAGGAGTTCGCATCGTGATAGCAAGCGTCTGCTCAACGAGACTGGGCGTCGCAATGCGTATCTCAAGCGGTGCCTCCACCGCCACAGCATCTTCCGCGTGCGTATCAATTTTCTCCCTACAACGGGTAATAGGGAAAGCCCACGTCGAGTGCTGCGACGCGCGTGCAATGAACCCAAGCGACATGGGAGCAAGACGCAGATCAATCACTAGGGAGCAGCTCTATTTGTTCCGAGTGACGCTCGGCAAATCGCTTCTGCCACGGAGATCGATGATTTGCGGGTGTGACCTCAACCGCAGTCACTTTGTATTCGGGGCAATTGGTCGCCCAATCGCTCAAGTCAGTGGTTATCACATTCGTGCCGGTCATGGGGTGATGAAACGTCGTATAGACCACCCCTTCCGCCACTGCATCAGATAATTTGGCCCGCAAACTGATTTCACCCATTCGACTTCGAATAGCCACCCAATCTCCCGATTGAATACCCCTGGTTTCAGCGTCAGCCTTGTGAATCTCAAGGACATCTTCTTCCAGCCAACGGATATTCTCAGTTCGCCGAGTTTGAGCGCCAACATTGTATTGGCTCAGCATACGCCCGGTCGTTAGCAGCAAAGGGAATTTCCGATTTGCTCGCTCCTCTGTGGGCTGATATTCGGTGAGGATAAACATGCCCTTTCCCCGAACGAACTCATGCTCATGCATCACAGGCGTTCCATTAGGCGCATCACTATTGCAAGGCCACTGAACGCTGCCCACCTCATCCAGCAAATCAAAAGAAACCCCCGAGAAGGTCGGTGTTAAGCGAGCAATTTCGGTCATGATTTCACTGGCTGACTGGTACGTCATGGGGTAGCCCAGTGCGGTGGACAGTGCCTGAGTAACTTCCCACTCTGTCATCCCGGTCTTCGGCGCCATGACGGGCCTAACGCGATTAATCCGTCGCTCGGCATTGGTGAAGGTGCCGTCTTTCTCTAGAAACGATGTACCTGGCAGAAACACATGAGCAAATTTGGCCGTCTCATTAAGAAATAAATCTTGAACAATGACGCAGTCCATTTGACTCAGCGCCGACTCAACGTGCTGCGTGTTGGGGTCTGACTGGGCGATATCCTCACCCTGTATATAAATGCCTTTGAATCGCCCGTCACAGGCCGCATCCAACATGTTGGGAATCCGAAACCCGGGCTCGTGATGCAGGGTTACGCCCCAATCATCATCAAACAGCGCTCGAACAGCGTCGTCAGCAATCGAACGATAACCTGACAGTTCATGAGGAAAAGACCCCATATCGCAAGACCCTTGAACGTTGTTCT
>CAJXDD010000179.1:0-6335 GCA_913052075.1 uncultured Gammaproteobacteria bacterium
TAGGCTTTCGCACCAGCTGATTGATTCTTGCCATTCAATTTCTCCTTCGCATCCCCGTAGCCGGCTATGCCGCGTGACCCTTTTTACAGAGCCGCGAATTCTAATGAGCACCCACTCGTGAGTCAACTAACTCTGGAGGAAGTTTTACCCGGCCCACAATTTTTGTGCACCCCAACCCTTATAACAATTTACAGTTCGCCCTGACTTAATGCCTCGCTCAGTGCTAATTCCACTTCGCTCGCTGTTACCGTGGGCTCTTGATCACCACCCTCTCGGCGAGCCTTACGCTCGTTGTGATAGGTCAGCCCCGTTCCCGCTGGGATCAACCGGCCAACGATGACGTTCTCCTTCAATCCGCGTAGATAATCCCGTTTACCTGTCACAGCTGCCTCTGTGAGCACTCTGGTGGTTTCCTGGAACGAGGCAGCAGAGATAAATGACTCGGTTGCCAGTGACGCTTTCGTAATGCCTAGCAGCACTCGCTCACCAGCCACAGCGGCCTTGTCCTCTTCACCTAATCGATCATTCTCTTCAAGGTATTGATTGAACTCAATTTGCTCACCCTTTACAAAAGACGAATCACCAGAATCTGTTACCTCGATCTTTCGAAGCATTTGACAAACGATTACCTCAATGTGCTTGTCATTAATTTTCACGCCCTGCAAGCGATAGACGTCTTGGATTTCCTTGGTGATGTAGTTAGCAAGTGCTTCCACCCCTTTTAATCTCAGAATATCGTGGGGGTTCTCTGGGCCATCGGAAACGACTTCACCTTTTTCAACATGCTCACCCTCGAACACGGCCATATGCCGCCATTTTGGAATTAGCACCTCGTAGTGATCGCCGCCATCAGGCAGCACAGCGTTATCGGTTGGAGTAATCACCAAGCGGCGCTTGCCTTTAGTCTCTTTTCCGTAAGACACGGTCCCACTAATTTCGGCGAGTACTGCAGCCTCTTTGGGCTTTCTCGCTTCGAATAAGTCCGCGACTCGAGGAAGACCACCCGTGATGTCACTGGTCTTGGAACCTTCTTGAGGAATCCTTGCGATAACGTCACCAGCAGAAAGCTCATCGCCGTTCTCGAGCGATAAAATAGCATTTGCTTCTAGGAAATAGTGCGCGGGCAAATCAGTTCCCGGCAACATCAGCGCCTTGCCTTTGCCATCTACGAGCAACACAGCCGGACGCACATCTTTCCCTGCGCTAGGCCGATCCTTCGGATCTATGACTGAAATGCTACTTAAACCGGTTAGCTCATCAGTCTGACGTCGTACCGTGATTCCTTCCTCCATATTCTCAAACACGACCTTACCCGCCACTTCAGTAACAATCGGTCTAGTATGAGGGTCCCAGCTGGCAACAACAGCGCCCGAATCGACCTCATCACCAGCGGTTGCCTTGATGGTTGCCCCATAAGGCACCTTGTAGCGCTCTCGCTCCCGGCCCGTTTCAGAGTCGGCGACAGCGAGCTCACCGGATCGCGATACAGCAACCAAATCGCCGTTTGGCTTCTCGATTGTCTTGAGATTATGGAGCCGAAGGGTCCCTGCATGTTTAGCTTGAACGTTATCGACCGCAGTTGCTCGTGAGGCAGCTCCACCAATATGGAACGTACGCATCGTGAGCTGCGTTCCAGGCTCACCGATGGACTGAGCAGCGATTACACCGATGGCCTCACCAATGTTAACGAGATGACCGCGACCCAAATCACGACCATAACAATTGCTGCAGATCCCATATCTTGTCTCACAAGTGATCGCGCTGCGAACTTTGATCTCGTCAACACCCATGGACTCAATCTCATCGGCCAGCTTCTCATCAATAAGAGTGCCTCGAGCGATCAGCAACTCGTCGCCTGCCGTGTTAAAGACGTCTTCTGCAACCACTCGGCCCAGCACGCGGGTGGCGAGACCAGCAATCACATCGCCGCCCTCGATAACCGCGTTCATGATAAGACCCTGGTCAGTGCCGCAGTCCTCTTCTGTAATTACCAGATCTTGCGCAACATCGACTAAACGTCTTGTCAGGTAGCCTGAATTTGCCGTCTTCAATGCGGTATCGGCCAATCCTTTCCGCGCACCGTGTGTCGAGATGAAATATTGCATGACTGACAACCCTTCTCGGAAGTTTGCCGTAATGGGCGTCTCGATAATCGACCCGTCGGGCTTTGCCATCATGCCGCGCATCCCGGACAACTGTCTGATCTGTGCGGGTGAACCTCGCGCCCCCGAATCGGAGTACATCCAAACACTGTTGAACGAGGATTGCGCCTCTTCTTCACCTTCACGGTTGACCACCGTCTCCGTGCTTAGCGTATCCATCATCGCGTTACTGACCTGGTCACTCGCTCGTGTCCAGATATCGATGACCTTGTTGTACTTCTCTCCTTGGGTCACCAAGCCCGAAGCAAACTGGCTTTCGATCTCTCGGATTTCATTCTCCGATCGATTGATGATGTCGGCTTTTTCAGCGGGGATAACGAAATCTTCCACGCCGATAGACGCGCCCGAGCGCGTTGAATACTGATACCCCATGTACATCAACTGGTCAGCAAAGATGACCGTTTCTTTCAGCCCAACCCTTCGATAGCAAAGGTTGATCAGCCGCGACATATCCTTGTTGACCATCGTTTTGTTAACTTCATCAAACGATATGCCCTCTGGAACAATCTCATAGACCAAGACTCGTCCGACGGTAGTTTCGTGAACGCCAGAGTGTGCCTCAATCTCTCCGTCATCATTGATCACCCTCTCGTTTACACGAACTTTGACTTTTGACTGCAGGCCAACAGCGCCTGTGCTGAATGCTCTCGATACTTCATCCGTATCCGCAAATAACATTCCCTCACCAAGATCATTGACCCTATCCCTAGTCATCCAATAGATACCAAGCACCACGTCCTGCGATGGAACGATAATAGGCTCTCCATCCGCGGGTAATAAAACGTTATTAGTCGACATCATCAGTGCGCGGGCTTCTAGCTGCGCCTCAAGGGTGAGCGGGACGTGCACTGCCATCTGATCACCATCGAAGTCAGCGTTATAAGCCGTACAAACAAGCGGATGCAGTTGAATCGCTTTGCCTTCAATCAAGACGGGCTCAAATGCTTGAATACCGAGCCGATGAAGCGTCGGCGCACGGTTCAATAGCACAGGATGTTCCCGAATGACCTCTGCGAGGATATCCCATACCTCTGAGGTTTCTCGCTCAACCATCTTCTTGGCCGCCTTGATAGTTGTGGCTAGGCCTCGTGCTTCAAGCTTTCCAAAGATGAATGGTTTAAACAGCTCTAACGCCATTTTTTTTGGCAGGCCACACTGATGAAGACGTAACGTTGGCCCGACGACGATAACGGAGCGTCCAGAATAATCGACCCGCTTACCGAGTAAGTTTTGTCTAAACCGACCTTGCTTGCCTTTAATCATATCGGCAAGTGATTTCAAGGGCCGTTTATTAGTGCCCGTGATCGCTCGCCCTCGACGGCCGTTATCCAGCAAGGCGTCAACCGCCTCCTGCAGCATACGCTTTTCATTCCTGACGATGATGTCGGGCGCCGCCAAATCGAGCAACCGTTTCAAGCGATTGTTTCGGTTGATGACCCGGCGATACAGATCGTTTAGATCGGATGTGGCAAATCGACCACCTTCGAGTGGTACGAGCGGCCTTAGATCAGGCGGCAGTACTGGCAGCACGTTGAAGATCATCCACTCTGGCTCGTTTCCTGAGGAAACAAACGACTCAAGCAGCTTCAGACGCTTAGTCAGCTTCTTGATCTTGGTATCTGAGTTGGTCTGAGGTAGCTCCTCTCGAATCTCTGCAACTTCTTCGCGGATGTCCATTTGAGCCATCAAATCTTGGATCGCTTCGGCACCCATCTTGGCTTCAAACTCATCACCGAATTCCTCAAGTGCCTCGTAGTACTGCTCATCGTTGAGCAGCTGACCTCGCTCAAGCGATGTCAGACCCGGATCGATTACGACGAAGCTCTCGAAGTAAAGAATTCTCTCGATATCCCGCAGGGTCATATCAAGAAGCAAACCGATGCGGGATGGTAGTGACTTCAGAAACCAAATGTGCGCGACAGGTGCTGCAAGTTCGATATGTCCCATCCGCTCTCTACGAACTTTGGCAAGCGCAACTTCTACTCCACATTTCTCACAAATAACGCCGCGATGCTTTAACCTCTTGTACTTCCCGCACAAGCACTCATAGTCTTTGGTGGGCCCAAAAATCTTTGCGCAGAACAACCCATCTCTTTCTGGCTTAAAGGTTCGGTAGTTGATCGTTTCTGGTTTCTTAACTTCACCGAACGACCAGGCTCGGATCATCTCTGGGGAGGCGAGGCCTATCTTCAACGAGTCAAACTCTTCGCTTTGACCCTGTGCTCGCAACATATTTAACAAGTCTTTCACTGTATTCCTCCAACTAGTGGGCGGTTAGCCCGCAGAAATTCGTTTAGATAATTGCCTCAGATCGCTATTCGTGTTCCAACTCAATATCGATCCCCAGCGAACGAATTTCCTTCACCAAGACGTTAAAGGATTCGGGCATGCCCGGCTCCATACGATGATCACCATCAACAATGTTCTTGTACATCCGTGTTCGTCCGTGAACGTCATCTGACTTGACTGTCAGCATTTCTTGTAGGGTATAAGCAGCCCCATAAGCTTCGAGAGCCCAGACCTCCATCTCACCAAACCTCTGACCGCCAAATTGTGCTTTGCCCCCTAGCGGTTGCTGGGTGACCAGACTATATGACCCGGTGGATCGGGCGTGCATCTTATCGTCAACCAGGTGATTGAGCTTCAGCATATACATGATGCCCACTGTCACCGGGCGCTCGAATTGATCTCCCGTACAGCCATCGAACAACAAGGTTTGGCCATCTTGCGGCAATCCTGCTAGCTCAAGCATTTTCTTAATCTCGATCTCATTAGCGCCATCGAACACGCCGGTAGCCATTGGCACACCTGCTCGCAGGTTACTCGCTAATTGCACAACCTCGGCGTCGGTCAACGAATCCAAGTCTTCCATTCGGCCGCTTTGGTTGTAGATTTTCTCGAGGAACTTGCGGATTTCCGTGACTTCTCGCTTAAGGTCGAGCATCTCACCAATCCTGACACCCAGTCCCTGCGCTGCCCATCCTAAATGAGTTTCTAGGATCTGCCCCACGTTCATTCGTTTGGGTACACCAAGCGGGTTCAATACGATATCGATCGGTCGTCCATCAGCGTCAAAAGGCATATCCTCTTCCGGCTTGATCACCGATATGACGCCTTTGTTACCGTGACGTCCCGCCATTTTATCACCGGGCTGAATGCGACGCTTAATGGCAAGGTAGACCTTGACGATCTTCAGCACCCCAGGCGCCAGATCGTCACCGCTTTGAAGCTTACCTTTACTCTCCTCGAATCGCTCATCCAACTCCTGACGTCGTGCCTTGAGTCGTGTGTCGGCCGCCTCAAGCTGATCATTGAGGTCATCTTTCTCCATTCGGAGCTTGAACCAATCCTCTGCAGGAAGCTCTCGCAAATACGTCGCTGTAACCTTGTCCCCTTTCTTCAGTTTGGGACCCGCAATCACTACTTTTCCACTCAGCGCACTGGCCAACCGCTCATAAGTCGCGTTTTCAACGATCGCATACTCGGCTTCAATATTTTTTCGGACGCGAGCCAGTTCCTGCTGCTCAATGTCTTTCGCCCGCTTATCCTTCTCAAGACCATCTCGGGTAAAGATCCGAACATCAATCACGGTGCCATTAGCCGAGCTAGGAACCCTGAGGCTCGTGTCTTTTACATCAGACGCCTTCTCTCCAAAGATAGCCCTAAGCAGTTTCTCTTCTGGCGTCAATTGCGTCTCACCTTTTGGCGTGACTTTACCTACCAAGATGTCCCCTGCTGCTACTTCAGCGCCGATGTAAACAATGCCTGACTCATCTAATTTACCAAGCGCTCCCTCTCCCACATTCGGAATATCGCAGGTCACCTCTTCAGAGCCGAGCTTGGTATCCCGTGCGATACACGTGAGCTCCTGGATGTGGATCGTTGTGAAGCGATCCTCTTTTACCACGCGTTCTGAGATGAGGATTGAGTCCTCAAAGTTGTATCCATTCCAAGTCATGAACGCGATGCGCATGTTCTGACCCAGGGCCAGCTCACCCGTATCAACGGATGGTCCATCGGCCAGCACGTCGTTCTTTGCGATAGTGTCGCCCTCACGAACCAGCGGCCGTTGATTGATGCAGGTGTTTTGGTTAGATCGGGTGTATTTGACGAGGTCGTAGATATCAACCCCCGCTTCACCACTTTCAGTCTCATTTTTGTTGACACGAACCA
>CAJXDD010000180.1:0-6322 GCA_913052075.1 uncultured Gammaproteobacteria bacterium
TTTGGGAGGAGCAGTTGGGGGACGATTTCTATATTGTTCACTTCAACCGAAAACCTGGTGTCGCTGAGGAGCTTATGGAAGCAGACGTTGAAGGGTTTTTGACCAGAATGTACCGCACTGAGCAGTGGCTTGATTCTCAGTCCACCATGCCAACGAAGTTTTGGGAGCCAACTGACAACGCGGGTTTGCCCGGAAGACCCATGTTAAAGGCTGATGAGATGGCAGTGTTTGTTAAAGCATTTGAGCGAAGTGGTTTGCTTTCGCCTTGCCACTGGTATCGTAACTTCACGCGTAATTGGGAGCGAACGGGCGGTGTTCGGCAGGCAATTTCACAGCCAACATTGATGATATACGGAGAGTATGATTCGGTCCCTCAAGTTGATATGACACGATTTGTACCTCAGGCCGACATTCACATACTGGGCTGCGGACATTGGATCCAGCAGGAGAGACCGGTGGAGACCAATCAGTTGCTGCTCGCTTGGCTTGGCGCCCTAGATTAAGTTCGGAATCAGTCTTTCGTGCTGGGTCCATCAGACATAGAGAATCTAACTCATCGAGATATCGCACATAAGAAGGAGCGACTAGCGATGCCAAAAGCCAGTGAAATTAAGCGAGGTCAGATTGTTGATATTGACGCTGCGCCGCACCTTGTAAAACACGTAGAGGCGAAGAGCCCATCAGCGCGTGGTGCGGCTACGCTCTATAAAATCAGATTTGAGAACCTCATCTCGGGGCAAAAGCGAGAGACGTCTAGTAAAGGTGACGAAATATTTTCCGAGATCGACTGTCAGCGACGAGCGGTCCAATTGTCTTACAAAGATGATGAGTTCGCTTACTTTATGGATGTTGAGGATTACAGTCAGCACGCGCTTGAGCAAACGGCGTTGTTTGATGAGATGAACTATATGATCGACGGCACCGATGGGATTACGTTGCTGATCGTTGAGGATCGAGCTGTGGCTATCGAGCTACCTCAGTCCGTGACCCTTGTTATCACTGAAACAGCGCCAGGGCTTAAAGGTGCCAGCGCGAGTGCTCGAACCAAACCTGCGTTGCTCGAGACTGGGTTCAGCGTTCAGGTTCCGGAATACATCGAGCCAGGGGAGCGGGTTAAGGTGAACACCACCACCGGTAAATTTATGTCGCGCGCGTAATGGCCGGTAGCAGGGGGAGGCTCCTTGAACTGGCGTTAGCAGCGTAACCCACCCCTGTGCGCTGGCAAATAAACCTCGTCACTCCCCGCTGTACCGAGGGTGGTAGGAGGTAGCCGCCGATCAATCGATGAAAACTACTAGGGCCTCGATGGGTTCACCAAGCACTGGATGACAGGCGAGAATAGGGGCGTTCTGCCGGTTGAAAATGATCTAAGTTGCGGTGAACTGGCCTGGTCTGCGCTCGGCGACCGCCCGGACCCCTTCTTTGTGATCGTTGGTCTTTTGCAGTTCGGCTTGTTCTCGACCCTCGATATCTGTGGCAGCCCGGACCGCGTCGGCAAGATCTCCTCGGACTTGCTGTCTTACCGATACAACGGCTAGGGGTGCGTTTTCTGCTATCTCAGCGGCCAGCTCAATGGCGGCCTCGCGAATATTTTCGCGTTCGGTGAAGACATCGCCAAGACCCCATTCCATCGCTGTTTCGCCTGTGATTCTTCGGCCCGTGAAGAAGAGCAAGTTAGCTTTCTGATGACCAATAATACGGGCGAGCGTGTGGGTAAGACCGAATCCTGGTGTGAACCCGAGTTTGACAAAATTGGCGGTGAGTCTTGTGTCCGGGCACAGGACTCGGAAGTCGGCCATGACCGCGAGCCCAAAACCGCCGCCCACCGCTGCCCCTTGTACGGCAGCAATGACCGGCGTCTTGCTTCTGAACAAACGAACAGCCTCGACATAAAGCGGGTTGCGACCCTCTTCGTTCCTCGAAATGGGACCGTTTTGTCGTTCGCTGGATGCGAAATTAGCGCCAGCGCAAAAGTGTTTTCCTTCTGCACATAACACGATGGCTCTCGCACTGGCCTCGGCATCAATATCAACAAATGCATCGGCAAGATCTCGGATCAAGTCCTGGTCAAAGAAGTTGTTGGGCCCGCGCTTGATTTCGCAGATCGCTACGTGGTTATCGAGAAGGGTGACGGATACGTCTCCATATTGAGATTGCATTAAAAGTGTTCCTTTGTTGGAGTGAGCCCGGACTGGCAACGATTGAATGGTTGATGCTCGAGCATGCCAAAAAAAAAGGGTGGAAGACCACCCTTTTTGTAGTGCAGAGCGCGCCTTTATTAGAACGGACGAGGCGTCGGCTGAATGCCCTTTGGCCACTTGTCGAAGTTTTCCCTGACCGCTTCACCAATATCGGCAACACTGAAGGGCTCCTCTGTGTTGTCTTTTTGGCAAATCACCTGGGATTGCCAAGAAAGCAACTGGACGGTATTACCAGTCGCTAAGAAGGTTCGACCTGTGACATCTTTCGCATCATCGGAGCCCAGCCATACTACGAGTGGCGATACTTTGTCAGGCGATAATAGCTCTTCCATATTTTGACCCTGGGGGAAAATATCCTCTGTCAAACGAGACCAGGCGGCAGGGGCCAGCACATTAACGCGGATACCGTATTTCATGCCCTCCTGGAACAGGCAGCGCGCAAATCCTGCGATACCAGCTTTAGCTGCGCCATAGTTGGTTTGGCCGAAATTCCCCAGCAGACCAGATGTGGAAGAAGTCACAACGATACTGCCACCTGATTCTTGATTCATCATCTGGTTGTAGGCCGCCCGAACCGTAAGATAAGTCCCTCGTAAATGAACGTCGAGTACGATGTCCCACATTTCATTTGTCATGTTCTTGAACGCTTTGTCACGTAGAATCCCAGCGTTGGCAATGAGGAAGTCTAGTTTTCCAAAATGCTCGACCGCGGTTTGAACCATTTTGTTGGCATCTTCTTCCTTAGCAACATTTCCATAGTCAGCGACTGCCTGACCGCCCATGGCTTTGATCTTTTCAACGACCTGGTCTGCCATACTATTGCTACCGCCTGATCCGTCCCTAGCGCCTCCGAGATCGTTGACGACAACAGCCGCACCCTCTTGGGCCAGTAATAGAGCGTGTGTCTCACCTAAACCGCCCCCAGCGCCAGTGACCAGCGCGACCTTTCCATCTAGTAATCCCATGTTTTTCCTCCGGAATGCTCTAGCACGTCTTTATCAAGTAGGGCGCAAGTTAAGCATATCGATGAAACCAAGACCAGCGAGACCAAGAGGGTTGTGCAGCTGGGCTAGCGTGATTGAATGCTATTGTGAATAGGACCCGCCTAAACCATTGAATCAAAGTCTTTTCTGCAGGGTCTAACTGCCGGTGGGTAGGTCTTCAGGTAAAGCTGGGCGCTAAATGCCTGCTGCCGCGTCTTCAATTGATTGAGTAAGGCTAATCAAATCTATAGGTATGGAGCGCCTTGCCCCAGGAGTGAAAGCCGGCTTTGCGAGCAAATTCTCGATAGTCGCGCCATCCATCACTATAGTGCACCAAGACCAACTTTTGCTTTAGTTCAGCTGGTAGGGTGGCGAGCTCTTCAATACCGGTGTGGACCCCGCCGGTAAAGAGCTGGCAATCATGAAAAATCGCGCTTAAGGAGTGCTTACTATCGAACTCCTCGAGTAATTCTGGATCGAATCGAGTGTCGCTTGTAAAAAGAACATGATCATCAATCAAAATTCCACAACTCCACACCGAGTCTCGCCAGCACTTAGCAGAATCCGGGAAGTGTTTGGTTCGAAACATCTTGATCGAAATAGTACCAACTTGGGTTTGGTAAACCTCTCGTAAGTAACCATTTATTCTTTTCGGCCGCTGCACATTCCATAAGTCTGTGAACTTAAGCGGACGACTCTCCGACCGCTCTGATCCGCCCCGCAGAGACTCATTCCAGAGCAGCGTTTCGTACTCTTTGGTAATGATCATATTGGCTTTGCGCCGCGCGACATATCGGTTGAACAACTGAACCTCTTCAAGTCCTCCGACGTGATCGGCATGACTGTGAGTAATTAGAAAATGGTCAATCTCGCTGACGCTTACTCCGTGCTTATGAAGCACTTTTGGAGTAGTGGATCCCACGTCAATGAGGAGGTGATCGCTGCCTTTCACTATGAGCAGATTGGTCTGGTCAAGTGTTTTAGCAAACGCGGAACCGCACCCTAAAAAAGTCAGAGTGAGGATGCCATCGTTGCAGAGTGGGATAGGAGACACCCGTCCTCGACTAACTTTCAATGTTGCCCTCCCCTAACGGCGGCGGCTCGGCGAGTCCGCTGAATGCGCTTAGTGCATGAGATGAACCGACAATGCAGTTACTCTACTCATTCTTGGAGCAGGCGCTGACCAGCGATGATTGTGTCACAGCCCCCGCTCCCGGGCCCAATTGTGTCATCTTTTGCCTTTTTATTCATCTCCAGGCTTATCGAATCCAGGAAGGACAGCAGGTCTTTTGCCGAGAGTAAGGGGATTTCCTCCATTGGAAGGTGACCTACCTCGTCATAGGTGACGACAGTGGCATACGGGAATGTCTCGATCAGCGGCTGAATCAAGCTAGGTGGTGTCCAGGTATCATCGCTTCCCCACTGGATCAAGACTGGCCCAGCAAAGTTTGGGGGCGAGGTCAGCCTATTGGCTCGACTGGCCATGCGCTTGAATAAGGCGCCTCTGCTTCCTTCGCGCAGCGATAAATCTATATAGCGCTGGACCAGCGCGCTGGTTACCATCTCCTCGTTACCGTACGCGGATCTCGCCGATCGCTCGGCAAGTAGTGCGGGGTCAATGTGGCGTCCAATCAATCTCACACCAGGCAAGCGGAATAATGACAAAGTACTGCTGTTTCGGTGCTTGGGCCTCTCTTGCTCATTTACTTCCGTATTTCTATTCCCATCGGGAGGTGGGGCGTCACCGATAGGCTTCGGATCACCGCTTCGGGGCCGCCAGGGAATAACGCTGGAAACCAGAACAAGCCCTAGAAGCTCATCGGGCGAATTTTGTGCGAAAGCCATGGCAACGCCACCACCCATCGAGTGTCCTGCAAGAACAAAGCGATCTAATGCGAGATGGTCTGCGACGGCTCGTATCGTTCCGAGGTCGGTATCCATATCGTAACGATCGGTCGCCGTCTCTCCAGTCAGCCCGTGCCCCGGCAGGTCGAGTGATATTACGCGGTAGCGTTTTGATAATGTCCTGGCCCACTCCTCGTAATTGTGGAGGGATCCGTTCGCCCCATGAATTAAAATAATTGGAACCGCGTCGCTCGGGCCTTGATCCCGGAAGTGAATGCGATCGTTCGCGTCAGTCCGTAGGAACTGAGATTGAGCATTGGCGTATTGAGCATCAACTACCTCCGCAGGCAGGTCTCTTTCAAAAATCAGTAAACCAGCGAGTGCAAAACCAACGGCCAGTACAGAACCAATCACGGGGGTGACGTTTCCATCATCTGGTTATTCAAGAGGCTAGCCTTTGGATTATCACTACTCAGACTCCCATTATGCTCGGGCTAAGGGGTTTGGAAAATTGGCCTAGTCAGTTAGACTCGAGGGCCTCCATTTGAAGACAAGTCTGCCACGATGGTCGCCCATAACGAAAGTATTCGGCAAAGCGAGGACGAGGTGCGGGTTCAGCATTTAGTACTCGATGCGATCAATCGCACGCAATCTGATGACTTTGATCGGTTCTTTGACCTCTTCACACCTGAGGCGACGTGGATGCTCCCCTCTCAAGTCAGTGATGTGGGCTTGGAGGAAGCAAAGCAGTTTTATCGATTTACTAGAAACTTCCGCTTTGAGCAACAGGTCAACATTGATGAGGTGCGCGTCTTTGATGAGGTAGCCTTCGCTCGACTGACATTTGATGGCTACCTCGTACCAAAGGTGGAACCCACCTCTGGATCAATTCGGTCAGTCAGCCGACATTTGTGGATGATGCGCAAGGGCTTGTCTGGAGGATGGCTTCTCGATCGTGTTATTTGGAATACTCCCAAACCGGCAGAGCAGCCGAGACGAGGCTAGCCCCGCTCCTTCCATCTCGCCTAAAAGTGCGCATCGGCTCATCGGTCGGTAGCTGCGAGTCTCTCTAAAGCGCTCTGCCTCAGTACCTATTGCGTTGCATAGCCAAATTGCTTCCCCTATGGTGGTTGCAGAAAATCGGAGCGTCGGGGAGAACTATGAAATATGACTTCGCAGTGGGTCAAACCAATCCTGAGACTTTTCCGGTAGAGGCTTTCAAACATGCAGCTTTGAGCGCGATCGAATCAGAGCACGAAAGCTTCAATCAGTATCCTGGTGGTAAAGGGCACG
>CAJXDD010000181.1:0-6312 GCA_913052075.1 uncultured Gammaproteobacteria bacterium
GAAGGGCGACCAATAAAACGATTACTATAAGACTCTCCTGGCGCTGTAGGATTACTTTCGCCTCACCCGAACCGGCATGTAAGTATAACCCTTCACAAACGAGGACAAGGTCCGGCTCGGCTCTTCGAGCACCTCGATCTTCTCGAACCGCTGAAGGATTTCCTCCCAGAGAACGCGCAATTGCAGCTCAGCGAGTCGATTACCCATGCAGCGATGGATGCCAAACCCGAACGACAAGTGCTGCCTTGCGTTCCTGCGCTCGATATCGAGCACATCTGCGTTATCGAAGACCTCGGCGTCTCGATTGCCAGACGCATACCACATCAGCATCTGATCGCCTGCCTTAATGGATTTGCCGCCTACTTCGCAATCGTGGTTGGCCGTACGCCGCATATAGGCGAGCGGTGTCTGCCACCGAATGACTTCAGCCACCATATTGGGAATCAGCGCTGGCTTTTCGATCAGCTTGTCGTACTGCTCGGGGAACTGATTGAGCGAATACACGCTGCCACTCATGGTGTTCCGCGTTGTGTCATTGCCGCCAACGATCAATAGCAACAAATTGCCGAGATACTGGAACGGAGGCATGTCTTTGGTGTCTTCACCATGCGCCAGCATAGAGACTAGATCATCACCCGGATTCTTCAGCCGCTCCTCTTTTAGCCTCATGAAGTACTCAAGACACTCAAGTAATTCATCACGGCGCTGCTCAATAGACTCAATGATGCCGCCTGGCTGCGGGATGGCGAACGTGATGTCCGACCACCGGGTTAGTTTTCGGCGATCTTCGAAGGGAAAATCAAACAAGCTGGCGAGCATCATGGTCGTCAGCTCAATGGATACGGTATCAACCCAGTCGAACGGCTCGTCCTCGGGCAGACTTTCTAACACCGAGATAGTCCGCTCTCTAATCAACGGCTCTAGGTTGACAAGGTTCCTTGGCGCGACGACGCCCGTCACCGTTTTTCGCTGCGCATCATGAACGGGCGGGTCCATGGCTATGAAAGTAGAAATATCAAGCGCGCCCTCAGGCAACGGTGTGCCTACTGGAAATCCAAGAGTGATGCCGCTCGCAGAGCTAAAAGTTTGCCAATCGGTATCCACCTGCTTGATGTGCTCGTAGCGCGTCAGCGACCAAAATCGCCCGGCCATATCGGTTTCATTGAAGTGCACTGGGTCTTCAGCGCGGAGCCGCTCGAAATACTCCTGCCATCGGTTCTCGTTAAAGAGCCGGGGGTTCACCGGTAAGATGTCCTCGATGGGAATATCATACGCAGAGGGTAAAGGGGCTTTACTATCTACCCCTGCCGCCGAGGGCATCACCCTAGCCGTGTTGGAGGCTCGATCGGTATTAGCTGCTACCGGGCTTGTTTGGGCTTCGCTCATGCGTGTCACCTTCCAGTCATCTATTCAAATCTAGTCAAATCCCTAAAGGGAGAATTAACCCTCGGGGCTCGCCGCTTTACGGCATGAATCACCATTAAACCACTTTTATGTGAATTCTTCTTTATAACGACGCTTCCTGGATTGCAGGTCACTGCCCCGAAGGGTGGTAACACGGGCCAGGGGACTCACCACCCATTCCCTCACGGTGGTTAAAGTCATCGGGTAGAGCTCGCCGCCTATCAGCGCGTTCTTCTGCATTGCACAGCCTGTGGAGAGCCCTGTACCTCACATTCAATTGGTGCAAAAAAACATGGTAACCTCAGGACTTCTTCGCGTACCTATAAAGAAGGATGTAAACCCTGCCATGCTCTCGATCGCATACAAAGAATTCTTAGGTGACAGCCCCCTCTGGTTTAAGAACATCATCATCGCTTTCTTACTGATCTGTTGGCCTTTAAAGCTCATAGCTGGCACCACCATTCTTGGTTGGGTGTTCATCGCCATGTTTATCCTGACACTCGCTATGGCGCTGAAATGCTATCCGCTTCAGAGCGGCGGTGTGGTCGCGCTTGCAATCTTAGCGCTAGGTCTCACTACCCCTGACACCGTTTGGTATGAGATTCAACAGAATCTACCAGTGATCGCCCTTTTGATCTTTATGGTGAGCTTCATCTATTTCATGAAGCCTCTCCTCAGCTTCATTTTTGCCCGCATTATTGTTGGCATTCAGAACAAGGTGGCGCTGTCGCTTCTGTTTTCTTTCATGGCAGCCTTTTTATCCGCATTCCTAGATGCCTTGACTGTCACTGCGGTACTAATCGCCGTTTTTGTCGCGTTATACGGTGTCTATGAGCGGGTTGTGACGAGCCAAAGCGAGGGCGGAGACCTAAGCGAAGAGTCACTCGAAGGGTTCAGGCGATTTATCCGAAGCCTCGTCATGCATGGCGCTGTGGGCACGGCTCTTGGTGGCGTCACCACCATGGTGGGTGAACCTCAGAACCTCCTCATTGCCGAGAAGATGGATTGGGAATTTATGGAGTTTGTCTATGCGATGGCCCATGTAACCGTTCCCGCCGTTATCGCTGGTTTCATCACCTGCGTGGCACTCGAGCTGGTAGGCTGGTTCGGCTACGGCGCTAAACTCGACAAGAGCGTGCGTGACGTTTTACGAGACTACGTCGCCGAGGAAGACTCCAAGCGCACCCCTCGCGATATCTATGGCCTTTGGGTACAGGGCATTTGCGGTGTACTCCTTATCATTGGCCTTGGCATGCACATCATGGAAGTCGGTCTCATCGGACTAAGCCTCCTGGTTGTGGTGACGGCGTTCACAGGCATCAACGAGGAACATAAGATCGGTCATGCCTTCGAAGAATCGCTGCCCTTCGTGTCACTCTTGTGCATCTTCTTCGTTGTCGTCGGCATGATCCACGACCTGCACCTATTTAGCCCGGTCATTGCCTATGTTCTAACCATGCCACTGGAAATCCAGCCTGGCGCGTTCTTCCTTGCTAACGGTGTCTTGTCTGCCATCTCCGACAATGTATTCGTCGCGACGGTATACATTAATGAAGTGAAAGCTGCGTTTGATGCCGGCGACATTACTCGCGAACACCTTGAAATGCTGGCCGTAAGCATCAACACCGGCACGAACCTGCCGTCAGTGGCAACGCCTAATGGACAAGCAGCGTTCTTGTTCTTGCTGACATCAGCGCTAGCCCCAGTCATCAAACTTGGCTATGGCCGTATGGTGTTCATGGCACTACCTTACACTGTGGTGCTGACCATTGTCGGGTTTATCTTCCAGTAGTCAGTGCACATGCCTGCCTGGCTAGGAAGGCCAGGCGGTGCCGATGGCATTGCAATATCAAGCACCGTCGCGTCAGTCACGCCAAGCAAAGGCAAACGCCCTAGGCGCGCATTAGTGAGATCTTCTCATTGAGGATATGGTTAGCGAGCTCTAATGCAATCAGCACTTTGATCCACGCATGTAGCGAATCATTGCGATGAGATCCTTTTCGCCTTCGCCAGCATCGATTGCTCGGCCGAGTAATGCTTGCACCGATTCAACCAGTTCCATGTTTTTCGGGTTATCGCCCGCGTCACTGGCCTCAGCCAACGCACTGCGCCAGGTGCTGATCGTTGCATCAGGCTGACCGAAGTCGTCCCGCGCGATTTTCTGTAATTGCTTGCGAAGCCCCTCGGCTACGCCTTTTCCAAACAGCGGGGTTATGAAATCCGCATAGGTGTCGGCACTGATGTCTCGATCTTCCAGCAAATGAAATCCCTGAATCACCGCAAGCTGTGACACAACACTCGAAAAGATAATGGCAAAGTCCAGCGACGCCGGAACAGCGACATCGCTGCCGACATATCGGCTAGCTGGACCAAGCACTCGAATCAGCGCCTCTGAAGCAACCCAAGCCACTTCATCGCCGGCCATGATCAACATACTCCCTGGAGTACCTATTCCGCTTGGATAAGCAATGATAGCGCCATCGAGATAGCGGGCACCCTTCTTTTCCGCCCACTCCTCCATTTGCGCAGCTTGGCCCGCTGATGCGGTCGTGAGCTGAATGACTGTTTTGCCTGCAAGGCTGGGGCAATCATCTAAAACAGCAAAGCAGTCATCATAATTGCGCAGGCACAGAAGAATGGTGTCGCTCTCATGCACACCCTCTGAAACCGAGAGCGCCGCACGCGCACCCAATGCAACAAGCGGCTCTGTTTTCTGAGAAGTGCGATTCCAAACCGCCACCGGGTATTCGTTTTGTAGCAGCGTTTTAGCAAGGGCCGACCCCATTAAGCCCAAGCCAACCACCATGACATTTTGATTCACCACCACTCTCCTTTCCCACTCATCAACAATTTGCTACCTATACGGCATGCCACCCTATATCCGGCGATCTTGCCCCTCCCAATACGGTTCTCGGAGCTTCCTTTTAAAAATCTTTCCTGAGTCCTCACGGGGCAAATCCAGAACAAACTCCCAGACTTTGGGCATTTTATATCCGGCGACGGTCTCCCTCAGCTGCTGTCGCAAAGCAGATTCGGTTAACGATGCGTCGGGCTGGAGTTGAATATAGGCACACAGGGCCTCACCAAATTCATCATCAGGGATACCAAAGACCGCGCAGTCAGCAATGTCAGTGATTTTGTGGAGCTCCGCCTCAATTTCAGCAGGATAAATGTTTACCCCACCCGAGATAACCATGTCGTTCGCTCGATCACACAAATACAGAAATCCGTCTTCGTCAAAATAGCCCATGTCCCCTGGGGTAACGAGTCCTGCCTTCTCCATGCGACGACGCTTCTCATCATCATTCTGATAGGTGAAATCGACGCTCCCTTTGGTTCGGCCAATCACCTCTCCAATTTCGCGGGGCGGCAGGTCTTTCCCTTCATCATCAATCACCCGAACCACAGCATCCGGCATGGGTCGCCCCACTGAACCGGGATGAGCGAGCCACTCCTCGGCCGTGCAAAACGTAACATTGCCCATCTCGGTTGAGCCGTAATACTCGTTGATCACTGGCCCCCACCATTCGATCATGACGCGCTTAATAGGCGGCGATACCGGCGCTGCGGCATGAGCAACGAACTGAAGCGAGGACACATCATAGGCATCGCGAACCGATTGCGGGAGCTTAAGGAGGCGATTGAACATGATGGGCACCATATTGAGATGCGTAATCCGATGGCGCTCGATAAGCGCTAGTAAATTTTCGGGATCAAATCGGGGGGTGATGACGATATTCGCCCCCTCTCTAAAGCAAAAGCTGGCATGCGCGTTTGGCGCGGAATGATAAATGGGCCCAACGACAGCAGTGGTAATAGCCTCGCCCCGCCCCTCATAGCCATCAAATCCATAACTAATCCCGAGCATGCGTCTTGAGATCGCCATTTGCTCTGGGGTTGCCATGGGTCGGCGAACACCCTTGGGTTTTCCCGTCGTTCCAGAGGTGTAAATTATAGTGCTTGGCAATTGCTCCGGGTCCCGGGGGGAGGCTTCAAACGACTGACGCCACACGTTCCAATTGATATCGCCGGGTTGTACTGCGCACTGGGCATCGCTCACGCCGTAGGCCAACTGGATCGATTTCGGCACTGGGACAGAAAGGATCAGTACATGATCGGGAATGACCTGTCTCACTCTCGAGAGAAGATCGGCATGAATGACCAGAGCCTTGATGCCCGAATCATTAAAGAGGTATTCCGCTTCGGCAGGCGTGTAATGCCAATTGATAGCCACCGGATACGCGCCCATCAGTGCGGCACCGCGACTGATCTCAAAAAACGCAAAATCGTTGCGCAAATAGATCCCTACGCCATCACCTGGAGATAAACCCTCTTCTATAAGGCCAGTGGCGACTTGTAGCGCCCGAGCTTCAAGCGATTCAGTGGGTAAGGATTCATCGCCCTGCCATATACTTCCCATTGCACCTCCTCTGAACAATCCTGCTCTTTTGCGAGCCACGCTCGTCTCACTCTAACGCAAGCCGCCTTAAACCGCTTCTAGCCGCGTGCAACTGGCGCAGCCAATTCGATGCCGCTTCACTGTTGCATAACGCTCACAATTACATTTGTGGCACATTCATTAGGCTGCTTGCTGCTCTGAATCCGTAAGCATGAATATCAACCATTCCGTTTTTAACTCTTGCCTTAAATCGCGCGCATCATTGGCGGCGCCGGGCCCAATTTCTTTGCAATCGATCGTATCCAGGGCAGCGCGAGGCAAAGCACGATGTGTGCGTAAAGGGGTTGCCACACCGTGGTTTCTGGTCAAGGATGAGGGAGCAATCACAAACTCGCCAAAAATAAGGTTTTGGAGACTGCGAGGTTTGATTGACCATTCATTGACGATTGAATTGACAGAGGATTAGCCAGCCGTGATCAAGATTCCAGAAGGGATGCAACTCCCCAGAA
>CAJXDD010000182.1:0-6274 GCA_913052075.1 uncultured Gammaproteobacteria bacterium
TTTGGGGCTTCTGTGCTGCATAGCGTCAGAGGGAGGGTGGAGTCTGACGGATGGCTCTTTTAGGCATTGCCGGAATAGAGAGTCATCAGATTTAGAGCGCCATCAACTGTCATAGAGAGCCCTTAGCTATTCTGGAGAGCCCTCAGCTATTCTGGAGAGGCCTCATCCCTCATCCCTCATCCCTCAGCCCTCAGCCCTCAAAGAGTAAGCATTATCAAGGCTGGGGTGGCGACAAAGGCCACCAGCCAAAAGACATCTGGTTACTCGATCATTTAATAAGAGACATTCCTTCGTAGCTACCCGGCAAAAGCTACTTACCAAACGCTTCGCACCGGGCGCAATGCGTCCCTCGAGTCGTTCGTCGTGAAGCGCATCGTGGCCGTGAGCGGTAGAACTACCATCTCTACGCTAGTGTTTCTCTAGCGTTGGACGAGCGTAGACTCGATCAGTGGCAACAGTAGTGCTAGTGACTCGCTTAACAGAGCGAACTCTCGATCTAAGAGCGCGTAAGGATTGTCGTCGTCATCTACCGGTTCATCTGCGTCGTTGTCGACATCGACAATGCGCAGGTTGCGCAAAGTGAGATGTTTATCCAGCGTGAATTTGAGATGGTCGTTCCATATAAGCTGGATGCGTTCACATCGTTTGCCGTGGTCGAGGTGCGCCATCAGCTCAGTAGCATCAAGACTCTGACCTCGCCAGGTCACCCGAGCAACAGATTCTGGATCAAAAAGCGTGCATTCGCTGCCCAGTCTTAATTGATCGGGTAGGGTTTTGTGGGCCAGCCATTGAGTGAACAGCCCAATGCTGGCACTCGCATCCCAGCGATAGACATTGAGCGTTCCAATGGATGTTCGCAGCAGGTTAAGGAGGTCCTCGACCTCGCTCTCAAGACCGGAATTAAGAATGAGCGCGGATTGTTCGGGATCGTGGTAGATCTGGATGCGCTTGGATTTGCATAGCGCCCGGGGCAGCATCTCTGCCAAAACGTCGTCTTTGATGCTTCGCTTCGCTGAGCTGCTGAGCGGCTGACCGTCGAGGCTCTCCTGCTTAAGCACTCTGGCCGTGACTTCTTCTTTAACCGCGCTTGTTGGGATGACTTTCTCTTCCCGCCGACCACAGAAGAGTACCCTCTCGCCGTAGGCGCGCGTCATGGTGGTCGAGTCAGCTTCGACCAAAGGACACCAACCGATGCCTGAGCGGGCATATTTGGAAACCCCCTCGAACGGGGCATCGTTTAAAATCGAATCCAAGTCGGCAGCGATTGGAGCAGACAGTTTGATGACCGTCGCATTCGAAAAAAGCATGGTGAAATCTCCTGGGCCGACAGTATACGTGAGTCAGAGGGTGCGCATCACCCGCGAGCTACGGTTTCTCGCGGTATAATTCTTGGGTGAGGAAGACATGATCGATCTAAGGCAAATAACACTACATCGTGGTGGTAGAACGCTGTTGTCGGCGTTTGACTTAAGTGTTGATCCTGGAGAGGCGGTGCAGTTGGTTGGGCCCAATGGTGTGGGAAAGTCATCGCTGCTCCGTCTTTGTGCAGGGTTACTCAATGAATTCGAGGGCAAGGCCTCCCTGCCAGCGGTGAGCGACACACTCTACTTTGGACATAAGTATGGACTGCACGGCGTGTTAAGCGGTGTGGAGAACCTCCGCTACCATTGCGGCTTGCGTGATCAACGACCGACAGAGGGTGAGTTAATCGATGCGCTGAGCCGATTTCAGCTGGGCGCGTCAATGTTGAGTCGCGTAGCCAACTTATCGGAGGGTCAGCGAAAACGGGTGGCCTTATCAAAACTGGTTCTGGCCAATGAGTCGCTCTGGTTGTTGGATGAGGCCTTCAGCTCCCTCGATACGGAGGGACTATCGACATTGACAGCGCTTTGTGCCGCGCATGTCGCAAATGGTGGCACATTACTCTTCACGAGCCATCAACCGATTTTGCTCTCGGTCCCAGTCCGGGTGATCGATTTGGGAGCAGCGTAATGCGAGAGGTGCTGCGTCGGGAATGGTTAGTGGCTAGCAGGTCCCTAGGCCAGCTAGGACAAACCTTGCTGTTCATGCTTTTGGTGCTCACTTTGTTTCCCCTTGCTATATCACCAGAGCGCCAGGTGCTCGAGCAGGTGGGATTGGGAGTGCTCTGGATCATGAGTCTTCTCGCGATGCTGTCGGCAGCCGAGCAGACCATCGCGCCCGATCTCGAGCAGGGTGTGACAGATCACATGGTTTGCGGAAGTGTGCCTCTTTGGTGGCAGGTGATCTCCAAAGTATTAATGCATTGGTTGACGATCGGGCTACCGATTGTGCTGGTATCACCGATTATTGGGTTGATGCTGTCCGTTCCATCAAAGGTTTGGCCGTTTATGATGCTATCCCTCCTGCTAACCACGCCCATCCTCAGCTTATTGTGTGTCTTCGGAGCCTCTCTCACCGCTGGCTTGGGGGCAGGGTCAGCGCTGATGCCGATTGTGGTCGCGCCCATGATGCTGCCCGCGCTCATTCTCGGAACCCAATGGACTTATGCCCAGGGCGCAACCGGTCATGGTTATGCGCTAGGAGCGCTACTGAGCTTTACATGTATTGTCATCCCGTGGGCTACTGCCGGGGCGATTCGAACCGCTGCCGAACGATAGTCGGTAGATGGATTTTGATACAATGTCCGACTCGGGAGAGTCTGGGATCGCGGCCGTGTGGCGTTTTTTTCATCAGTTGGGCAGTCCTAAGCCTTTTTATGAATTATCGGGACGGTTTCTGCCTTGGATAGGCACGCTTTCCGTTCTGGTATTGGCGGTAGGCCTCGGCTGGGGCTTACTTTTTGCTCCCGCTGATTATCAGCAAGGGCATAGTGTGCGGATTATGTATATCCATGTACCGGCAGCTATTGTCGCTCAGAGCAGTTATGTGTTGATGGCTGTCTGTGCACTGGTGTCACTGATCTGGCGAATGAAATTAGCGGATGTGGCTTTCACGACGCTTGCACCCATAGGTGCGATCATTACAGCGCTAGCGCTCGTTACTGGCGCCATCTGGGGTAAACCTACCTGGGGAACTTATTGGGTGTGGGACGCAAGGCTCACTTCAACGCTGATTCTATTTTTGCTGTTTACCGGAGTGGTGAGTCTCCGAAAGATGGGGCCAGACACCGTCCAGGGGGGCAAGGCCGCGGCGCTACTTGCAGTGGTGGGAGTGATTAACTTGCCGATCATCAAATATTCGGTTGATTGGTGGTTTACTCTCCATCAACCCGCCAGTTTTTCTCTAACCGAACGGCCGGCAATGCCCGTAGAAATGTGGGCACCTTTATTGGTTGCTTTGTTTGGAACTTATTTCTGGATGAGTTGGCTCTGGTTGCTGCGCATGCGAGTGGAGGTGTTAAAGCGAGAGTCAAGGTCGGCTTGGGCGCGAGAGGCCCTCATTGAATGATTAGATTTGAGTCTTGGGGAGAGTTTGTGGTCATGGATGGGCATGGTTCCTACGTGCTCGCAGCCTATGCGATTGGCCTCGTGTGCTTTCTCGGACTATTACTGGAGAGTCGGCTGCGCTTGCGAGCATTAAAGCGAGCGAGCCAACGACAAAGGCTCATTGAGGAGTCCTCACGATGAAATGGGGTGCTATGAAAGCTCACCGCCGTCGTCGGTTAACGCTGATAGCGTTGGTTCTTCTCGCCGTAGGGAGCACGATTGGACTCACACTTCGGGCACTGAACAGCAATATCAATTTGTTTTATGCACCGGACCAGATTGTTGGTGGAGAAGCCCCCATTAATCAAAGAATAAGAGCGGGTGGGATGGTTGCCGAAGGTTCGCTCGTTCGCGAGGCCAAGGGCCTGATGGTGCGCTTCGAAGTGACCGATCGAGCGGGGTCGGTGTTTGAGATGGGTTATGAGGGCATCCTCCCGGATCTCTTCAGGGAAGGCCAAGGCATCGTAGCCACAGGTTATTTGCGGGAAGATGGCAGATTCATGGCCGAAGAGGTGTTGGCCAAGCACGATGAAAATTACATGCCCCCCGAACTGGCAGGCATGAGCGATTCGGTCAAGGAGATGCCGTACCGTGTGGATTGAGGTTGGGCATTTTGCTGTCCTGCTTGCGCTGTTATTGACCCTGCTAGGGATGGCGAGCGGTTTCATAGCGCTGAAACGACGCGACACCTCCTTGGCCTCGCTTTCCCTCACCGCGGCGCCAGTGGGGTTTGGGTTAATTTTGATAGGCTTTGCGTCGTTGACATCCGCATTTCTAGCGGATGACTTCTCGGTCGACTACGTTGCGAACCACTCAAATATCGATTTACCGGTTCAATATAAAGTGTCGGCTGTTTGGGGTGCACACGAGGGCTCGTTCTTGCTTTGGTGCCTCGTGATGGCAGGGTGGATGATGGCGGTGGCTCGCTTGAGCGATGCCTTAGCACTCGCCATGCGATTGCGCGTCATGATTGTTCTGTATGGGCTTCAAACCTGTTTCTTGCTGTTCCTGCTGTTTGCTTCGAGTCCTTTTGAGCGCTCGCTCCCTTTTTACCCGAGTGAAGGTGCGGATCTAAATCCGTTATTGCAAGACTTTGGCCTCATTGTGCACCCACCCCTTCTGTACATGGGATATGTTGGGTTGTCGGTGCCGTTCGCATTTGCGATTGCCAGTCTATGGTCAGGAGCAATAGATCTCAGCTGGACCAAGTGGTCAAGACCCTGGACCAACGTTGCGTGGGCGTTTTTGACGGCGGGTATCACCCTCGGCAGTTGGTGGGCTTATTACGAGCTCGGTTGGGGTGGTTGGTGGTTTTGGGACGCTGTAGAAAACGCTTCGTTCATGCCCTGGTTGCTGGCTACCGCATTGGTTCACTCACTGGCGGCCACAGAGAAGCGAGGGGTGTTTAAATCTTGGACGTTGCTCCTCGCTCTTGGAGGATTCTCGTTTAGCTTGCTTGGCGCGTTCTTGGTCCGCTCAGGCGTACTGACCTCTGTGCATGCTTTTGCAGTGGATCCGGAGCGGGGCCTAGCCATCTTGGCGTTCCTGGTGCCGACCATTGGCGGGTCACTGTTGCTCTACGCACTGAGAGCGAGGCACATCAAGACCTCGGCTGTTTTTGCACTATCAAGTAGAGAGAGCTTCATTCTCGGCAACAATGTCTTGCTTGCAGTTTCAACGCTGATGATTTTGCTAGGCACCATTTACCCCCTCATCTACGAGGCGGCGACAGGAGGACTTAAGATTTCAGTCGGTCCGCCTTACTTCAACACATTATTTCTTCCCCTAATGGGGCTACTACTTGTTTTGTTGATGGTCGGTCATGAGACGAGATGGAGAGAGACCCACTCGAGTGCGCTACTCCGAGGACAACGCTGGCAATGGGTGGTATCCATGGCGATGACAGTGAGTGTGCTTTTCTGGCTGGATTCACCCTCCTTGGCGCAGGCGCTGTTCGTGTTTTTGGGAGTCAACATCGTGATTGGGTTGACGCGACAACTCGTTGAACGCGCGCGGATGCGCCGTCAATGGCTCGTTATCTTTAGGCAAAGCCCCTCTTACTACAGCATGCTCTCGGGGCACATAGGGTTGTCCCTGATGGTGATCGGGATAGCCGCGACATCAGTGTCCAGCGTCGAACTAGATGTGCGAATGGCGCCTGGAGAGTCGGTTACGCTCGGTGGCTATGTTGCCCGATTCGAAGGGGTTCGAATCGTTGCGGGACCCAACTACACCGCCGAGCGGGGCGAGATCTTGGTGACACGGAATGAAGAATTTGTCGTTCGGCTCTTTCCCGAAAAACGTCGATACCATGCCTCGCAACAGGTGATGACTGAAGCGGCCATCGATGCTGGTTTCTCTCGCGATCTCTATGTGGCGCTGGGAGAGCCACTCAGCCAAGGAGCTTGGTCGGTTCGTCTGCAGGAAAAACCGCTGGTTCGATGGATTTGGTTGGGCGGAATGTTGATCGCCTTTTCGGGCCTGGTGTCATTGATTGATCATCGCTACCGACGGCGCGTCAGAAAGCCTGAGTCGTCCAGTGTGATGGCGCCAGCGCAGTGAGCATAAGCTGATGGCAAAGCAGAGTTTTCTAATCCCGCTTGGTATCTTTGTGGGGTTGATCGTAATTTTGGGCGTGGGCTTTACATTAAACGACCCTAAGCTGCTGCCGTCTGCAAAGATTGGTCAACCGTTTCCTGAATTCTCGCTTCCGGATCTCAAGAATCCAGAGCAACAGCGGTCGCAGGATGAAATCAAAGGTCCAGCACTGGTGAACGTGTGGGCTACCTGGTGCCCAACCTGCTATG
>CAJXDD010000183.1:0-6273 GCA_913052075.1 uncultured Gammaproteobacteria bacterium
GGTTGTTCTACGAGACCTTGCCCTACGCCATTTTGATTGGCGCATTGATTAGCTTGGGAGGGTTTGCTGTTCGTAGCGAACTCGTTGCTATGCGTGCCGCCGGTATGTCGAGTTATAAGATCTTAAGCTATGCCATGTTGCCAGCCTTGCTGGTAGCCGGAGGCGGAGTCCTCGTTGGCGAATACGTGCTGCCTGATGCGGAGCGAATGGCGCGACTTGAGCGCAGGCAAGCGACTTCTGCAGCAGACGCTATTGCGCCGGAATATGGGATTTGGTTGAGAGATGGTGATGCTTTCGTTCATGCCGAGTTGATCCACGAGAACACCATGTTGGGTTTGAGGTGGTTAATCTTCGATGAAGGAAAACGACTAATCAAAGTTCGAACAGCTGAAAGAGCGCAGTACGTTCCTGGCGGCGATGAAGTAGCGAGCTACTGGGAGCTGTCGCAGGTTGAGGAGGTTACCTATGACGAGGACCGGTCGGTCCGTGGCCTTGGGCAGCGGTCTACATGGGTAACTGAATTGACCCCTGATGAAATCAGCAGTGAGTTGCTGGTTGAACCATCCAGAATGTCGATCAGTACGTTGTCCAAAAAGATCAGTATCCTTGAGCGTCAGTCGCTCGAGGGGGGGAAGTATCAATTAGGGTTCTGGGCAAAGGTGCTTCAACCACTAACGGCGCTTGCGTTACTAGCGCTTTCCGCAGCCATGGTCTTTGGCCCGCTTCGAGACGCTTCGATGGGGTTTCGAATATTTACGGGTTTATTACTAGGGGTCGGTTTTAAATTTTTGCAGGACCTGCTCGCTCCCATGGCGCTGGTTTACGGCATCCCACCGCTGGTCGCTGTAATTCTCCCAACGGCACTTTGCCTGTGGCTTGCTTTCTATCAGTTACGGCGACTAGCTTAATGGTCATTCAATCAAGCGCTGTCAGATCAATCAGCGATGGTGCAGCAGCTAGTGCTTTAGTCGAAGGGTCTGCGTTCGATTTGAGCTTGGCGCCGGCAGACCCAAATGATAGGCGAGACTCAGCTGGTTTTTTTGATCTCAACTACGCGTGTATTGGTTACAAGGTCGTGGAGCGTGCGGCGATGGGGTGCCAGCATCCAAAGGTATCCAAGGCCGAAACACCCAACAGAAAGCGTCGTGACAAGGTATCGAAACAAAGCCGCTCTTGGGTTGAGCAGTTGGCCCGATTCGGAAATAAGCTGGATCCGCCAGACTTGCATACCCAGCGTTTGACCTTTGAATGTCCAGAAGTAAACGAAAAACAGTAGGCTCTCAAGATAAAGAAACAGTTGGTATATCAACCCTTGAAGGGGCGCATCTCTATTATTTAGGGCAATCACGACTAATGTCGAAATCATCCATAGTGCGAGTAGCAGCAATCCATCGTAGAAGGCTGCGCCCATCCTTCGGGAAAAACTCGCGTTGTTGAATTGTGCTCTTTGTTCTGCAGTGCGGTTGATTGACGTCATGGCTGGCGGTTATCCAGTTGGAAACAGTCGAGGCATCTGTTTCCGATCTTGCTGAAGTAGTGATAGTACGATTGCAAATTGTGGACGAGTTGCTCTTTTTTGCTGTGATGGTTGGCCGCCTAATCGCTCAGGATCATGAAATTGGCCTCGCATTCTGCAACAAGGTCTCCGGTGTCCTGTCTGCGCATTTCGGCAGCCATGGTCGCTACATTCCGACGTTGCTTCAGGCACCAGGATCGCAAGTGAACGGGTACCTCAGTGGGTAAGGCGGCTTTGTAGCGTAAGTCGCAGCGCCCGGTCACCGCTTTGTGCCCCCGCAAGTACAGCCAGTTCGCCATTACGTCGTCGAGCACGCTAAAAATGATGCCGCCGTGGGTCACTCCCTCGTACCCGCAATGCACCGCATCGGGCGTAAATTCCGATACGCACTGATCGCCATCGAGTGAAAAGGTGAGTTTCAAACCTATCGGATTGTTCGGGCCACAAACGAAGCAGTGATTAGCGTCCTGCCTGGCAGTGCTCATAATGCTGTGCACCTTTGAGTTGATAACAGGGAGCCAAGCAATGTGGATAGCATCAGTAGAATCCTCCTTTGGTCGTTGGGTCGCCCGTTTTTTCTGAGGCATGTGGCTGATGGAACGCGGCCTTCAGCTCTTTTCTCGCCAACCGAGACATGAAGGCCGTGTCTTGGCCTAACGTTACCATTTGGAAGCCCTGCGCTAGGTAGCGCTGGGTAAACGCCAACGAACCTGTATGAATGCCCGCCGCGATCCCATGGTGTTGGCAACGCTCCAATATGTGTGCAACGGTCTCAACGTGAAGGGGGTGGTCATTGTCGCCGGTTGGAGACAGTTCTAAAGCATAGGCAAGGTCGGCTGGGCCAATGTACGCCGCGTCGACGCCGGGAGTGCTCAAAATATCATCGAGGTTATCAAGCGCTTCGCGAGTCTCGATCATCACGATGCATGCTAACTGATCATTGGCTTCCTCAACATAACCGCGGCCTGCGTACATCATTGCTCGAGTTGGTCCAAAAGATCGCAAACCGGCGGGTGGGTATCGACAGGCCGACACGGCGCGCTGTGCCTCTTCTTTGTTATTTACCATCGGGACAATCACGCCATAAGCGCCCGCGTCTAGCACCCGCATAATTTCGTAAGGTTCATTCCAAGGAACTCGGACAATGGGAACGGTGTTAGTGGTCGAGATCGCCGGGAGTAAGTGCGTCACCGCTTTGAAATCAATCACTCCGTGTTGCATGTCAAGGCATAGCCAATCAAATCCCACTTGAGCCATCTGTTCGGCTGACAACGGAGAGTCTAGTGATAACCAGCCACCGACTGTGGGCTCTCCCGCAAGCCATTTGGTTTTGACAGTGTTCTCTCGCATGTCTTTATCCTTGCACATTTATTGGAACGTCGGTTTCTGGTTGTGATGCTGTTAGACCGGAACGGATCGCGGCCTCTGTTTGGGTCATCAGCGTCGTGACGCCATCGGTTGTTTGGTCAGTGGTGTCGATAGGCGGATGGATCATTAGTCTAACGGGTCCAGGTTGCCACTTAACCGATCCTGTTGGAAGAAGATGTCCTGTGCCAGAGATGCTCATCGGCAGTACTGGTAACTGAAGATCTGCCGCTAAGCGAAACGCGCCCCGCTTGAAGGGTAATAGATCGCCTTCCTCAGTCCCGCGGGTCCCTTCAGGGAAAAACATGATGCACATGCCGTTCTGCAATCGTTTTGAAACTCCCTGGATGCTGGCGACCGCAGCTTGCGAGTTTGAGCGATCAACCACCACATGGCCCATTGCTGTGCATGCGGCTCCGATAACTGGAACAGCAAGCAACTCTTTTTTGAGTACCCATTTGAATTCGATCGGGAGAAAACCATAGATGAGCAAGATATCCACCTGGCTTAAATGATTGGCGGTCAAAACATAGGACTGGCCGTCACTTAGGTGATAAAGCCCATCAATGGAAACCCGCATGCCCAGCATGAACGCATTTGAGCGAGCCCAGAGTACTGCGAGCGTTCGAGAACACCAGTCACCCAAACCCAAAAACGACAGCACGATGAGAGGCAGACCAATCACAAAGGTACTAACCCCCAAGAAAGGGACGGCGATGAACCATAGGTAAAGCCACTGAATCGTAGATCCCATCATTACCTTTATTCCTCTTCCAAGTGGGATATCAGCAATATCGCGCATATGTGAGTACTTACTAACCCTGCCTCGGTCGCTGAAGAACCAAAGAACTGAGTATACCAAGCGAATGTGGTGGTGGGATCAATCTAGATATTGCAAATTTGTTGAAAAGTGGCTGCCTAGCGTGCGATTACTAATTAAGTATATAATTACGTAAAAAATATCATAAAATGAAGAACTCTTGAGATTCGGACATCTTCTCAAGATCACCTGCGATGAACGGCTCTGCTGATTCTGCAGATCTGGGTGCTCAGGTGGAGGGTGAGCTCAACTAGTTAACGTATATACTCGGCTTAGGGGGGGCAGAGCATTTGAGGCAGCGTAGACGCTGATAGAGTGAGAGACCGACTGCGCTAAGGGATACGTCTACTTGCAAAACATTCCGCAAGAAAGGGAGACGCCAAGGAGATGAGCGAAGAGAAACAAAGGGGGAAGAAACAGCAAGCACAAGAAGTGGTTGTGAGCGATGAGTACCCCATTCAGCAATTGCGCCGGATGATTGATCAGCTTAGAAATGTCGAGCATCTGCTCTCTACTCCCCAGGAGGAAAAAAAAGCACCACTAACGCTCCGGTACAGGGTAGCGCTTGAACTAGCAGACCAAGGCCCACTCACGGTACTTGAATTAGCTCAACGCTTAGGCGTCGCGCATCCTGGAGTGACCCAGGCGACTCGGCAACTAGAGTCAACTGGCGACGTACTTTCGATGCGGGATCGATTAGATCGCCGTCGTCGGGTGATTGCTCTGACGCGTCAGGGCCAACATCGTTATGGGGTTGATGTTGCTTACCGAGAGTCCCAATTGTTAGAGCCCTCTATCCGTTCCAGTATCAGCGCATGCGCTGATTATGCAGACCGATTAGTAGAGGCTCTTCAAACCAGTCGATCGAGCGGCGAAGGCTGGTTAGGCTCAGTTGAATGGATCGAAATTTCTGCCAGTCACATCGACGACATAACAATGATGCTCGAGGCTGATGACTACGATGCGGGTGAAATGCAGGCTCTATGGCAGCGCATAAAGGAAACAACTCCTGAGGATCAACAGGCCAACTTTTGGTCCATGGGGTTGCGCATCCCCCGCTTTAAGCCCCCAGTCAGTTGGCTGATCGCGGAGCGTCAGTCCAACGGTTCGCTCGAAATCTTGGGGCTGTTTACGCACAAGCGGTTCAGGCGTTCGGGCCTTGCAACGCAACTTCTAGAGGCATTGCAGGAATACGGTCAGAACACCGGCTCAAAAAGCCTTTCCACCCGCTTTGCGGAGCACTTTGACCTTGCGTTCTTATTTTTCGAGCGTCATCTGTTCGAGCGGGTCGGGCCGTCAAAAGCACCGCGAGATCGGCTGCACATGGTTCGCGAATTGATAATCTAGTTCTTGGAAGTGCAGGGCGAACTCCCATTGTCACCCCCCGGTGGAACGATCAAGGCACCGTTGCTAAGAGAACATTGAAGTTGGGGTGATACACTTGACTAAGAGGCAATGGACAGCCTTTCTTACCCGTGTCCATGGTGGCCAACCCTAGGTGGCGTATTCATCTTAGTCTGACGCAAATTAGTCTGACGCAAAGGTTGGTTTTAGAAGTAGCCGCACGAACAATTAGGCGCTTCAAATAGGAGCAGGTTAGATAGGAGCAGGTCAGATCAACGCCTTGCGTAAAAGAGCGTCAAAGGCGCGCTGCCTACGCGTTGATAAGAAAATATGGTCTGAGCATAGGAAGGAGCGGCTTGTGGAAAAGACACTATTTGAACGAATCATAGACGGAGAGCTACCGTCAGAGAGGGTGTACGAGGATGATCGCTGCATCGTGATCAGAGATATTCAGCCGCAAGCGCCCACTCATGTTCTGATTATTCCTCGCGATCCCATTCCAAGACTGATCGATGCCAAGGATTCGCATCAGGATTTGCTGGGTCATCTGTTGTTAGTGGCTGGTAAGGTGGCTGACCTTCTGGGGTGTGGCGACGCGTTTAGATTGGTGATTAATAACGGTGCCGGTGCTGGGCAAACGGTATTTCATTTGCATTTGCACATATTAGCGGGCAAACAGTTTAACGAGGGTGGTCTGGCGAAGTCGCTCGAGTAACCGTCGAAATTGAGTGAAGTTGCCTAAAGCATTTTTCCCGGAAACGCACGATTGAAAACGTTTGATTACATCGTGATTGGTGGTGGCTCTGCAGGCTGCGTGATGGCAAGGCGTTTAGCAGAGAAGTATGACGTTTTGCTGCTCGAGGCTGGACCTAAAAATCGCGCTTGGGATTTTCGGGTCCACATGCCAGCGGCATTGTCGGAGGTGCTGACCAGCACGACCTACAACTATGGTTTTTACACCGATTCAGAGGCAGAGCTGGGCAATCGTAGGCTGTATTGTCCCCGAGGGAGAGTGCTTGGAGGCTCCTCGTCAATCAACGGGATGATTTTTGTTCGTGGTAACCCAGGCGACTTTGACCGTTGGGAGGCGCTCTATGGCTGCACTGGATGGGGTTATCGGTCGGTGCTCCCACACTTTAGACGTAGCGAGGATCGGCCCGGCGGTGATCCATTATTTCGGGGGCTAGGTGGTCCCCAGCGGGTTCAACCATCGGATGTGTCGGGTGAG
>CAJXDD010000184.1:0-6272 GCA_913052075.1 uncultured Gammaproteobacteria bacterium
CGGATGATTAAGTTGCTCGGCTGGTACGAAAACTTGGGTCACGCCGCTAGGCTGCTTAACGTCGCTCGGCTATACACAGAAATGGAGGCGGCAGGCGCATGAGAGTAGCCATTAACGGATTCGGACGAATTGGCCGAGCGGTCTTCCGGATATTGGAGAGCAGACCGGATATCGATGTTGTCGCGATCAATGACCTGTTTGACCCGAACGCCCTTCGGTATCTTCTGAACTACGACACCGTCATGGGTCCCTTCGGCGCAGCCGTCGAAGTCGCGGACGGCGCCTTATGCACGCCAAACACTCGCGCCAAACTGTTGGCCGAGCCGTCACCGTTGTCACTCCCCTGGGCTGAATTGGCCATCGATATCGTGGTTGAAGCCACTGGGATTTTCCGGCACCGAGAACAGCTCGAGGCTCACCTCTTGGCGGGTGCCAAGCGCGTTGTACTGACCGTACCCGCTGCAGATGACATTGATTACACCGTCGTCCTCGGTGTTAATGATGATGGTCTCCTGCCCGAACATCAAATTATTTCCAATGCTTCCTGCACCACCAATTGCCTAGCCCCGATGGCGAAGGTGCTGAACGATACTTTTGGGATTGCTGAGGGCGTTATCAATACGGTTCACGCCTATACCAATGACCAACGACTCGCTGACGTGCCACATTCTGATTGGCGGCGGTCGCGTGCCGCAGCGGAAAACATCATTCCCACCTCCACTGGCGCTGCAAAGGCCGTCGGTGAAGTGCTCCCTGATCTCGCAGGGCGGCTGCACGGCATTGCAGCAAGGGTCCCCGTCCCCGACGGATCAGTGGTCGATCTGTTCGTAGAACTCGAGACTGCGGTTACGGCAGAAGACATTCATCAGGCCGTGCGCAGCGCTGCGAGCACACCCGCGTTAGCAGGCATCCTGGAATATAGCGACGTACCGATTGTTTCATCGGACATTATCGGCAACGCTCACTCCTCCATTTACGACAGTGGCTTTACCGCAGTATCCCAAAAACGCTACGTCCGAGCGCTCAACTGGTACGACAATGAATGGGGGTACTCAAGTCGAGTCTGCGATCTGCTGGGCGTCATCGACCGCTGGTGATCCAAAGTTACAACCACCCAACTCCAGAACCGTAGGCGGCCGCAAGGATGCTCGTCACTCGGGCCTACCATTTTGACTGCCTGAGAAAAGCGTTAATCGTCGAACTCGCCAGCTCATTGACTAGCCAATTCGCAGCGCGTGCAAAGCGGGCTGTAAGCCACGACCTGGGTGATCACCGATCACTTCAATCGCTTGGGCACTTGTTAGTTCGGTCAGGACTGGGATGTTGGTCCCTCAATAAAGTCAGAGAGCCGTTCGAGCACTTCTTTCGATTCCAGATGCCTTATCACCGCCCAGAATCTTGGAGTGGTGGCCTCCACAATATTCTTCTCTGCCTCTCCGGGGGGACACAAAAAGTTTCCGACCATGCTGGCAAAGCCAAATAACAAGCAGCTAACAATCTGCAGATCGCGCCGGAGATCAGCCTCACTGTAATTCGCAACGCCCCCCTCCTTCAGTTTCTTGTAGTAGGCCTCTATGCAGCGCTCCCCTAAATCCGGCCATTCAGTCTCACCGAGCGATTGCGCAAAGAAATAGCAGAGATCCCAAGCCGCAGGACCAGTAGAGGTCAACTGCCAGTCGTACATCCTTGGCGCGCCAGTCACTGGGTCGAAACACACATTTTCCATCCGCGCATCACCGTGCAGCAGTGTTTTCGGTCTCGAATCAGCAAAGAAATTGAAAATGGCTGCTGAGGCTTCATTGCCCGCTTCAAAATACGGCATTAAGTCGTCATCAATTACATAGCTAAAGTGCGCTTTATACAGCGGCCAACCGGTTTCAATGGCCGGCGGGTAAATGTCCGCCCACGTGGAAAATGGGTAGAGCGCATCCGATTCCTGAATCGCTGGGTCGTCCCAATACTGCGCATGCATGGTTGCAAGCCCCTCCACCGCCCGGATGGCATCCGCCTCATCTATTCCGTCTAATTGGCTAACAAAACGATAGGCCGCTAGGTCCTCAATGACTAAAAGAAAGTCCCCACTCCCACTCACATCGATAGCTGCATGGCAGGTCGGTGGCTTTAGCGAACAACCGTCGCTATGAGCGAGGTAAAACTTGGCCTCCCGCTCATAGGCAAGTAACCCTCTACCGGTTTCGAGGTTATCTGGCCGCACGGTAGGGAATTTCACAATGACGGAGGGTACAGCCTCCCCACCGCTCCAGGTTAAGTCGATCCGGCAAATATCACCCAAGAACCCAGCGGTTGCCCCCACGGGCGACACCGAAAATGCAGTAATCGAATGTCCCACATTCAGATGACTGAGAGTCTCTTCCAGCCATTCGAGCGTGATCGCTTCTCCATGATTTGGCAGTTGACTGACCATGCCTATGCCTTCATTCATAGTTGTAGTTTTTGACATGTTCTGCCATGCAATCTCGACAGAATCAAGCCAGTTTCTTCCGCGAGGGCCGTCACGAAGGATTGACGCTATGATCCTTAGGCCTTGCGGACCAAGAACAGGATCGAGCGCTCGGCTCGAGCGGGTGCAGGTGTAGATGCGAATGCGGGTACGAATCCGCTGACTTTAGATCGGAACCATCAAAATCCCTGCAGAATTTAATGGCGATGAAGAGATGCTAGTCAGAAGTCGTGGTATCGAGCAAGCCTCAAAATGCGGGGAGAGGCGTCTAGGACGCCTTAGCCATATTGATAATCTTGAGCTGGGTGAACTCCTCGAGCCCCTCTTCTCCAAGCTCATTGCCCAGACCAGATTGCTTGGCGCCGCCGAATGGAATCGCGGGGTCGAGCTCAGCGTGTTTGTTGATCCAGATCGTGCCAGCATCCATTTTTTCAGCCAGCGCATAGGCTTTATCCAAGTCCGACGACCACACAGAACCACCAAGGCCCCAGGCACTCGCATTGGCACGCGCTACTGCATCGTCCTCTTCATTAAACTTAAGAACAGGCAACACCGGACCAAACTGCTCCTCGTCAACTAAACGCGACCCTTCCTGTATATCCCGCACGATAGTGGGTTTGATGAAATAGCCAGGCTCGTCTGGAACCTCGCCGCCAGCAATCACATTGCCGTCCTTTTTGGCTTCCTCGATAAGTTCCTTCACTCGCTCGTACTGCATTTTGTTATTGAGTGGCCCGAGCTTTGTGCCTTGCTCGAGTCCATTACCGATCACCGCCTCATTAGCAAGGGTCGCTAGCTCATCGCACATCTCATCGTAGATATCTTCATGGACATAGAGTCGCTTCATCGCGATACAGACCTGACCGCTATTTTGGAACGCGCTATCAAACACTTTTGGCGCCGTTTCCTTTGGATCCACGTCACTCAATACGATACCGGCATCGTTGCCGCCGAGCTCCAACGTAATCCGTTTAAGTAAGCCAGCCGCACCGGCCATGACCTTCGCGCCTGTTGCCGTCGAGCCAGTGAACGAAATTTTTCGCACGTCCGGATGCGCAGTAAGCGCTGCCCCCAAGTCATTCTCGTCGGTAATGAAATTCACAACGCCAGCCGGGACGATGTCTTTAATCAGGGCGCCGATGCGTAGTGTGCTGAGTGGGGTCGTAGGCGCGGGCTTGATCACGATAGTGTTGCCTGCAATCAGCGCTGGCGGCAATTTGAACGCCATAAGGATGAGCGGGAAGTTCCATGGGACGATCGCACCAACGACGCCAAGCGGGCGTCGATGTGCCTCAACTTTTCGTCCTTCACTGTCATCGATTACTTTGACAGGGAGATCGAGCGACGTGAAGTAACGGCAAAATGCCGCCATGCCATAGACCTCTCCGGTGGCATCACCTAAAGGCTTCCCCTGTTCTTCAGTGAGCAGTTGAGCCAGTTCAGTCGCGTTAGCTTCAATCGCATCCGCAATCTTTAGAACGACAGCTTTTCGCTCCTCGATGGCGGTTTCACTCCAAGCCGGGAACGCTTCTTTCGCGGCAGCAACAGCAACATTAAGCTGGGCCTCTGATGCTTTGGGGCAATCCGCTAATTTTTCCTCGGTAGCAGGGTTAACTACCGCCATCGTATGGTCACCATCCACCAACTGACCATTGATTAATAATTGATAGTCCAACATGTATTTCTCATCCTTACTCTTATCATTCATCGATGCTGCGTGGATATCTAGCAGCAGATACTGGACAGCCTGGCTATCCGAATTAGCGCATCACCTTGGCATAACCTCTGTGTTTATTCGCGCATCCTCCACGAATCTACCATTTTTATTGACCCGCGCGGAAACTGGCTGAATAACTAGTAAGTGGTAAGACCCGCGCCATCGCAAAAACTTCTAATCCGCAAACTCGCTACCTCTTTAGTTGGAGCGTTGGTTAGCGACCTACTCGCTTCGACTGCGAGCCGTCTCTCAACACAGTGCGAAACCTTTTATCTGACCCGAACACCATCAGAGATTACAGCCTGAATGGTGCGCGTGTGCTTGATGTTATCGAGTGGGTTATCGCTCAGCACAATCAAATCAGCTTCCATCTCAGGCTTGATCTGCCCCATCACACCTTCCAACTCCAGGAACATGGCAGGCACAACAGTTGCCGCAAAGAGAGCCTGCCGCTCACTCAGCCCCGCATCGACCAGCCGTTCGAGCTCAGTGTGCAGGCTATAGCCAGGAATGGCCTGCCCTATAGGGGTATCAGTGCCCGCGCCAATGGGTACGCCTGCCTGTTGCATTGCATCTACCAGTTCAAGAGACCAGCTCGAAAGCTGATCGCTCACACTGGTCTCCTGGCCCGCGAAAAATTCTGCCGTTTCGATCCACTGACTCGCTAAAGCCCCGGGCAAATCCCTTAGCGCGTCACGCCAATCTGAGCGACGAATTGGAGAATACTGCGGTAGCGTGTTCAACCGCAGGGTCGGAACTTGGATCGTTCCCTTAAGCGATTCGATCACGCGCTGACAGCGATCGGATTCAGGATCCGCAGTTGTCAGTGCAACTTCGCGCTGGGTTTGATGCAGATACCGACGTAATTCATAACCCGAACGATCTCCTGGGGATTCGATCATGGCCTCCCGAGCATCAAACAGAGACTCCGCGTCATCAGCACACGCAATCTCGATATTGCGCAGGTGTTCCATCGATTGGACGCGGGGCCCAGCAGCCTCAGCCATCATCGACAGCGGCACATGCGCGGCAATTGGAATGTTCGCGGCCCCCGCGCTCTCGACCAGGGCAGCAAACACCTCGGGGCTCACCAGCTCATAGATCTTGATAAAGTCGACACCGGCGGCCACGAGCGCAGCTACCTGGTTTCTCGCCGCCTGAGCAGTTGCGTTCGACCGGCCGATCTCAGTTCGACCATTACCGTCGTAGACCACCAATCGACCATCCAGCAACGGACCACTGAAAAAGATATCGGGAGCGGCCGCGCCAAGCGCTCGCCAACGGGCGAGTTCCGGCTGGATGTTGGCTAGCAGAGCGCCCGTGTCTCGAACGCTCGTCACTCCGTAGTCCAGAAACAGATCCGGCATCTGCTGAATCAGCTGCGCCTCATAAACGATATGCACGTGCATATCCCAAAGCCCTGGCAGCAAAAACTGACCCGTGCCGTCGATTACCTCAACCGACGGGCCAACCGATTCACCGGGGTCAAGCACACGCGCAATTTTCCCCTCGTTCACCAACACCGATTGCCTGGATACCCCTCCGCTCACCACATCAATGACCGACACATTGGTGATCGCAAGATCCATGACTTCGTTGTCTTGCGAGTAGGACGGAGGGGTCAATGCGCACAGCAAAAATGCCAGCGCCATCAATCGGTTATGCATAACGTTCATCTCAATGATCCGGTTTCACATTCTGTCACAGTCGTACGCAACAAGGGACGAAGGTTCGTTACACTCGGGACTTAGATCTGGCGAAAGGCACTTCAATGTTTCACTCAATCTCGACGCTCATTGGCGACCAACTAAGTCGTAATAAGGCCACTGTCTCGGTCGCGGAGTCCTCAACCGGCGGCCTCATTTCTGCCAATCTACTGTCAGTGCCAGGCGCATCCCGGTTTTTTGTGGGCGGGAGCGTTGTCTATACCCGCGAATCGCGGCGAGCATTCCTAACGCTCGATAAAGAGAAACTTATGGGTCTTCAGCCGCTTACCCCCGAAATCGTGCAGGTCTTCGCCGATGGCGCAAGAGAGACGCTGGGCACAACCTGGGGAATTGCAGAGCTTGGGGCGGCAGGCCCCGCCGGATCGCC
>CAJXDD010000185.1:0-6264 GCA_913052075.1 uncultured Gammaproteobacteria bacterium
GGTTGGATTGCATGAGATGGCGTGAACTTCACGTCCCACCATGCGGGGGTGTACTTCAAATTCTCTTCCGACCTAAAACGTTGGTCCACCAATAGGACCACGCCCCGGTCACTTGCGCTGCGAATCACGCGGCCAGCGGTTTGAACCGTTCGCATCAATGCAGGGTATCGATACCCGACATCAAAACCGTTGACGCGTCCTTCTTCGTTGGCGCGATCGCTAATCACATCGTTCAATGTAGACCGCGGGGCTAACCCCAATCCAATGATGACAACGCCGATCAGTTGATCGCCTGAAAAGTCGATACTCTCCGCAAACCGTCCTCCAGTAATGGCGAATCCAATGGTTGGTTCTGAAGATGTGAACGAGTTACGAAAGTCTTGGATGGCCTGAAGAGTATCACCCTCACCTTGCCTCACAGTTTTGAACATTGGGTGCATAGCCTCAAAGCGAGCAGCGAGCTGAATCAGAAACTCAAATGATGGACAAAAGATCAGGTAGTGGCCTCGCTTGGCGGTGGTCACTTCATAAATCAGCCTCACTAGGCGAGGCAAGTTGTGTGACCGCTGGTGATACCGAACGTCGATGTCGTGAACCACCGCCGTAAATTGGTGACCAGGTGGAAACGGGCTGGGAAAACCTATCCAAGTCGCATCTGGCGGTGTCGCTAAACGAGCCTCGAGCCAGCGTTTCGGGCGCAATGTCCCAGAGAAAGCAACGATGCTACGGGCACTATCGAACATCCTTTGAAGCTGCTGACCCGGCTGAACGCAGGACAGCAGGATGCGCGTCTCTGGTGAATGTTCGACGATAATTTCGTAGTCATCAGTCAGGCTTTGAAAACACTCAACGAATCGGATGGTGGCCCACCAAGCCTCTAAAATCGGAGCCTCCTGCGAGCTGTCGTTCTTCGTCGCCATCGCCAATAGCCACTTAGATGCGCTGCTCACTATGTTTTGGATGGCATCGGGCTTCGCTACCCAGTTCGTGTCGTGGACGCCATCGTTATCGAGCTGCTGCAACTCGCTGATGAGGTTGTTCAAGTCAGGTTCTGTGTGGCCTGAGCCTGCAGTGACCGCTTGTGCAGCTTCGAGGGTGGCGAGCCGTAGATCGCTTGAGAACATGTCGACTGACCGAGTCAGAAGGTTATGGGCCTCATCAACCAAGAACACCGGTTTCGTCTTTGGCTGTTCAAGCAGACGCTGCAGTCGAACTCGGGGGTCAAATCCATAATTAAAGTCAGCCACCACCACATCACTTTCTCGAGCGATCTCGAGATTCAACTCGAAGGGGCACAGTGCGTAGCTATCCGATACTCGCTCGATGGTTGCCCGGTGGATGTGTTGATGACGACTTGCTTTCCGGAGCTCAACAAGACCTTCCCCTAACCGATCATAAAAGCCCTTGGCTCGAGGGCAATAAGCTGGGTCACACGGCAGTTCCGGTGTGGGACAGACCGCTCTTTTGGCGGTAATCGTCACCGAGGTCAGGGGTAAAGTCTCACCACCACGTAATTGCTGGAGCGCCTCCTCCGCTGCTTTCTGTCCTTGAACTTTGGCAGTGAAATAGAAAACTTTGCCGATGTCAGATACTGGCATGGCTTTCAGTGCGGGATACAAAATCCCGAGGGTCTTCCCGAGTCCAGTGGGCGCTTCTATCCAGGTTTGATGCGTCGCATCGACAATCGCCTTGTAGGCAACGCTTGCTAGCGCACGCTGGCCCGGACGGAAGGTAGCCATTGGGTAAGCGAGTGCCGAAAGCCGCCGATCCCTTTGCTTTCGCCGCTCTTCTTCCCTTATTGCACATTCCACAAAAGCTTGAAGTTGTCCCATCGCAAATTGAGCAAGTTCGTCGATGCGCCACACGAAACGAGCAGGCGACGCTAACAACGAATCCGGATGGATGAAGGTCAGTTGCGCATTGATGTGCTCAGCTCCCTCTGCAAGGGCGGTCATCCATGCATATAACTTTAATTGCGCGCTATACGTATCAATCAATGAGCGATCTGGCGCCGAGCCTTGTCGTCGTGAGGTTTTGATTTCCTCAATCCATGGTGGAATGCTCCCGGCCGCAGGAACCCAACCATCCATCCGCCCTCGAATTTCGATAATGCCCAGTTCGGTTCTGCACCTAGCCTTGATAGTCTGCTCGGCCACATACGGCGGCCGTCTAGCACTCTGGACCTTCTGATGAGTGCGAATACCCTCCACTGCGCTGACTCTGAGCTCAGAATTCTGGTGGAGGTCCCCGGTACGAACACTATCTGCTAATTCTCCGACGCTGATGGATAAGTCTGGCGTTGTAAGCCAAAGGTCTGGATCGCCAGCATGCAAGACCTTTTTGTCTCGAAGCGGCACATTCATGAGATAACCTTTAACACGCTGCTTGGAATCCCAACGTTATTAAGTTCACAGAGCCAGCGAATTTGATGGTCTTGGAGCCGATCACCAGGGCCCTTAACCTCAATAAATTCGACCGAATCATTCCCCAACACTAACAAGTCAGGAAATCCGCGGGTCGCCTCCCGGGGGTTGTGCGCCATCATTTGGAAAATGGGCTCGAGACGGCTCCAATCAATGGTCGCGAGCACTTCGATCAGAATCGTTAGTAGCTCCTCCGACCAAACTACGAAGGGGTTCTGGACACCTTGTTTTTCGTGAAAGGTGGCGACTAACAGTTCGTCGCGATAACACTTCGATGCCAGCTTTTTCAATCGGTTTTGAAACAAGCGTTCTCGTCGAGGAAAAAAATCGGCATCAAATAGATCCGACGGACCAGACTGATAGGGATGGAAAAACGCGCCATCAATGGGCGCAAATACCACCTCCCAAAACAGTAGCCCAAACAAGCCACTGAACACCGTATTTTCCGTGTGAAGCGCAGTCTGCCCGCAATGGTCATGCAACCAGTCAATGACCCGACGCTCGATTCCGCCCTCGTATGAGTTAAGCATCTCTGTATTGAGGGATAGGTCAAATTCCGGTACTCGGTCTGCCAAATAACGAGCGGGCCGACCGAGCAACCGTTCCGCGTACTTTATTTCGGAGGCCTCCAGTGAGTAGCCGAGCAGCCGCTCAGCAAGTTCTTCGGTACCGGTAACTTTGAGCTTTCTCATGACTCTGATCCGGCGCTCAACAATAGCACTCGCCTCAGACAGTGCGTACCACTTCAACGCGAGTTCATTTGCATCGAGCCTTTCCGCGAGCCGTCCCGCGGCGCCCACCGTTCGGTCGTACCGTCTTTGGACCAGAGGCTCATCAGGCGTGGCAGGAAAACCATCAAGCAATTGCTCAAGCGTCGCCCGGAGGTGATCCTCAACCACTACGCAGTCTTTCTCGCCTTTCAAGCGGCTAGACAAGTGATCAATCTCTCGACGGAATACCAGCAATAGCGATGCTAGGTCGATCACTGCCTGAGACCTCCACTTTGTCGTCGTGCACTGTGTCGATTCAAACGAACGTTGACCCAGATCAGTCAGAATCAGATCAGATAGATCTTGGTGGGCATTACCAAAGTAGGCCAGCTGGCAACGATCAATGAGGTTCCGGTGTTGAAGTTGAATGATGTCGAGGCGAGGCACCTGAAGCGCACCAATCTTTGACAAAAGTTCTTTATCCACATTGGGCCGACCGGCTAACGCTGAAGGAAGATGCTGGAGAAGTCCTTCCTCCTTTAGCTCTGTAAGATTTCGCATCGTTATATTGAGATCTAACCGTTCATCGGAAAGGCGGGTTAGGAATCCGTCTTTAATCAAATAGTGTATTGCCGCATTGAGATCGCCTATCTCTGAATAATCTAACTTGTCCGTCCGAAAGAAATTCCCTTTGCGCAGGTAGAGACGAACAAAAAGACATCGAGCCTGGGTCGGCAAACGCTGCAGCCGTTCGACCGATGCTCGCTGAGCCGCCGAAAGAAAACGTTCTCGGTCCTCTTCAAGCGAGTCGAGCATAAAGTCGAAATGCTTCAGGTAGTAAAGCGGGTCGCTGAGCGGGTCCGCAATGAGAATGGCCATTGCACGCGAAAAAACTGTATGAACATACAGTTTTTCATAGCTGGAGCCCCGTTATCAAGCGTCAATCTTTGCCGGTCGCGAGACAGGCGCTAGGCAAGCTGAGGCGCTTCAAGAATTGAGGCGTACGGGAAGCGCCTACAGACTCGAGCCTCATGGAAAGGAGATAATGCCTTATCGAACGGCGCCAGTCAGCGCGCGCCGCCCTAAGAAGCGTGAAAGATAGGCCGGAGCCTGGGCGTTTGGACTGAAGTTAGGCTTAAGCTAAAACGCAGGACTCAAAACCGCTCCGAGGCTGGTCTTCAGCGTCCTCAATCAAACCGTCTACAGCACTCCCTAATTTGCCCTCGTAGCGGAGGAACAACGAGGAAACAGCACGCCAGCTCGATAATTAACCAAGCACTTGATCAAACCGCTTCATCTTGTTCTTCCATCGCCCGGACTTGAAGCGATGCGTCAGCATAAGCGCCTTAATGAGGTAATCACCCAGCAGTGCTGCAAATATCCAAGTGACTGATAGAGACATACTCATGAACAAGGCCGCAAGCCCGACCCGAACGCCAATTAGTCCCACCATGGTCGTGAGCAGTGGGTATCGGGTGTCTCCCGCCCCTCTAAGACAACCACTGAGCGAAAATTCTATGCCCATTAGCGGCTGCGCGGCGCCAAGAATGTAAATGAAGATAACGGTGTACCGAATCACATCGGGCTCGTTAATCAATGCAGACGCTAGCTCGTGAGCAAATGGCATGATCAGCGCTGACAGGACCATCATGCTGAAAATGGCGAGCCGGGTCGCGCGCCAGCCCTGACGCCTAGCTCCTTCTGGATCACCAGCCCCGAGATATTGACCAACGAGCGTTGCTCCCGCGATTGAGAACCCAAATCCCACGACAAACGACACGCTCAGAATTTGAACGCCAATGCCATACGCTGCGTAGGGTGCCGTGCCGTACTGCGCGACGAGCCATAAAAAGCCCACGAACCCAATTTGAAAGACAAACTGCTCAATGGCTGCTGGATAACCGATTTGATACAACTGGGATATACGGCGAAGCGTAAAGGAACCCTTGCCACCAACACCAACAATAAGTCGCTTTCCATACCAAAGCCCCAACAGGACGATAGCTGCTGCTGTGAAGGAGAACCCACTCGCTAGCGCTGCTCCGTTGGTACCCATTTCTGGGAACCCCCATTCACCGTAGACCAACGCATACACCAAAATAACGTTAACAACGTTCATAAACGCACCAATCCACAGCGGGGTCCGGGTGTCTCCAGCAGCGCGTAGCGCTGCCCCCAGTATCATATTGACCGAAAACGCGACATTAAAAATCGAGAGATAGCGAATAAAGTCCGCGGTTAACTGAGTCGTCGCTTCGTTCAAACCAAAAATACTTGCAATCGGTAATGCGAGGAAAAAGCACGGGGCGGTCAGTGCGAGCGCCACTAAGTTGCCAGTCCATAGGGAGGCCGAGGTCACATTTGCAGCCTCGCGAGGATTGCTGGCTCCCCAGGCTCTTGCAACCATCGCCGTGGTGCCGGTGGACACAGCCATCAGAATCGCCTGCACTGCAAAGAAGATACGATGTCCGGTGGTGACTGCGGCGACGGCTTCAGAGCCTAATTCGCCCACTATTTTGATGCTGATGATGCCTATGACCGAAAAGAGCAAGTTGCTCAGGATCGTTGGCCAGGCAAGCTCCCAGATTTTGAGCTGAACTACCTCTCCCTGTCTGGTCTGTTCAGTCTGGTCGGATGATTCGATTGGCTCTGTTGGACTGCCGGAGGACATGGCCATTGCCTGGTCAATAAACGAAGGAGGCGAACGATACTCCTCTCAGTTAGGGGCGTAAAGTGAGGCCCTCGAATGCGCAAGACGAGCGTCTAGAGCACAAGGTCCCCTTCAGGGCGAGCAATGGGAAGTGTCACGGTAAAGGTTGCCCCCTCACCTTCAACCGATTCCACGGCGACTTTCCCGCCATGTAGCTCGGTAATGTGCTTCACAATCGATAGCCCTAACCCAGTTCCGCCTTTCTCGCGGGACCTTGCTCTGTCTACCCGATAAAATCGCTCGAAGATGCGAGCTTGGTCTTTGACGGGAATGCCGATGCCCTGGTCAATGACTTGGATCTTTATGGTTGATTTGCCTAGTTCTGCTACGACCCGAACGACCGAACCCGAGGGGCTATATTTAAGGGCATTATCAATCAAGTTCGTGAAAAGCTGCTCTAGCGATTCATTCTCTCCGAGTA
>CAJXDD010000186.1:0-6242 GCA_913052075.1 uncultured Gammaproteobacteria bacterium
TGAAACAACGTGACTACTTCATCATGCGACAGCAGGGCGGGCTTATCTCCGACGGCGGGGGTAAAATTGCAGGTCAAAAACGCAACCGGGCGCTGCAGGTGCTCATCTGGCGTGAGTCTTCGGTTTCGACATTCGGCCATCCAGGCACCGCCTCTCTTTTTCGCACGGGCATAAAGATCCAAATAGAAAAAGGCGACGGTTTCTCCTTCTTGCTCCACCTGGTAAGTCAGCACATCAGGATGCCAGGTCGCCATTGCCGGACAAGGCTTAACGTCTACACCAAAGACCTTCGAGACAATGTTGAACATCCCCTGGATCACCTGCCCGGCTGGGAAATATTCCCTCAAAGCTTCCTCTGATAACTCAAACTCGGCTTGTCGCTGACGCTCTGAGTAAAAAGCAACATCCCAAGCCTTGAGATCGCTCACACCACCATCTGCTAGTGCGAAAGCTTTGAGCGCCCTCATCTCCTCCTCCGCAACAGGAAGCGAGAGCTCGGCTAACTGATTAAGAAAAGCGAGCACTGCCTCTGGGGTCTCAGCCATTTTGGTCGCGAGACTAAATTCAGAGAACTGCTCGTAACCCAGCAGATTCGCGATGGCCTGTCGAACCTCGACAATTCGGTTCATGATGTCGCTGTTATCAAACGTGCCTGCCGAGGGGCCCTGATCTGATGCCCGAGTTACGTAAGCCTCATAAACCTCTTTACGCAACTCCCGATGTTCACAGCCTTTCATCACCGCCAAGTACGAAGGAGCGTCAAGCGTGACGAGATAACCGTCCTGACCATCCGCCTTTGCCGCAGCCCTAAACATCTCCATCGCTGAGTTTGGAAGACCTATCAATTGTTTTGGATCCTCGATCAATTTCTTCCATTGATCGGTAGCATCGAGCACATTTTCCGAAAACTGACTCGTCAGCTCACTGACCTCGTTTTTCAGCCGTGCATAGGTGCCGCGCGACTCGCCCGTTAGCGCAACGCCCGATAACTCAAACTCCAGCAGCGAGTTGGCAACGCTCTTTCGTTGCTCTGAACTGAGGCCAATATCATCCGCTTTCTCCTGCAAGGTTTTGAATAGCTGATAAAGCGCTTCGTCTTGGCCTAGTTTCGTTTGATAGGCTGTTATCGCAGCGCGAGCGGTGTTGTAGGCCTCTCTTAGGGGCTCGCTATTCATCACTGCGTTGAGATGCTCAACTGGGTGCCACGCGTCATATAGCCGTGCTTCCAAAGCTTCAAACTCCCTCAAATCCTCCGCGGTAACCTCGTCCGGACTTCTTTGTTTGAGCATATCGAGCGACGCCTGATTCGATGCCAATACCTGCGTCACCGCCGGCACAACATGATCATGGCGAATCTGGTCAAACAGGGGAAAATCACCTTCGACGAGCAGTGGATTGGATTCCGTCATGTCACTCTCCTTATCTCTGAAACCTACTGCCACCAATGCCACCCAAACTTAGCAAAAATGTGGCACACGCATTGTCTAGTTATCTCATTTCCCAAAAGGCCAATCACTGCAGCCCTCGGGCGACTCATCAATCCGGCTCTGGGAGCAAGGGGCTCGTGGGATGATCCCTCGTACGCTCGCAGCTCAAACGCAAGTGTCCAGCGCTTATTTCTGATCTCTTACGCGATGCCGAAAGAGATCGTACCCTTTTTGTTACCAACGTCTTATTAAGAAAGTCCGTTCATTATTAAGGGATCCCCCTTTAGTCATAGCGCCCAAAAAGAATCCGGTGCCCGCGCCAATGGATCACCCACCTCTTTCATCGAGTGCAAGACGCTAAGCGCGGCAGTACATTCAACGCACGCAAGAACCTATCAAGACCATGAATGTGCCCATATGCCCTATATAGACCCTCTATTAAAAAGGGCCTTCTGTCGTTAGGTCGCTAGTGCGATTTTTTAGACCGCGAGCACTGCGCAAAAAACGTGAGTTCGCTAGCGCTGAGCGGTCTTTGTCAGAGCCCATCGCTCAGCCATTATCGAAGGAAAGGCCCTCTGATTGCCGAATCGGAATCGTCGATGGCAACTCCCCAAACCAAATCTCGAACGCTAATGCTGCCTGTTCGATCAGCATGCCGAGGCCATCTGCGCATACAACTGCTCCGCTTGATGACGCCCAACGGATAAAGGGCGTTGGTTCAGCGCTATAGCTTAAGTCATAGGCACGAGTAGAGGGACCTATGCAGCGCAGTGGAACCTCAACGCGCTGCCCTTGGAGACCAGCCGCACTGGCATGCACCACGACATCGTAATGGGATTCGAGGTCATCTGCTGCCATCGCAGCGACTCGTGCGTCGTCATGCTGGTGCACCAGTTGCTCGGCTTTCAAATGGGTGCGGTTCCAAACGTGAATAGAGGCTGGGTTAGTCTCAAGTAACGCGCCCAGCACCCCTTGGGTGGCACCACCTGCACCCAAAATGAGTAGCCGCGCGCTATCAAGATCCCAGCCTAGATGAGTCGTCATATCTGCAACAAGGCCAGGACCGTCTGTATTGTGGCCTTCAACTGCACCATTGTCGTGAAACACTAGCGTGTTGACGACACCAGCCATCTCTACCTCAGGGCTACGGGCGGTACACACGTCATATGCGTCGGACTTGAAAGGCACCGTGACGTTGCAGCCAACCCATTTCTCAGCTTGAAGCCTTGCGATCTCGGCGGCGAAATAGCCTGGCGCAACGTCCAGTTTTTGATAATCAATCTCTAGGCCCACCTGACTCGCAAATTGCGCGTGCAACTCAGGCGAGCGGCTATGTGCTACTGGATGTCCTAAGACTCCCAGCCCAATCACTTCCCGCCCTCTCTAATGGTTTGCCCAGTCTTAAGATCACGAATCTCAGATGCCCCCGATGCGCCGCCTAGCTCCCCATCAACAATGCCATCAATTTCAGCCCCTAATGACTTCCGAATGGCTTCAGCCGAACTGAGCGTTGGCTCGCCATGGCGATTCGCCGAAGTGGAGACGATAGGTCCCCCGAGGGCCGCTGTGATAGTTGCCACTGTAGGATGGCTGGTTACCCTCACTGCCACTGATTCATGCTGTCCGCGGATCCAGCTCGGGCAGTACCCGTTATCTGGAATCAAAAAGGTGACGGGACTGGATTCCTTTTTTCCCAACTGAACCAACAATTCAGCGCTGAGACCCTGAAGATAGGAGGATAGCTGTTCAACGTTACTCGCTAAAAGTATCAGCCCAGCCTGAACCGCCCGCTGCTTGATGGCTAGGATGCGATGCACCGCTTGCTCGTCGTGAGGGTCACAGCCTAGACCCCACACTCCCTCAGTCGGATAAGCGACAACTGCGCCTAATCGCAGCTTGCGTAACAGAGATTCTTGTTCCGACATGAGACGCCTAACCAATGACTACATACCAATTATACGGGATCGGTAATCGAGGCCGCGGTTTCTTTGAAACAAGCGGTAAGAATTAGGATAAAGGTTTGGTCGCCGACCTCAGCCGAGAGGCTACCAATCCCTGCATGACGGCGAACTTTCTAACCTTCAAAGAATTCCCTCACCCATTCGCGATACAATATCGAACTGCCTGGCCCAGAAACGGGCAGCAAGTAAAATAATGCGCCTATGCCGCACTATAGCCAATGACTCCAAAGGAAGAGATCTTCGTGGACCTGCTGACTATTCTTGAGTTCCCTGACCCTCGATTACGGTTGAAAGCAGAGCCCGTTCCTAACGTGACTAGCGAAGTGACGGCTCTGTGTGACGCCATGCTCGAAACCATGTACCAGGCTCCTGGAATTGGTCTCGCAGCGACCCAGGTCAACGTGCAAAAACGAATTCTAGTGTGCGATGTCAGCGAGGATAAATCCGAACCGCTCGTTCTGATTAATCCTGAGATTGAAACAGCGACAGGCGATGTCGAAACGCAAGAGGGATGTCTTTCCGTCCCTGGTTTCTACGAACCCGTTAACAGACCAGATACCATCACCGTTACGGCGCTTGATCGTGCCGGTGAACCTCTCTCAATCGAGGCTGAGGGGATGTTGGCTGTCTGCATTCAACATGAAATTGACCATCTTGATGGCCGACTATTCGTTGACTACCTGTCCTCGACGAAACGACAAATGATCCGGAAAAAACTCTTGAAGCTCCGAAAGCAAAGGCAGTGATACGCTATGCGAATCATTTTTGCTGGAACCCCATCATTTGCCGCCAGTCATCTCGAGGCCCTAATTCATTCTGAGCACGAGGTTGCAGCCGTCGTTACTCAGCCTGATCGTCCCGGGAAGCGAGGTAAGGCGCTTGTTCCAACGCCAGTAAAACGCGTTGCGACTGAGCACGGTATATCGGTATTACAACCTTCAAAGATCGCCGGAAGCGCGCTCGTTGATTACGAGGCTGATGTCTTAGTGGTTGTAGCCTATGGGCAAATTTTGCGTAAGGATGCCCTCAATGCAACCCGCTTGGGAGCCATTAATGTCCATGCATCCCTGCTGCCCCGCTGGCGAGGCGCAGCTCCAATACAAAGAGCCATCCAAGCAGGGGACTCTACTACCGGGGTCTGTATTATGCAGATGGATGAGGGCCTTGATACGGGGCCGGTCTACCACCGGGCGTCCGTGGCTATAGAAGCAAACGACACGGGAGATAGTCTAACTGCAAAATTGGCATCCATCGGAATGCCAGCTCTACTCACCGTGCTTGACCAGCTGGACAACCCTAATTACATGGCAGAGGCTCAGCCCAATCACGGGTCCACTTATGCCAAGAAAATAAAAAAATCTGAGGCTATCATCGACTGGCAAATCCCCGTCGAAGCGTTAGAGCGAACAGTTCGAGCTTTCTTTAGTGAGACCATCCCTGTCGTTAAAATGAACGGCTCACGGTTCAAAGTTCTTGAAGCGCGCGCGCAGACCGAGGAAAAGATGTCTGGTCAGAACGCCCTTGGGATGATCAGTGAGATCACCAAAACCGGTGTAAAGATATTGGGAACTGACGGCCATCTGCTCATCACTGCATTGCAAATTCCAAACGCTAAAGGAAGCGTCATGCGTGGAGGGGAACTCAAAAATCTATCTACATTTGGCATTAAAGTCGGCGCATGTTTCGACTCACTGTCAGATAGTTAGCCATCGTCACTGATGAGACACTTTCGTGACGAGGTCGCCGTAACTCAGAACACAGTCATTGATGGCCACGCCTACCGGGGGGACGGCTTAGACTCGTTGGGCAAGCGGTTGGTGCGCCAAACGCTCGTCCACTATTTTGAGTACACCATGGCCCTCGATCGTTTGCTCGCTAAGCCCCTACCAAGCAAGCATATGGATCTAAGATGCTTGCTCATGCTGGGGATGTCCGCAATCGATCACCTGCGGCAACCTAAGCACACCAGCGTGAACGCAGCAGTAGAAACGACCTCGTTGCTTGGCAAGGAGTGGGCAAGGGGCTTTATTAATGGCGTTCTGCGAACCTTTATAAGGCAGAGAAAAGAAATCCGGTCCGACTGTCTGGGGAGCGAAACCGCATCCTTAAATCACCCAAACTGGCTGATCCGAGCGCTGAAGAAGGATTGGCCTGATCAGGCCGATTCAATTTTCAGCGCTAACCTTACCCCGCCACCCATGACCCTTCGTGTAAATCAATTGCTGATAAGCCGCGATGACTACGTTGATCTACTCAGAGAGAAGGATCTAGACCACAGTCTCAGTCAGCGGGCTCCAGGCGCCATTAGGCTCAAAAATGCAGTGCCCGTTCGCGAACTCCCAGGTTTTGACAACGGCTGGGTCAGCGTCCAAGACGAATCGGCGCAACTGGCGTCACTAATCCTTGCGCCAACATCTAGGGAGTCGATTCTTGATGCCTGCGCCGCGCCGGGCGGTAAAACGAGCCATATTTTGGAGCTGGCCCCTGGCGCCGATTTAACGGCCATTGATATTGATAGTGATCGGTGTAATCGCATTAGAGACAATCTTCAGCGACTCAACGTCGACGCTAAAATCGTTTGCCAAGATCTCGTCCAGTACGCGACCAAAGCGCCCAAATTTGATGCTGTGTTACTTGATGCCCCTTGCTCTGGTACGGGCGTCATCCGGCGTCGCCCGGACATCAAGCTACTGCGAAACGCTGCAGATATTGATAAACTCTCCGACCTACAAAAGTCGCTGCTCCGAGCTGCCTGGGCATTAGTGAAGCCTGGTGGCCGGCTCCTTTACGCGACCTGTTCGATTCTTCGTAGGGAGAACGATGCGGTGATTAGTCATTTCTTATCCGAGACGAC
>CAJXDD010000187.1:0-6138 GCA_913052075.1 uncultured Gammaproteobacteria bacterium
ATCATCAATTATCGATGGTTTTTCGCGGCCCTGTGCGGCAACTTCGCCGCCATGAACATTCAAATGTTCATTCGTGGATGGCTCGTATTCGAGATTACAGGTTCTTATGAAAAGTTAGGCTGGATGACGGCCGCGGGCGGTCTCGTTGGTTTGGTTGCCGCGCCGCTTGGCGGCGTGGTGGCGGACCGGGTCAAGCAAAAGAAAACCATTTTACAGCTTGCAGGAATCGCCAATGCCCTCATCACGCTCGGTATCGCGGCACTAATCTTCCAAGGCATCTTGGTCTTTGAGCATTTACTCTTCTCCTCGATTCTTCAAGGTCTCGTGATGAACGCGATGATGCCGGCAAGGCAAGCCTTCACCAAAGATGTTGTTGGCCTTGATCGGCTCACCAATGCCATCGCGCTGAGTACTTCTGGCATGAATACGGCTCGCTTGCTTTTACCGGGTCTAGCTGGGGGATTGGTTGCCGCACTCGGCGGCGGTGACGGCAACATCGACCCAGCAAAATGGGTCTATCTCACCATGGCTGCACTTTACGTCTGGAGTGCCAGCGTGATTACCCTCATTAAGGTCGAGGACCGAGCGCCAGATGATGAAAGCCAAGAATCGATCCTCTCCGACCTTTCTTCTGGGTTTAAGTACGTGCTGCGCACACCCATCATCGCCATGTTGCTAGGGTGCAATTTTCTGATGGTCTTTTTTAGCTTGACGTACTTCATGCTGCTCCCGGGGTTTGCCAAAGACGTACTGAATGCTGGGCCAGACGACCTTGGACTGTTGATCTCTCTCTCGGGAATCGGCTCTTTGCTTGGTTCGTTGTACGTCGCTTCCTTTGGCAACCGCAAGCGTGCAAGGCTGCTGTTGATCGGTGGGCTATTGATGGGCGTGAGCCTCCTTGGCTTTGCCTGGTCCACCCATTTTTGGTTATCCATCGCGCTATTGACAGTGGTGGGTTTTGGGCAGGCATCAAGAATGTCGTTATCCAACGTGCTGATTCAGTCCTATGTGGATGACGATTTTCGCGGACGCGTTATGAGTATCTACATGCTGGAGATGGCCTTCTTGTCCATTGCCATTTATCCCATCAGTCTATTTGCAGATTACTTTGGCCCTCAATGGGCGGTGGGGCTATCCGCGATGGGGTTAGTCCTCCTTATCCTTATTCTCTTTCAGATACCGCAATACCGCGATCTCGATTAGTCTTAGTACCCATCAGTCTGGGAGTAGTTCCGTGCGACATCCTCTCTGGGAAAATCCTGAAGTCATCGGCATTGGGCGAGAGCCCATGGGCGCTCATTTTCATATCTATGGGAACAGCCGGGACGCCCAGAACCAAACCGGCGAGCAAACTGCGCCGCTCGAGGGTCAATGGACCTTCAACGGCTATGATTCACCAGAGAACGTGCCACAGAATTGGCTCAGCATTCAGCAGCAAGGCACTCAAGGCCGAGCGATCTCTACTCCTCATCTCTGGACCATGGATAACGCCGAGTCAGATCAACCCATCTACACCAATGTGCGCATGCCCTTTCGACATGAGCCACCACGAACACCACGACACAACCCCACGGGCGTTTACCGATGCTGGTTTGACGTCGAGGAACTAGACGGGCGAACGCTGATCAACCTAGAGGGAGTCGAGAACTGTTACGAAATTGCCTTGAATGGCGAATGGCTCGGGTTCAATAAGGATGCACGGCTACCCGCTCAATTTGAACTCACATCGAGACTCCGCCGCGGACGTAACTTACTGGCGCTCAAAGTGCTGAAATTTAGCGATGCGAGCTATATCGAAGATCAAGATCAGTGGTGGCACGGCGGTATTCACCGACCAGTGACGCTGACGCGAAGGCCCGACGTCTTTATCCGCGACGTTTATGCAAAACCAGCGTACGACCCTGATGCTGGACGAGGTGAACTCACCGTCTCTATCACTCTAGATGCCCAAGATCGAAGCAGTATTCATCACCAGTGCGAGATCCAGCTGCTTGATCCCAATGGGCGAGCTAAGTTCCGGAAGCCAGCATACGCCACACTTAAAAAAAGTGATTTCGCGCCCGTGACGGGGCGAGGCCCCATGCTCACGCTGACAAAATCAGTTGGCAGCGTTCTGGCCTGGACAGCCGAGACGCCCCATCTCTACACCCTGCTGGTCACGCTTAAGGGACCAAATCAAGCGATCACCGAAGTTGTCCGACTGAACATCGGATTTCGCCACATCGAGATTGTGAATCGCGAGCTACGAATCAACGGTCGAGTCCCGCTGATCAAGGGGGTGAACCGACACGATCATTCACCCACCGAGGGCAAAATTATTAGTGAGGCGCTTCTTCGACTCGATCTTGACCGAATGAAGCAACACAACATCAACGCCATTCGGACCAGCCACTATCCTAACGCGTCCCGCTTTTATGAGCTGTGTGATGAGTACGGGTTTTATGTGATCGATGAGACTAACCTTGAGGCGCATCATCACTACGCCCAACTGGGGCGACAGTCGCAATGGGCACCCGCTTTTGTTTCTCGCGTCTCGCGCATGGTTGAGCGCGATAAGAATCACGCGTGCATCATTGCTTGGAGTATGGGTAATGAAACAGGGTATGGCGCCAATGAAGTAGCGATGGCGAGCTGGGTACGAGCCTTTGATCCATCGCGTCCGATCCATAATGAAAGTGCAATCTGCGAACAAGGGGTGGGCCGCGACTGGAATGCCAATCACTTGGGTACGGATCTTGTGTGTCCTATGTACCCGAGTGTCGATGACATTATTTCACACGCTATCGAAAGTGATGACCCACGGCCACTCATCATGTGCGAGTACGCCCACGCCATGGGTAATAGTGGCGGTAACCTAAAAGAGTATTGGGAGGCCATCGAACGATATCACGGACTTCAAGGCGGGTTCGTGTGGGAGTGGGTCGACCATGGCATCGCATCCACGGCTAACGGCGTTGATTACTGGGCGTACGGCGGCGATTTTGGAGAGGACATTCACGACTTAAACTTTGTTTGCGACGGCCTATGCTGGCCTGATCGAACTCCGCATTCCTCGTTGATCGAACTCAAAAAGGTACTAGAACCCATTCGAACGAAGTGGGATCGGCGAGGCCTCATCGTTCACAATAAGTTCACCTACTCGACGCTCGACCAATTCACCTGTCGTTGGACCTTGCTTCTCGGCGGGGAATCCACAGGTAGCGGCACATGGCGACTTCCAGACATAGCGCCTGGAGCGACAGCACGGGTTGCCATCGATAAGGCCTTTCGTCAGGCGCAACAAACCGCGCGCGATATCGCGGTGAACAGTAGCGGTTCTAATAGCCCAGCTTCTCAACACCATTTACAGGCGGGCGCTGCTAGCGCCTCCATCTTGGTCGAATTTGTCACCACCAAGGAAACCCATGGCCTGACCAAGGGGACTTGTCTTGCCTGGGGTCTGCATTCCGTTGAACTACCGAAGGCAGCCAAAAAACCAAAGCAGATCGGCAAAGCAGGCCGAGCCACTGATCAGACCAATGGTTCCCTTGGGAAGGCGCTAGTGCCTGCGATAGAAAAGCTCTCGCAAGGGACGCGAGTCACCCACGACAAGCTTCGTTGCGAATTCAATGATCAGGGCCTGAAGAGCATTCATTTCAGCGAGCGCCCCATTGCCCTCGGCGGACCGGAGCCTAATTTCTGGCGGGCGCCCATGGACAATGACGGTATCAAAGGTTGGACCGGCCGGCAGTTCAAGGCGCTCGATCGATGGAAAGATCAAGGCATCTTTGATGCTGCGCATCATGTCGAGCAGTTCACCATCCGCAAGCAGCAAGATCGGGTCATCTGCCTCACCAAAGGGCACCTCGCGAGCGGGGTGGGCAAGCTCCGATACCGCACGGAAATAATTATTGGTGGTGCCATGATTCGGCTGAGTCACCGATTTGGCGTGCCTAAAGCACTCCGCGATTTACCGAGGCTCGGAGTCAGATGGCGTCTGGCCGACGACTTGGAGGACCTTGAATGGTTGGGCGAGGGTCCCCATGAGACGTATATTGACCGGAGAGCATCCGGACAGATGCGAGTCCATCGCAGTACCGTCAGCGAGCAATACGTTCCTTACATTCTTCCTCAGGAACACGGCAATCACACTGGAGTCCAGTGGCTCTCCTGCGGGAATGCAGCGACCCAAGCGAGCTTTCACGCTGCTCATCCTATTGAAGCGAGTGCTAGTCGATACCCGCAGGAACAGCTGCTACCCGCCTTCCACACCTATGAACTTTCGCCCACGTCTTCCGTTTATGTGTGCCTTGACATCATGCAGCGCGGTGTAGGGGGCGCAAGCTGCGGCCCCGATACCTTGCCGCAATACCAAATTGGGCATGGCACGTTTGAACTCACTTACGACCTGCTGATCAAAGACCGACTCGCAACCCCCCCCGATTAAGCGCTAACTTTCCTACCAGCCACAGGCAACCGACCTATGAACAAAGCGATCAATCCTTCGTCCGATGACACATCAGCCTCGGGGCAGGAAAAGCGCGTGGAAACTCAACGAGCACCCTGTACGAATGACTCAACATCGATCAAGGTCTGGGATCTCCCGATTCGAGTCTTTCACTGGGGCCTCGTCATCACGCTGTGCGTCAGTGCTTACACGGGCCTCACAGGCGGATTCACAGAAATGGATATCCACATGCAATCGGGCGTGGTCGCTTTGGCGCTAGTCGCATTCAGAATCGGATGGGGGGTTTTGGGTAGTCACTATGCACGCTTTGCCCAATTTGTTCGCGGCCCGCGCGCTGTTTTGCAATCAATACGCGCCCCCATAGATGTACCTGGCCACTCACCCCTTGGTGCGCTATCGATTATCGCGCTACTCGTCTCGTTACTCCTTCAAATCGGCACAGGACTCTTCGCTAACGACGACATTTTTACCGAAGGGCCGCTCGCCCATTGGGTCACTTATGAAACGTCCCGCCAGCTCACAGCAATCCACGAGACCAATATTTGGATTCTTGGCGGACTCATCGCGCTGCATCTCAGCGCAATCAGTTACTACGAACTTAGACGAGGCAAACGCCTCATCCTCGCCATGTTGACAGGTCGTCAACCCGCGGAAACAGGGTCGCCGGAGGCCGACGACACAATGGGCACGCGCCTCTTTGGCCTTGCTCTTTTTGGAGTAGCGTCTGCCGGGGTTTACTGGCTCACGACGCTTTAGCTGCGTCTTTGGAGCAACTTAAGAGCACCCAGGCGACTGCTTCAACCGTTACTTGGTGATCCGGTAGTTGTCGTGACACCCTTTGCAGCTTTTACCCAGCGCTTGCATTGCCGGCCCCACTTGACCCATGTCGCCCGATTCTGCGGCGCCAGCCATTTGATTAGCCGCCGCAACGAATTGATCCATTGCTGCATCGAAGCCTTCTCGATCAGACCAAATCTCTTCGGATGCCTCTGTATCGCTGACCCAACTGCCCTCTGGGAAAACGGTGGGCATGATCCCTGCGACGTCAGCCATGCCACGAGCGTGAATCGCCAAATTATCGAAGTGCACGCGTCCTCGCAAAATGGCCACCATCGAAGACATGTGGCCGCCAGCTGATTTCATGATGCCTTCCCGGTACTTGTATTCAGCTTCATCATCTGCCCACGCTGATGCGGACAACGCTGCGAGCATTACTACTAACCATCCTTTTTTCATATCCACTCCTTCATTGCGCCCTGCGAGGCCAGACAGTTATCCAGGCTCTTGGCCATTCAAATTATAGGTTGCCTTGTCTGCCCCCTTGTATGCAAGCGCCCACCTCATCCTTCCTACGCCTTGCCAGGCATGGGATTGCCGACCGATCAAGAGTTCAAAGCATCACGTAACTCGATCAGTAAGGCCCAGTCTCGACAGAGCACTTAGCGCAGACATCCTAGACCTAACGCTGCGACCAACTCGGAGTAGCAACATCGAGCGAGGTCTGAGGCCAACCAGGTCCCAGAAGCACGAGCGCTACTTAGGTATGTTATTCAGCCATTAAGTCAAAACGGCCCTCATGCGTTGACCCCAAGTCGGTGGACCAGTAACGTGCTACCTCGTTTATGCGAGGCTCACTTCATGGCCAACAAAAAGACTTTCCCGTTCGAAGCCACGCTCGAAAAACTTGAGGG
>CAJXDD010000188.1:0-6096 GCA_913052075.1 uncultured Gammaproteobacteria bacterium
ATCAGCACAGGAAAGAACCTTGATGGAAAAATTGCCGGAGGCAACGGCCAGGGCGGCGGCGAGACATCGCGTTTGATTGGCGATTTTTTTGGCTGGGAGGATGGTATGGATGGCGATCCTCTTCCAATTGAACTAGTCAACCACTTCATAGATAGACTTGCAGCAGAGGCATCGGACGGCAATACACCCTCGATTAGTACAATCGATGGCCCAGTAGCGCTCGATACCCCAACTATTGACGCCGCTGGCCGAGACTACCGACAGCTGACGCAGAAGTTTTTATCTGGCGCTGTTTCTTTCTCTCAAGGGACCAATGATTACTTTCAGACCGACTACGCGAACGCTCTGACCCAGGAGGGGACCAAGTCATATACTGCTGGTGAGCATGATTTCGATGAGGCATTCGGTTACTACGGGGCTTCCCGCAACATTGGCGACTATACGGATGATGAAGCCGCTGGCAAGGGCGGGCGAGAGGAATTCGGTAATGGCTATAACGATGCGAACGGCGACGAGAGTATCGATATAAGAAGCGAGATTGTTCTGGGGCATGCACAGAACTGCGCCAAGAGGGACCGAGGCTCCGATGGTGCCACCGATTTCTCGCAAGACGCGTTCGATGCTTTTTTGATTGGTCGTCAAATCCTTGATAACGCAGCAAAAGCGGGAACGTTGAGTGCCGAAGCACAGTCAGCTCTGAACAGCCAGATCAGCATTGCCTCAAAAACCTGGGAAAAGTGCATAGCTGCGACTGTTGTTCACTATATCAACGACGTGTCAGCTGACATGGGTGAATACCAAGCTCCAGATTTTGCCAGTCTAGGAAACTTTAAGACCATGGCAAAACACTGGGGCGAGATGAAAGGTTTTGCTCTGGCTCTTCAATTTAGCCCCTATTCTCCATTTAGAGACGGCTCCGTGGAGGGTATCGATCTGGACGACTTAAAGCGTGTTCTGGACCTTATGGGCGATGCACCGGTGCTAGCAGATGGATCTCAAGGCGGAATCCCGGTATCGGGCTCAGCTGAGGACGCAATTGCTGCCTATCTTAGTGACCTTCAGACAGCACGTGATGTGCTTGAGGAGGCTTACGGGTTTGATCCCAGTGTAGTCGCCTCCTGGTGACTCTCGCCGCCCCCTCCGGACTACCCTCATAGTCCGGAGGCCGGGTGGTTTTTTTTGAATTGGAGTAAATGAATTTTGAACACCGAGTTACTTGCAAGAATCGCCAGTTCCTTGGCAGCCGCTTTCTTTATTGCCGGCTGCGGAGTTGACAGTTCAACTGGCCCAATTTCGGAATCAATATCAGGTGGATCGCCTTCAGGCACCACCTCAACCACGGAGAGTTCTTTTGACTCAGTGGAAATGATTGCTGATATTTCAGGTCTCGTTATCACAGCGCAGTATGAGACAGCAGCAAATCTTACGAGCAAGTTCTCATCACCAGGCGAGGCCCTTGACCAATACTGTGAATCGATCGGCAGCGAAACAGAGGATTCGTCAGAAAGCGCAGCACAGGAAGCCTGGCGTCAAACTATGGCAGCAATCCAGGCGATAGAAATGCACGCTATTGGGCCTGCAGCCAAAAATGAAGGAGCGCTCCGAAACCGCGTGCTCGGATACAGCAACGGCATTTTGTCAACCTGCGGGATTGATCAGGCAGCAATTTTAAATTCGCGAGAAGGCTTCGCTATATCGACCAGAGCGGCTAATCAGCGTGGTTTTGGTGCGGTCGGCTATCTTTTATTTAACGAGGACCTAACTCACTCTTGCGCCTCGCAGGTTCCGGAGACCCAATCTTGGGACGCACTTACGACTGCTGAAAAAAAGGCTATGAGATGTTCACTAGCACAAACGATTTCAGCGGATGTAGCAGAGGCTGCACAAACTCTATCAAGTGAGTGGCAGGCATACGGCCCGACATTTAATTCCGTGTCGGAGAATGGCGCGAGTCTTCAGCTTATGACGGATGCATTCTTCGCTCTCGACAAGCTAGTGAAAGACCAAAAACTTGCCGTTCCTCTGGGGATCAAGAGCGATTGCTCGTCTACCAATTGCGCATCTGTAGTCGAATCAATTTACAGTGAGAATACCTTCGCTAACATTCGCACAAACCTTATTTCTTTCCGAGAATTGTTCTCGGGTGGTGATGGCTTGGGCTTTGACGACCTTATCCGCGAAGAAGGTTTTCCAGAGGTAACACAGCGCTTTATCGATAACACCAATGCCGCGATAGACATCATAGACAACCATTCGGGTGCATCTCTTTATGAGGAGGCGAGCTCTATCACGTCGGAGTCCGCCTCCACATCCTGCGCAAACGCTTACGTCTCCCCCGATACACCCAGTGAATATACGGGATGCAGATTAACGGGCGCGATCAAGAGGGTAACAGATGATTTGAAAATCGATTTCGTCACCATTGTTGGGACCTCAATACCTGATAGTGCACAAACAGATAATGACTAGGCAGAACATGTACAACCACTCTCTACGAACCTTGACCCTTCTACCAATACTCCTACCACTGTTGGCTAGCGCCGATGATAGTCCTGACCTTGAGGAAGTGGTTGTAGTTGGGTCTAAGAATGAGTCAGTCGTAATTGCTGGATCCGGCATCGCGATTGGCAGGCTTGAGCTAGAACGATTTGATTACATTGATGTTCATCAAGTGATGAGCTCGGTCCCCGGAGTTTACGTCCGAGAGGAAGATGGCTTTGGGCTCAGACCTAATATTGGAATTCGGGGCGCTGCAGCAGAGCGAAGTCAAAAAATTACGATAATGGAGGACGGAATACTTATAACTCCAGCACCCTACTCGGCACCCGCCGCCTACTACGTTCCTAACATCAGTCGGATGAGCAGTATCGAGGTTTTGAAGGGTCCCAGTGCAATCTCACACGGACCGCATACAGTCGGTGGCGCCGTCAACTTCGTCACTTCGTTGGCACCAAGATCGAAGGCGGCAGAAGTCGAGCTAAGTGCGGGCTCAGATCGCTATCACAAAATACAGGCATCATATGGCGATCAAATCGGACAAACTCGATTTCTGATAGAGGGATCTCAATTCGGGAGCGACGGATTTAAGGTACTCGATACCGGCGGAGATACCGGCTTTGCTCGATCAGAGCTAAACATCAAAATTCAGCACGTCTTCAAAACCGCGAAGGAGCAGCAACTAACACTCAAGCTCGGCTGGGCAGATGAGGATGCAGAAGAGACTTATCTTGGCTTGACTGATACGGATTTCCATGAAGATCCGACGCGCCGATACGCCGCATCGCAGCTCGCAAAATTCCTATCTAGTCACACCACCTTTCATTTGAACCATGGAGTCCAATGGAGTGACAACCTAACCTTCAACACAAAAGTGTATTGGCACGAGTTTGATCGCGAATGGAACAAACTAGATGGTTTTATCGAAGGTCCAGGCCTACAGTCAGTTCTGATCGATCCAGAGCGATTCTTGAGTCAATACCAGTTATTAACAGGGGCCCGTGACTCCGACTTCACGGAAGCTGATGTTCTCGACGTTACTAACAATGATCGGAGCTTCAACTCAAAGGGCATACATACGACAGCGACCTTAGATTTAGCTTTCGACGAAATATCTCACGAGTTCGAGTTTGGCATTCGATACCATTTCGACGAGGTTGATCGGAACCACAAGCAGCGCGGGTATTACATGACCAACAACAGCTTGAATTGGGACGGTTTGCAGCGCGGAGCCAAAACTTTGAATCATCAGGAGTCAAAAGCCCTTAGTTTCTATGTCGAGGATAGTGTCTCTTGGAGGGATTTCAGACTCAGTGTGGGCGTTCGCCACGAGGATATAAGGGGCGTTCGAGAAGACTACCTGAGCGCCTCAAGTGTAGATAGCGACCAGAACAACACATCATTTGGTTTAGGGGCATTGTGGCAAGCAACGGATAGCCTAAGCCTAATCGCGGGAGTCTATCAGGGATTTTCACCTGCAGCGCCGGGTTCCGGTGTTGAGCCAGAGGAAACCATCAATTACGAGTACGGTGCAAGATACTTCAAGGACAACATCCGAATTGAGCTAATCGGTTTTTTCAGCGACTACGACAATCTGATCGGACGCTGTCGGGTAAGTGATACCGATTGCGGTGCTGGGGATGAATTCAACGGAGGGAGTATCGAAGTGGCTGGAGCCGAGTTAGTGGGCGGTGCCTCCACAGAGATTTCCAATGGGCTTTCTGTTTCCGTTGACCTCAGCTACACATATACCGAGTCCGCCTTCCAAGAATCTTTTTTATCTGGGTTCTCACAGTGGGGTCTGGTTAGCAAGGGTGACCAGTTACCCTATCTGCCATTGCATGTAGGGCGCGTGCAGATTGGTTTAGAGACGCCTACGTGGCAAATTTATGCAGCATTAAAAGCCCAATCTAAGATTCGAGAAAGACCCGGCAGAGACGAGATCGCAAGCGATCTTCACGGTGATGAGCGAAACATTCTAGATATCACCGCCAATTGGCAAGTCAGAGATAATTGGGAAGTCCAAATGGTGGTTCAGAATGCTTCGGACGAGGTCACAATCGTTTCGCATAGACCGTATGGTGCAAGGCCTAACAAACCAAGAACCATCATTGGCCGAGTAAAGTACACTCTCTGATGGATCAAGTGGTTGACTTGCTCGTAGCACCGCTACAGTTTTTTTTAGAGCCTTCGAAGCGCCTTTACTGGGCATGTCTTCTTAGTTCTCTTGTTTGTGCCTCGATTGCAGTGACGTGGACAACTAAAAAATTCGATTTAGCTGACCAGCTCAAGGCCTTGCTAAGCAAAGATTACTGGTTAACGAAATCAACCGCCGTCGACGTCTTTTACATGTTTACCAATAACGCAATTAGGGTACTCCTCCTCTTACCCTTGGTTGGTAGCCATTTATGGTTCACTTTAGCAACCGGCCGTTTCTTGCAGTCCAATCTTGGAGACGCCCCAGAAATCACCCTGCCTGCCTGGCTGATAGCAAGCTTATACGCCATCGTGTTTTTCGTTTTAGAAGATTGTTCGCGGTTTTTTCTGCACCTATCGATGCACCGTGTCCCCATCCTCTGGCGACTCCACCGCGTTCATCACAGTGCCGAAACTTTAACACCGCTAACGCTCTTTAGAGTCCACCCCATTGAAGCGACTATCTATTTCTTTCGAGGGACTTTGGTTTTCGGGCTGGTCAGTGGCAGCTTTATCTGGCTTTTTGGTAGAGAACTCACAACCTTTCACATACTCGGCGTTGACCTACTTGGTTTTCTATTCAATTTTATGGCGGCCAATTTGCGCCACTCGCATGTTTGGCTCTCATTCGGCTATTTCGAGAAGTGGTTCATAAGCCCCGCGCAGCACCAACTGCACCACAGTATCGACCATGACCAGCCCAACTATGGCTCCTATTTGTCTTTCTGGGATCGGCTAAACGGTAGCCTTCATTACGCGGGTTCTAAGAGAGATCTTGTTTTTGGAATTAAAGAACGGGACATAAAGCCGCCAGAATTTCATGAGCTGTTGGTAAACAGGAGACAAAGCGCGTAACAAAGCGGACGCGTGCGTCGAATAAGAGGGGAAGAAGTGTTCAAGTTAATCGAAAGTAAGCCAAGAGATCCCGCCGTTGGATACTACACGCCATCGGCCATTGATCTAGATACGACAGATATCAAAATATCCGATCTTTCGAGAGGCGCTCAGCTGACGCTCTGGGCAACTCGACGCTGGGTGCAGTCTAGAACCGACCCTAACTTTACGGGCCCCTCTACAGCCGATATCTTTAATCGAGCAGGAGCCCCCACGGCGGCGCCGATTCTCGAAGAAATCTTATTGTTATTGTCTATCACGGCCACTCGCCGTCTTAGAATACAGTTTACTTCTCACCCTTTTCTGACAGGCGACGAACTTCTACTCTTGCGAGTACTAAGGTCCCTTCAGAAGGATCAGATGACAGCAGCATGCCAGGGAATCGAAAGAATAGTCCGATCGGATCTTGTTAACGTCTTTTGTAGGTCAGCAAGAGTTTTTGCTGAAACCTTATTTGCTCACAGCCTTACCTTAAACAAAATAACGAGTCTCGTTGCGGTAAATAGCTCA
>CAJXDD010000189.1:0-6041 GCA_913052075.1 uncultured Gammaproteobacteria bacterium
GTCATTTATGAGCTCGTACCGACTGAACTAAGAGCTTGGCACGCTGGCGTTTCCTACTGGGCTGGCAAGACCGGACTGAATGATCAGTCCATAGGCATCGAGATCGTCAATGAATCACGCTGCTTGGAGAGCATTAAGGCACTCGCTAATAGTCCTGCGTTTGAGGATCGCTGCGTGTTCAAACCGTTTTCGGATGAGCAAATTGAGCTACTGATCCGCCTGCTCCAATCAATCTTAGAGAAATATCCGGATATTCGGCCACACACGATCGTCGGCCATTCTGATATTGCCCCCGACCGTAAAATTGACCCTGGTCCTCTTTTCCCATGGCGGCAACTCTACAAGGCCGGCATAGGCGCTTGGTACGATGATCAAAGGGTTGAGACGATTACAAAAGCGCTCGGCACGTTGGAACCTTCGATTGACCTGCAACAGCGGTTACTAGGCGCCTACGGCTATAAGATTGAAGCGACAGGAATTGAAGACACCCAGTCACAGTTAGCGGTTAGAGCGTTTCAAATGCATTTCAGGCCAAGTGATTACTCAGGGTTTTTTGACACGGAGACTCTCGCCCGATTGATCTCTCTACTTGAGCGATACCGGCCAGAGGCCCTTGCTGAAATCGAGGACTTCCCCACCCTATGAGAGCGCCCAATGCCAGCATCTCTTTATGAAACGGTTTCTACCCGTTCACCCAAGGCTTTGGCGCGGTCCAGGCGCGTTGCCTCATCCTTTGGTAAATGCCGCCAAGCCAGCGTCAGCAATACAAACGTAATCACGAAAATGCCCATGGCACTGGTCATTGCGAGCTGAAGCGATTCTGCCGAATTCATACCGTCGGCGGCATAGACATCGGATAGCTGGCCAATGAAGTAAGGCCCCATGGCTAAGCCAATCATGGTATTCACAAGGATGTAATAGGCACTGGCTACGGCTCGCATCCTGGGCATCACCAAATCGCTGGCTGTCGACGGGGGAATGCCTGGCCACGCAGCGCTGAATAAATGATGCAGAAAGTTGAGCGCAAAGGCCCACATCAAGCTTTCCGTGTAGACCATCCAATAGACGAGTGGCGCAGTGCCTATAATGGCCAGATAGCCCACAATCAATCGACCTGCTGGATGCTTTGACTTTGCCCAGTCGCCAATGATGCCGCCTAAAGTGACGCCGATCAGCCCACCCGCCGCTGAGCCTAGGCCTATGTACATGCCGACTTCAGCTGGACTAGTGTCATGGAGTCTTAGTAGCAGAGGTGCGGTCCAATAACCGATACCATAGGTGACAAAAGCTATGGAAGGAAAGGCGAGCAGGGTGTAAATCAGTCCCTTAGCCCTAAACATCATCGCGTGGGTTGCGGGATCTCTTGCCTTTAAGGCTTGGACCCATGAAACGGTTACGTAAACCCCGAGGCCGAGTGCAACCCACTGGGGGATATTTCCTGTGATTAAGATAAGCACGTAGGCTGCAGCCGCGATAGCACCACCAATTGCAAGATTAAGCGGCAAACTGACACCTAACCTTCGGAGACCAATTAAATTGATGATGGGCAACATCGCGGCCAGTTCAGTGCCGAGGACCTTAAAGGGCGCTGGGTGCACCTCTGCTATTAGGCCCTCACTTTGCCCGCGCTGGGGTTCCTTTAGCGTCCAGACCCAAAACGCCATCAGAATGCCAGGGATACCAACCGCGAGGAACGCCGCTTGCCATCCTCTTATCCCCATAGGCGCCTCGGACTGACCAACATACGTAGCGTCCCAGGTCTCCATCACAAAGCCGCCAAGGAACAGGCCTATCCCTCCGCCTATGTAAACGCCCGATGAGTAGATTGCGAGTACTGTTGCACGCACTTTCGGCGCGTAATAATCCGATAGCATGGAAAACGCTGCGGGAGACGCGCTCGCCTCACCAACCCCAACGCCGATTCTGAATAACGCCAACTGCGGAAATGACTTAGCAAAGCCAGACAATGCAGTCATCGCGCTCCAAAACATTAGCCCCACACTAATAAGATTCTTGCGAACGTATACATCAGCGAACCGAGCAAGCGGGATACCGAACACCGCGTAGAAAACGGCAAATACCGTTCCGTACAAAAAGCCCATCTCTGCGTCCGAGACGCCTAAATCTTTTTGTATCTCTTGAGACAAGATCGAAAGAATATTTCGGTCGATAAAGTTAAATACGTAAACAATGACCAATACGAAAAGAACATAATGGGCATACCATCCACCTGTCTTTGGTTCTCCCTTCGAATCTTTTTCTAACGCCTGATCTGACATAGATGCCCCCTTTTCAAATCGAGCTTACCGGCTTCTGTCTGGGGGCGCGAATTACAAGCAGAACTCACCTCCGATAGCCCTTCAGCACCCCTCTTCCAGAATTCCTTGATCAAACTGCGGACGTGAGATAGAAAATCCCCTTGCGAGAAATAAGGAACTGGCAATTGTCTATCGCGGCGCCGACAACCAGGGGCGGGGCGCCACTCAACCTTAAAGCCTGCGAGGCGCCACTGGCCTTGATCGTCGCTGACCAAGGATAAAAGGCGGATTTATTATGCAATCATCTATACATGCATTACTGGAGCAGGTCGCAACCACTGATATCGACTTTGACAAGAAATGCTTTGAACGCTTTTTTCAGATCAGTGAAGAAGGCAAAACGTTGATGGCTCATATGGACCGGGTCCATCGCGGGAAGATGATGGCGGAGATTTACAGGCTGATGATGGCGCGTGATCTCGACGATGAGGCCGACTACTTGAATTGGGAAGCCCAAAATCACGAGACGGCTTATTTCGTGCCGGGTAGGCTCTATCCGATCTTCATGCGTGCGTTTAAGGAGACTGTTGCTGAGACATTGGACTACGGCTGGACGAAGGCGGACGAAGACGCCTTCGCAAGGCGCTGTGATCAAATCGTTACCGAAATTCAATCCCGATATAGCCACTAACCACGGATCCCTCGGTCTTTTGACGTCGGAAGTCATTCACTGCATAGTCGCTCATATTGAGCCCGAATAATTTCGGAGGTAGCCAGTGTCACGTTTATGGTCCCCCATTTGTGATCAACTGGGCATAGAGACGCCCATCTTTGGTTTCGCCCATGATGTCGCGACAGTTGCCGCTATCAGTCAAGCGGGCGGTTACGGTGTATACGGCGCCACTCGAAGATTTCCTCAAGAGATAAGAAATGAGTTAGCGGAAATCCGTTCGCTCGTCGGAGATAAACCCTTCGGAGTTGACTTAGTTCTGCCTCCTGGGATGCCTCAACACAATTCCCGAGAAGCAATAGAGGCTGAGATTCCCCAAGCACACAAAGATTTTGTCCAATCGATTATCGATCGCTTTGACGTCCCTGCTGCCACAAAGCCCGGGATGCGAACCCGCTTCATCCGATCTTCAGAAATTGAGGCAGAACAAGTTGAGGCAGTGCTTGATTCTAGTGTCAATATGTTTGCTTGCGGGATCGGCGCACCCAAACCTGTGGTGGAAGCTGCAAAAGCGAGAGGACAAACAACCCTTGCGCTGATTGGCAGCCCGCATCACGTCCAACGGTCAATCGATGCTGGTGTGGAGATTATAGTAGCCCAGGGATACGACGCGGGTGCTCATACGGGGACGATTGGCACATTTTCGCTGGTCCCTCAGATTGTTGAGGCTGCTGGGGATGTGCCAGTTCTGGTCGCTGGCGGCGTTGCTACTGGCCGACATATCGCCGCGGCGCTCGCAATGGGCGCTCAAGGCGTCTGGCTTGGGACCGCATGGCTATTTTCGGAGGAGCATCAAAGCCACATGCATCCGGTCAATACAAAGAAACTTATTGAGGCTGGAAGCGGGGATACAGTAATCACACGTTCGGAATCAGGCAAGACCTTTCGCCAGATAAGAACAGGATGGAGTCAGGCTTGGGAGGCAGAGGGCGCGCCTTCTCCTCTCAAAATGCCCTATCAAGACGTACTGGTGGGAGATTTGCTTGGCGCTATCGAAGAACATGATATTGAGCCGTTGATTCATTCTGGCGCTGGTCAAAGCGTGGGCTACTTCGATCAGGTTCGCCCTGTCAGGGACATTTTGAATGCATTGCGAGATGATGCCATTCAAGCCATAAACGGCCAGACGCGGTTCGTACGAGCATAGCTCACGCTTTCAATCGATCTTTAAGTTGTGGAATCACTACTTTAAACAACTGCTCGTGGCTGTGGTTTAAAGCATCCACAGGCATCCCTGGAGGAACCGCCATCGTCACTAAATCGGTAATCCCAAACGCGCGTATGAAGGACTCTAATTGATCTATGCATTCCGAGACGTTCCCAACAATCCAAGTCTGAGGAATCGCCTCCCCCTCCTCGCCAAATCCTTCATTGCTTTCCTCGAAAAATCGTCGATACAGCTGCATGCGGTATCGTTCTGCGGTGCGCACACGGCCCCATTCTCGGTCTAGGTCATCGGTCACTAGCACGCTTCGAATAATCCCTTTTCGATAATGGTCTGGACTCCGCCCGCTAGTTTCAAGCGCCTCTACCCAGGGCTTAAAGGCACGTTCGCGCAAGCCTTGCGGAAGGATGTGTGCATCGTGCCTTGCCACTCGGTCAGCGCCTGCCTCTGACATTGTCGCAATCCATAATGGTGGCCCTCCTTCTTGAACGTATCCAGGAGTAATCACGACATCACTGAACTGATATCGCTTACCTTCATAACTGAATGGTTCTCCTGCAAAGCAGAGCTTCAGTACATCAAGGCCCTCCTCCATTAGTGACACTCGATGGGATCTTGGTATGCCAAACCCTTTGAACTCATGGGGCGCATAACCTAGCCCCAAACCAATTTCTACCCGGCCTCCGGACAAGTTATCAAGCACCGCAAGATCCTCTGCGAGGCGGATAGGATGATTAAAGGGAAGTAAACAAATGTCTGTATTAAAGCGGACTTTCGAGGTCACGCTTGCCATGGCACCAGCGACCGGCGCCCAGCTCGGCAAGTAACCATCTTCAATGAAGTGATGTTCAGTGAACCAAACAAGCTCAGCACCAATGCTGTCGAGCCATTTCACTTGCTCAATGATTGCTGCGTAGAAATCAGGATTCCTGATACCCGAATCAGGAGGATTCCGAAAATCGTAGCTCACCCCGACTCTTAGCGGATACATGAGGGAACAACTCTCATCGATTGTCTGAATTTAATCATTCCATTATGGCTTGACTGATTTTGCTCAGCTCAGCCGCTTTCCCACAGATCATGCGCTAGGCCGTCCAAAAAAAAAGCCCTGCCGAGGCAGGGCTCTTTCGAACCGTTAAGTTCTTTACGCGACTTAGTGTGCCGTGTCGCCTGAATCCTTGACTGCAAGGTTCCAGATGATCAAGCCGAACAAAATCTTGTTCACGAAGTCCGCCAGGTTGTAGATGATATTTAAGTTATTTTCACCTCCTACAAGTGCACCCGCGACATACCCCAGGGGGTAAATTGCCCAGCCAACTAGTACAATCCATCGCATTGCACTGAACGCCGATCGCACTGACTCCGAGGCGCTAGCGGCGGCCTTTCCAGCCTCTCCACCGAAGATTTCATAGATGATCACGGCCCATCCAATCATACCGAGTATGAATCCAAGCCAGTAGTCCATGAGCCCGGCTTCACCGGCGTAGCCGAATATCAGCATAAACAACGTGCCGAACAACAGTCTCACGAATGAACCAGATCCGACCGCGCTGCCTGCTGCGCGTAGAATGATGAAAAATTCGATCATCTGCAGCGGCACTGTAATTAACCAGTCGATATAACGATAGTCAATTGGAGTGGATTGCTTTGCAACCCAGAAGTCACGCATGTAATCGTAGTGAACTGCTGCCACCAGCGTTACTAACGCAGCTATTAGCAGCGAGAGCCGCCACTGTGGTTTGACTCGCAGTCCCTCGTAAAGAAAGAATACGGTCGAAGCGATCATGCCGATCGCGACCAGCCAGAAGCTGACCCCGACCATGTCGCCTTGTGCTAAAAACATTTTATCCATGATGCATCCTCTTTTATCCAAACGTTTGTTTACAAC
>CAJXDD010000190.1:0-5998 GCA_913052075.1 uncultured Gammaproteobacteria bacterium
TCGATGCCTATGGACTGATCATTTAGTCCGGTCTTGCCAGCCCAGTAGGAAACGCCAGCGTGCCAGGCTCTTAGTTCAGTCGGTACGAGCTCATAAATGACCAGAGAGGACTGATCGTAGGTTGGGTCACCTGGTTCCGGGAGGAGGTAATGGGCGCTGACAGGGCGATCGACTGACCCCGTTAGTATCCTTAAGGACTCACCGAAGTTCTCGGAGGTGAAATGAATGATCAAGTGATTCACGCGCGCGTTAAAATTGCCGGAGGGCGATTGAACCATTGGCAATTGTTGGCAACCAGTCATTGCGCCAATCATTAAGAGTGTCATCGCGGACCGAAAGAGTGGCATTGCGTTCATTGTTCTCGGCTCCCTGTGGTCAGTCGATCCAGGCTAATTGCGACCCCCACCGTGGTAATTGCGGCAATAGGAAAGAGCCAGGGCCAGGCGAGCACCGCGCCCTCTATCGTGAAGCCTAGCCAGTTAGGATGATTTAGCACGGCGACTAGACTAACGCTCACGATCACAGCTGGAATCGTCCAATTCGCATGGTTGAGTCCGATGATGCTGAGCAGTATCAGGCCAATCATTGGACCGTAGGTGTATGTGGTCATGGTAAAGGCAAGGTCAACGAGATTCATGCTGCTGTTTTCGTAGGTCATTGCGATCACGCCGAGCGCAATACCCCACGTGAGAACGAGCGTTCGTGACAAGGTGATGTCTTTGAGCGCTGGCCACACGCTTTGCGCAGCGCGATGCGAGACTTGCGCAAGCGCAGCCAAAATTGAATCTAGACTAGAAATAGCGGCGCTTAAAAGTCCCGCAATGATAAGTCCCCGCACCCCCTCTGGTAGCACCGATAAAATGAACACGGGTAATATTCGATCATTTTTTTCGGCCACCATGGGAGCAAATGTTGGGTCTAGCGGAAAGGTTTCATAGTAGACAAAAAGGCCCAAGCCCACTGCCAACATTATGAGCGGGATGACTTCGCCGAACATGCTGAGGAGGACGGCTTTTTTGGCCGCTTGCTCATTTTCACAACACAGCAAGCGTTGGACAAATAATTGATCTCCGCCGTATACCGCGACGTTTTGAAAAGGTAATGCGATAAGCGCGGCCCAGAACGTAAAGGCTACTCTCGGGTCCGTTGTGAAATTTAGGACGGTGAGTTTTTCTTGGGTGCCAGGGTTCGTCAACGCTTCTAGTCCAGCGATTGGCAGCGCGGCGACAACATAAATGAGGACAAAAATCGCGCTTCCGATCAACACAAAAAACTGAACAACGTCGGTCCAGATCACCGTGCGAATTCCGCCTAGCCAAGTCCATGCAATGCTGAAACAAGTGATAATCAAGATGCTCTCGGCCAACGCCCAACCTGTTAACAGTTCGAGTACGAGTGCGGTTGCGTAGACTCGAACACTTTGGCCAAGCACGCCGCCAACCAAAAACAGACCGGAGATAAGCTGTCCTGCGCGGAGACCAAGCCGGTGTCGGGTGAAGTCATAGGGGCTGTAGTAATCGCCAGAGAAGTAGTGGGGGACCAAGACATAAGCAACGATAAGACGGCTAATGATGCCGCCTATGGCCAGCTGTAGGTAAGTAAAATTCCCATCCGCTGCGTAGACTAGTGCCGGCACTGACACAAAGGTGATGGCGCTGATGGTGGTCGCAATGGAAGAAGCTGCGACAGCGGGCCAAGGCACATTGCGTCCACCCAAGAAAAAATCATAGTTCGTGGCCTGCGGGCCTCGAAGGGCGTGCCCAATCCAAGTTGTCCCAACGAGATAGATGGCGACGATGGTCCAATCAAGGCTAGAAAACATATTAATTCCCCAGCATCTTGCTAAGCCCTGCACCTAGATAGAGGTCATTTTTGGCTCCCGTTGTGGTGTAGCCATTGATGAGCACTCGTCGGTAGTGGTTGCATGAGTTCGTTTTACTTGTTGGGGCTGCGTGGGGGCCAAAAAGCATCATGTCACCTGTCTGTCCCGTCAGATCGTTGTGTGTGATGGCAGTGCTATTCGGCTAGCAAACACACTCACTGCTTGACTGGTGGTAACGAAGTTATTTCGGATCTTCATCGAGCATGACAGCAGTGCCATACGCGAGCAGCTCGGCTGCTCCGCCGATTACCACTGACGTTGAAAATCTGACATCGATTATGGCGTCAGCACCCATTGCGCTTGCATCGCTGATCATTCTGTCGAGTGCCTGTTCTCGTGCCTCCGCCATCAGCTTGGTGTACTCCTGGATTTCGCCGCCAACCAATAGCCTCAAAAGCGCGATGATGTCTCGACCGATATGCCTTGCTCGGATGGTGTTGCCCTTTGCTAACCCAAGATGAGTGGTGATGGTTCTCCCGGCGATAGCGCCTGATGTGGTCACTAACATGGTTAATTGCTCCTTTTGTGAAGGAATTCGAGCCTGTGGCTCGGCTTCAGCATCGCGATATTAGCGGTGTATGTCGATGTAGCGATCGTGGCGCTTGGCCTTGAGGCGCTCAAACAATACGATAGTCAAGCCGATCATCGTGCCGAGCATCAGTGTGGCGAGGGCAAAAACCGCCCAGGTTGGCGCGGCTTCGTCATTAGATTCCGTCTCGATGAAACCAAAGCCACTCAACAAACCTACGGCCAAAAGCGCTACATAACCCCCGACGACTAAACACCAAACCAAGAGATAGCGTGAAGTGGGTTCGCGGGTGGACGATTGATGAGCGAGGTGGTCTTTCTTCACGGTTACTTTCGGGCGATTCCGTTCCAATGGGCGACGGGAGAGATGGTCGTCTTCATCCGGGGCAAGCCTCTGAACAGATTTCGCCTGATCGCTTTACGGCGCGAGGCTTGATCGTGCTTGTATACCCCAGTAGCCATCTATTTTAGTCACGATATAAAGTGAGTGATAGCGACCAATCGGCTCGCCTGTAGCGTTGTAACGTTCGAATACGGTTTCAAGGTGTACCTTTGAGTCGGATACGAGGGTTGGCGTGCGCGACCGCCAGGCTGAGCGTCTCCAACCGGTTGACCTTAGTCTTTCGAAGACGGGTCGATCCGTGAATTCTGCGGCGCTTGGGTAGACCGTTACGGTCTCACTCGCAAACCTGACATGAGGGTAGTGAAGAGTTTCGGACCATCCGACGATATCCTCATCATTGAACGCTGCCATGAACTCATCGAGCACGGCGAGTGCCGCGGTCACTGAAGGGGGGTGTGCTGGGTTAGCGCTCTCTGCGCTTACGTTGAATGTGATCAGCGATGTAATTAGAAGAAGTAACAGCCGCATAGCAAGTCTCGCAAGGGAGTGGGAATCGGGTTGTATAGGTGCGGTCCGGAAGCAACATTGCGTTCGCGGCTCTCAGTATCGAAAATGTCACGATCATAGGGAGAGCGTCAAGTGACTGATCGTGTTGTCGATTTTGACAAAGCAAAGCAAAAGCCGACGGAAGTGAAAAAGGCTGAGCGCCTCAAGTCCATGCAGCAAGCCTTTACGGATTATCGTTCCGAGGCCCTAAGCCAAAAAAAGAATAAGAGCACCAAGGCGTCTCGGAAGAAAAAGAAAAAAGGACGTAAAGGGCGATAATGGGTGACAGGGCACGATCAGCTAGACGCACGGCTTGAGGTCTCATGAACTATTGGCTGGTCAAAAGCGAGCCCGATGACTGCGGTATTCAACATTTCGTCGACAAGGGAAGCACAGCGATTTGTTGGGACGGGGTTCGTAATTATCAAGCGCGCAATTTCTTGCGAAAAATGGACACCGATGACCTAGTGTTCTTGTACCACTCGAGTTGCAAAGTTATTGGTATTGCGGGGACTCTGAAGGTGACCCGAGCAGCCTACCCCGATCCGCTGCAGTTCGACGTGGCCTCTCGCTACTTCGATGCGAAAAGTACCATGGACCAGCCTCGGTGGACGGCTGTGGATCTCGTTTTGGACAGGGCCTTTAGAACCGTCATTGGTAGAGCCCAGTTGCAATCGCTCGTCTCATTCGCTGATTCACCTTTGACCGGCAAAGGATCGAGACTGTCAGTGATGCCCATCACCAAGACGCAGTGGTCAGATGTTGTGCAAATCGCGAGCGTCATCGAGGACTATTGAAAACCCATCCAATAAGGCTGGCGGCCTAGTCTTATTATCCGGCTCGGCTGACGCGCATCAGTCTTTCGGGGTGGCTTTAGCGACTGATTGAATTGCGACCCCGCATCGGTAGAAATGAAAAACAGCCCAAATGGCGATGACAAGCGTCGTCATCAGACCATAGCGTAAACCGTCAATGCCCTGGGTTTCCCCAAAGTAATCGCTAAAAAAACCCACGGTGAACGGGCCAAGCCCCAGCCCGATAATATTGGTAATAAAGAGATTAATCGCAGCGGCGACTGATCGCATTTCGATGGGCGTGACGTTTTGAATAAGTGCGAACCCTGGCGCCACGTAAACGGTACTGAGGATGGCCGGAAGGGCGTAGAACGCAATCGCCAGCATTGGCGTTGGTGCCGTGAATGCAAGGTATAAGAGTGGTAGCACCGTAAGATTCACGATGCCTACTAGCCAAGGGAGCCACTGTTGCCCAAATCGAAGCGACAGCGCGTCAGCGGCCCGGCCGCCCAAATAAATACCAATGGCACCGCCGACGCCAATGAGTAAGGCAAGGTAACTGCCTGCTTCGCCAGTCCCCATCTCATGAATGCGCACGAGATAGATGGGGATCCAGATAATGGTTGCGTACCCTGTGAAAGCAATGAGAGATCCGGCAATCACGATATGACGGAGCGGTTTGGATCCCCACATGAATTTGACCACTGACCCGAAGCTGGGCGGGGTAACCGGTGTGCCGATATTTTCAGAGTGGCCTCTTGGAGGCTCCTTGACCGTCAATTGGAACACCAGTGCGAGCAGGATGCCCGGGACGCCCACCACAAAAAAAGCAACTCTCCAGCCGAACCATTCGTTAATCCACCCACCTAGAAGGAAGCCGATTAAGATGCCCCAATTAATTCCTGTGCCGAAAATGGCCATCGCGGTGGCTCGTCGCTCGGGTGGGTAAAGATCTGCAATCATGGAATGAGAGGGCGGGTTAGAGCCGGCCTCGCCAACGCCCACTCCAATGCGATAGAGCAGCAGTTGGATATAGTTAGCGGCAGCCCCGCACAGAGCCGTCATGAGACTCCATAGAAAGACCGAAAAAGTAATAAGGTTGCGACGGTTCCTGCGATCGGCCCACATGGCCATGGGCATGCCGAGTGTCGCGTAAAAAACCGCGAACATAATGCCGGTTAGCAGACCCAATTGGGTGTCAGTAATCAGCAACGATTCTTTGATGGGTTGACCCAGAATCCCCATGATCTGACGATCGACATGGCTAGAAGTAAACACGAGGACCAACATAAAGAGCGTATAGCGTCGTTGACGCTCAGTGACGGCATTGTCCATAGGGGGCTATTCGAATAGTCTCAGTAACCGCACCCTAATCGCTTGCATGAAAAATAGATAGTCAAGGACGCATTTGAAAAGGAGCCGCATCCGATGATGCGGTGAAGGGGTGATCGGTATTCGGTTGCGCAGGTAGAGGGAAGCGCAGCGTCGCCCAAATTTACAGTCAATTCGTGGAGAGAGGACCGACAATGAACAGAGTGTGGCAGGAGCAACTTGATAAAGCGGGGGCGAATCCACGGGACGACTATTTGATTTCATCGAGTGGCCTCGCTGCGCAATTGGGCGAAGCAGGCGTCAAGGTGCTGGATGCGACCACTCACCTGCGTCCCACCGAGGATGGCGGTTTTAGTAGTGAGCCTGGGTTTGACGATTTTTTGTCAGAACATATTCCTGGCGCACAGTTTGCGGATTTGCAGGGAGCCCTCTCTGATGCCGAATCTTCCTTTCGTTTCACGGTCCCTTCAGCCGGTCAGTTTGCTCGTAGTGTTGGCGACTTGGGGATAACAGCCAGTGATGAAGTGGTGATCTACTCATCGACGCACCCGATGTGGGCCACCAGGATGTGGT
>CAJXDD010000191.1:0-5981 GCA_913052075.1 uncultured Gammaproteobacteria bacterium
AGCAGTCGCTCAAGCAAGGTATGAAGGCGCCTAGCGCCAATATTTTCAACGGATTCATTGACCTGCCAGGCGATCTCCGATATCCGAGTAATGGCGCTTGGTTCAAATTCAAGGTCAATATTTTCTGTGCCAAGTAACAGGCTGTATTGCTCGGTCAAACTAACGTTTGGTTCCGTTAATATTCGAGCGAAGTCGCTCGCGTTTAGCGGGGCAAGCTCTACGCGGATTGGCAATCGGCCCTGCATCTCCGGAATTAGATCCGAGGGCCGAGACAAGTGGAAAGCTCCAGATGCGATGAACAGGATGTGGTCTGTGTTGATCACCCCGTACTTGGTCGATACATGACTGCCCTCGATTAAGGGTAGAAGATCGCGCTGTACACCTTCTCGTGAGACATCTGCGCCACCTCTTTCGGCAGATTTCGCAATCTTGTCGAATTCGTCAATGAATACGATGCCGGTTTGCTCCACGGCCGAAACCGTCTTGGTGCGAATATCGTCCTCATTGACCAATTTGCTGGCCTCTTCCTGCTCCAGCAGCTTCAGTGCCTCCCCAATTTTGAGGGTTCGACGCTTGCTTTGTGTGGGCGAGAGAGAGGAGAACATGCTCTGCAATTGATTGGTCATCTCTTCCATTCCCGGAGGAGTCATGATCTCCACACCTACTTTGGGTAGTTGGATATCAAGCTCGATGTCCCGATCATCCAGCGCGCCTTCTCTAAGCTGCTTTCTCAGTAACTGCCGTGCTGCGCCATCCTTGTCCTCAGGACTTGGCTTGTCGCCTCGCGCGACCGGGAGTAGTTCGTCTAGGATTCGCTCTTCCGCAAGATCCAGAGCCCTATGTCTGACAGCTTTGGTAGCCTGATCGTTAAGCATTTTGTATGCGGCTTCGCAAAGGTCCCGGATAATAGACTCAACGTCACGCCCTACATAGCCGACCTCGGTAAATTTTGTCGCCTCAACTTTGATAAAAGGTGCGTCTGCTAGAGCGGCTAACCGTCGCGCTAACTCTGTTTTTCCAACACCAGTTGGTCCAATCATGAGGATATTCTTCGGAGAAATTTCCTCTCGTACGTCGTCCGGGAGTTGCTGTCTGCGCCAGCGATTCCGAAGCGCGATGGCTAGTGCACGCTTGGCCTCATCCTGTCCAATAATGTGCTTGTCGAGTTCGTGAACAATTTCGCGAGGCGTCAGCGTCGTCATGGTGGTTCGTGCTCCGACGCACTTAAGGTCTCAATGGTTTGAGTTGAATTGGTGTAGATGCAAATATCGCTCGCGATGCTTAGTGCCTTCCGCACGATCTCTTCTGCTGGTAGGTTCGTGTTGTTATTAAGGGCAATGGCGGCCGCGCGCGCGTATTCGCCGCCTGAACCGATCGCCATGACGCCATCTTGGGGCTCAATCACGTCGCCCGTGCCTGTGACGATAAGGGAATGACTTTGATCGGCGACGATCAATAATGCTTCAAGCTGTCGAAGCATTTTATCGCTCCGCCAATCTCTTGCTAATTCAACCGCAGCCCGTTGCAAATGTCCCTGGTGAGCTTCTAACTTTGATTCAAAGCGTTCAAACAGGGTGAAGGCATCAGCGGTACCGCCCGCGAATCCAGCAATGACCTTGCCATTAAACAGCGGACGAACTTTCCTTGCGTTCCCTTTGAGCACTGTATGACCTTGGGTGACCTGTCCATCGCCACCGATGGTGACTTCCCCCCCTTTCCTGACCGACAAGATGGTGGTCCCGTGGATTTCTTGCACGCTATGGTCTCCGGCTTGTCATAGTTCAGTTCATCGATATATGCACGATGGGGTCAGAGATTTTAGAATTCAACCGTCTCGGTCGCCGGTGGTTTCTGTGCCTGCGATCGATTTGCTTGATGGGGTTCGCCTAGTGAGTGGCATGGATTCGAATTCGTTAGCGGCGAGAAGGGCTTGAGCTCGATTCAGTTCGACCTGTGATTCAAAGGGGCCCAGCATGATCCTGTGCCAGGTGGTCTGGTCGATTTGCTTCTTCTCAACCGATGGTGAGAGTCCAAGTAGCAGCAGTTCGGCGCGCCGCAGGTCTGCATCGCTAGTGGTTGGAAAAGATCCCACTTGGAGATAGTAGATTACCGTTGAATCGGCCGTCATTACCATGGGCTGCTGATACCCGCCCACCGTGGCGACCTCTGCTTTTGGGAAGAGGTCGTAGAACGACCAATCGATGGTCTCGTTCGTCCGTTGACTGGTTTCCTCGCCGAGCTGACTGACCTCTTCGAGGTAGGGTTCGGGCGCCGAGACTTTAGGCCACAAGAGGAAAGCGCCGGTGGCGGAGATTAGACCGACGAAGACACCCGTGACGAACCCCAGTTTGGTTGACCCCTGAGGATCAGATATAGCCCTAACGCGAGTCGCTTGTTGTTGATTAGGTCGTCTTGCCATGGGGACAGTTTAATTCAGATCAAGGGTAAGAAGGAATGTGTCCCAGGCCGTGGCTAGACCTGATCACTTGGATCAATATCGATGTTCCAGCGTAATGATCGTTCGGCATTGGCTCGCAGCCAGTGTTGGGCTTTAAGAAGCACTTGCTGTCTTTCTCGGATGCGTGCGGCACTCACCAAAATTTGAGAGCGGTACCACCTATTTCGACGCTCCATAAGCGGTGGGATCGGGCCCAGTACCTCACAGTCATGCCATGCCTCTCGCTTTGATCGATCAGAAGTCGCTTTGTCACTCGATGTCACGACCTGATTGCGCGCTTGTTTTAAACCTTGATTCAAATCGTCCGCCAACCGTAACAGCAGTTGTTTCGCCGCGCCACGAGTCATCGACTCAGCCCTGATGATGGCGAATTTTCTAAAGGGAGGTAGCGCTGCATTCTCGCGAGCGGCTAACTGCCATCTCGCGAATCCGTCATAGTCCCTTTTAACGATGAAGGACATGACCGGGTGCAAAGGCTGGCTAGTCAGCAGTTTGACGTCACCCTCTGCGAGGTCACGTCCGACGCGTCCTCCAGTTTGGAAGATTAACTGAGCAGTCCGCTCTACGGCACGGTAGTCACTACTCAGTAAACCTTGATCAGTTTCAAGCAGCAGGGCGAGCGCTAAATTCGGGAAGTGGTGACCCTTGGAGACTAACTGGGTCCCAACGAGGATGCAGGGCTTGCCTGTGTGAATCTCATCCGACATCGACTGGAACGCGCCTTGGGAGCGAGTGCTGTCGCCATCCAATCGATGAATGGGATGATCGGGAAATTCTGCGCGGAGCGCCTCCTCAATTCTTTGCGTTCCCTCACCGACCGGGCTCAGGGTGCTGTTGCCGCAGCCAGGGCATTGCACCGGAGGCATGATGCTTGCCGAGCAGTGATGGCAAACGAGCTTTTGGTCAAGCCGGTGTAGGGTCATGCGTGAGTCACAGTGTTCGCACTCCGCAATCCAATGACATTCGGTGCAAAAGAGCACCGGTGCAAATCCGCGGCGATTGATCATCACCAGGACCTGGCCACCCGCGCCCAGAGAAGATTCAATGAGCGCCGTCATTCGAGATTGGGTTGCTCTATCAAGGTGCGGTGTGGGTAGGGTCCATACCTCGTACTTTTCCTGACTGGCACCTCCAGCTCGATGGTTTAAGCGGATGTGTTGATATTTGCCAGTCAGGGCATTGTGATAGGACTCAAGAGATGGAGTTGCTGAGCCAAGAATGAGGGGAATGTCCTCGATCTGTGCTCGGACCACGGCGAGATCCCGCGCTGAATATCGAAACCCATCTTGCTGTTTGAAAGAAGAGTCGTGCTCCTCGTCGATCACGATCAAGCCGGGTCGCCGCATTGGCACGAACAGCGCGCTTCGGGTGCCAATGGCAATATGCGCCCGCCCTGAGCTGCAATCGAGCCAAGCTTGGAGCCTTTGTTGGTCGGTTAACCCGCTGTGAAAAACCACGATCGATGCTTCGAACCTTGCCTTAAATCGAGCAATCGTTTGAGGGGTGAGGGCGATCTCTGGAACCAGAACGAGTACTTGCTGATCCTTTGATAGACATTCCGCCATCCAGCGCAAGTAAAGCTCGGTTTTGCCGCTGCCGGTGACGCCTTGAACGAGCGTCGTTCCCGCCTGCATTATGTCGACGTGCGCTAACGCCGATTTTTGCTCGTTTGTCAGTAAGGGTAGAGGTTCTCTTACTATCAATGGCAAAGAGTAGGACGATTCCTCCTCAGTCTCAATGATTAGTCCCTTCTTGATCAGGCTCCGCAAGGCTTCACGGGATAGGCCGTGAAAGCTGGCCTCTCGCGCTTCAATGGAGCCTAGCTGAAGCATTGCCTCACACACTTTGAGCTGTTTGGGTGCTCGAGACAAGAGGTCGGCGAAGGGTAGTGTTTGGTCCGCCAACCTCAACACGAGGCGGGATATTGATTTTGATTGGCTTTTTCTGAGTACAGTTGGGAGCGCCGCAGCTAGCACCTCGCCAATTGGATGTAGATAATACTGAGCGGCCCACCTGCAGAGTTCAACAATCCGTGGATTGAGCGATGTTTCAGCAGGGAGAACGTCAAGGATTGGTTTGATTTGAAAACTGGGGCTGGTTGAGTCCTTCGATGCTTGGCTATCTAGGACTACGCCAATTACTTCTCTACCTGAGAAGTTCACACGCACGCGATGGCCGATTTCAACCGCTTGCTTAGATCGATAGGAAAACGTTTGATGAAGTGGTGCAGGTATAGCGACCTCGACATTAAAGCTCTGATTAGTGTGCGTCGATTGGCTCATTCTGCGGTTGATTTCGTGATGGGCTCTGCTATTATTTGCGCCCCCAACGGGGAGACGACCTCGAGGAAATATCATGAAAGCCGACACCCATCCGCAGTATGAGAATGTCACAGCCACCTGTAGCTGTGGAAATGTCATTCAGACGAAGTCGACGTTGTGTAAGGATATCTCAATCGAGGTTTGTTCGCAGTGCCACCCGTTTTATACCGGTAAGCAGAAGACGATTGACTCAGCGGGTCGTATCGATCGGTTTAACAAACGTTTCCGTCGGGGCGCCGCAAACGGCTAAGCGAACCACTTATGGTCTTCGTCTTAACCTGTAGGCAGACGCAAAGGGCTGTCGAGGCATGCTCCTATAGAGGCTAGTAGTGGTTGCTTGAACTCACCGGCTGAACAGCCGATAGAAGAAGCAAGCACCAAGCTTAAAAGATCTGTTCAATCGTCGCCTGCTCTCCGAGCACTCCCTCATCAGCGATAGCGCGTGGCGCCATTTCCGATCTGAAGAATTCGAATTTACCATTCTTGTCCTCAGGCAAAGTGCGTTGACCGGTTTGAGGATTGATCTTGATGGAAACGAGACCATCTGGCAGTGCCGATGACCTGGGTTGTTCCTCGGGCCAGGCAGCTCTGGCAAATTCGATCCATGTTTCGATGGGTGTGGTCGAGCCCCATTCCCTGTTTCCTACCGGGCTATTGTCTGGGAAACCAGCCCAAGCTGTGGCGACAAGGTTCTCGTTGTAACCCGAAAACCAAAGATCAGCATCGTTAGTGGTGCCAGTTTTACCCATGATGTCGTCCCTGCCAAGTTCCCGCAGGATTTTTCGGCCGGTGCCCTTTTTGATGGTGTCGTTTAGGATGCTGTTGACAATAAATGACACTCGGGGATCAATCACAGGAGCAGCGTCTCCATCCTCTCGTCGCCCTATCTCGCCCAAGTCCAAATTGATGCTACCCGCTTCATTGATGGAGCTAACTGATTCGATAAAGTAAGGCGAAACCCTAGAACCACCGTTGGCGAAAATTGCGTACCCCGCCGCAATTTCCAGTGGCGTTGTGGCAATCGTGCCGCCACCAAAGGCGATCTGCACGTTCCTCGGAAACATCGCGGGCTCAAACCCGAAACGGGTCATATAGCCAATAGCATTATCAATTCCCAAATCTAAAAGAACACGCAGCGATGCAAGGTTGACGCTACGATAAAGCGCCTCTCTTAATGTCAGCGTGCCCTTGAAGTCACTGCC
>CAJXDD010000192.1:0-5940 GCA_913052075.1 uncultured Gammaproteobacteria bacterium
GCTCGTTTCGTCGGCGAAATCAGCGACCACTACGCGGATGGTCGAAAGTGTGACTGGTGGGAAGGTCCCATCGAAAACTACGTACCGCCCGAAGGCGTCTAAAAGCTACGAAAAAAACGCTGTGCTCGTTTCAACTTAGTTCTGTGGGGAAACACGAGCTGATGGACCTAACAGACATCTGCCCCCTAGGTGAACCACCCGGACACTCCTCCCAAGAGCTCGCTCGCGTGTCCCTCACCCTGCGCGGCATACTGCAAGCCCCTGATTACGCCAAAGTAGGGGTTTTGCAACCTTAAATCGGTCCTTTAGCCATCAGTGAGCTTTCATTTTTTATAAACGACCAAAAACGAGATTAGACTTCAATTTTCCCAAATGCAGGAGGTCGCTTCTCAACGAACGATGCGACACCCTCCTTGAAGTCATCGCGCGCCAGACTCTCATCCATCCACGTGTTCGACTCAGCCATGGCTGGGCCCAGCTCCTGCATCAAATGCCGATAAACCTGTTTTTTCATCATCATGATAGATACGGGTGCAGATGTCCCGGCAATTGCACGAAGGTAGTCTTGAGCCTCAGAAAGGCTATTTCCCTGGGCGCACAATCGGTTAGCGTATCCGATCCGAAAGGCCTCCTCACCGAGCATGTGCCGCGACGACCAAAAAAGATCCAAGGAATTGGATGGTCCAATTATACGAGGCAACATCCAACTCGTGCCGTGCTCAGCAATAAGGCCGCGTGGACCAAATGACGTTACAAACTTTGCTGTTGGGTCGACGAACCGCATGTCGCAGAAGGTCGCATAACTAAAACCGAGCCCGGCACATGCGCCGTTTATTGCGGCGATAAGCGGTTTACGTAGGCCCAGAAAATATGTTGGTGATGAATTGAAATTAGGGTCATTGTCAGGGTTACCGGGATGAGCCTCGAGATGCTTGAAACGCGAACCTTTGCGTTTGCCATCCTCACTAATGCTGCTCAGCGAGTTCATATCAACACCCGCGCAAAACCCGCGACCGGCTCCTGTCAGCACAGTACCAATGACCTCCGGGTTACGCTCTGATTGGTCCAGCGCATGGCGGATTTCCGCCTGTGTCAGGTTTGTAAGTGCGTTAAGTTTTTCAGGCCGGTTTATGGTGATAGTCGCAATTGATTCGTCGACTTGGTAAATGATCTCTTCGTAATCCATGATCCTCGCTCTGCTCCGGTTTTAGTCATGAAGGCGCCGGTATGCGTCGTCACCGATTTCATTTGTCACTGCCAGTCCAAGTTTATCGCCATTGAGAATAGCCTCTTTGACGGTCGCATGAGTAACCGGCATGGGCATGTTCTTGGCTATGGGACGCGAGAGTGCCAGCTTGATGACTTTATCGATGTCGTCCCGGTTGGGGGCCGAAATTGACAGCTGGTTGAGATGAATTGGTAGACCAACCCGGGCAAAAAATCTCGCGACCCTCTCACGATCTGGTGAGTTCTGCATCGCTAGCTGCGCCATGACGCCCATCGCCACCATCTCGCCATGGAGGTAATTGTCATGCACGATCTTGATTTCGGGATAACCGCCCGCAATTGCATGGGCTAGCGCGAGTCCACCGCTCTCAAAGCCCAATCCGCTGAGCAAGGTGTTTGCTTCGACAACTTTATCGAGCGCCAAGCTATTTTGCTTGGCACGCACTGATTCTGCTGCGGCTTCTCCAAATTCAAACAGGGTGCGCGCGCAAATTTCACCGATCGCGACCGAGGCCAGCGTGGGTAGGGCACCCAGTGAATTGCGCGCCATTGGGTTGTGCAGGCAGGTGTCAGCTTCGTACCAAGTCGCCATCGCATCGCCCATGCCGGCCACCAGATAACGTTCCCCCGCAGCTGCAATAACATCAGTGTCGACAACTATCATTTCTGGGTTCTGCGGGAAAAATTGGACGTGGTCTGTTGTTCCTTGTGGCGTGTAGACGACCGATAGCGCGGAGCAGGGCGCATCGGTGGCTGCCAAAGTAGGCACCACAACAACAGGGATTTCTAGGCGGTGCGCAATGCACTTGCCGGTGTCAGCTACTTTTCCGCCGCCGATCGCAATCAGACAGTCGATACCTGCCTCGCGCAGGGTCTCGGTGTGCGAGTCGATTTCACTTAGAGAGCATTCACTTCCGAACTGCGCGGTAACGCTATTGATGCCATTGGCTTTCAAACTCATCTCCACTTCCAGGCCTTGAGTTGACAACCCGCGACGCGAAGCAAAAATCGCCGGACGACTTACTTTTAATAGCGACTTGACATAATGACCTGTGGATTTGAGGACGCCTGCTCCCTGTATATAGCGTTGTGGCGCGCTGATCACTCGGGGTGGCGCTCCCTCGCCTTGAGCGTAAACCCCTTGCGGGCTAAATAGTGGTTGGTTCATAAATCTGTCCATTTTGAGGCGGCTTAAGTGAACGCGGCGGTGCCCACTTGGCGTATTTGAATACGCGTCGCTCTGACATGAGTATTCTATGTGTCCCCTTGGTTCGCTCCGGGGATTCGTAGTTGCGTTGATGGAGCCGCAAGAGACCTCAAGCCGACCACTTGACCAGTGCTCGTCCAAATATATTTTCCAAGGTAGCGAGCGTTTCCCTCTAGGCGGTATGACCTGTATCGACTTGGATTCATAGTCGCTGGTATCTCTCTCCGGTTCACCTTGTCCTGGCGTTTGCAGAGTCCTAAGTTTTGGGGTATCTCATATTTAACTCGCGTGCAGGCTTGGTGTTAATCTCATCGGCCGGTTCAACAGTATTCAAAGAGCTCGCACTTGATTAAACCTATCATGTCGCGTCGACAGGCAATAAAACAAGTTTGCGCGCCAGGTCAACCTTTTGAACTGGAATCCACCCATATCCGCGGGAAACCCTGCAGAGTTTTCGTCAATGCACCTTTGACGATGCACGATCTGATTTTTGAGAATCAAAGCGACCTTGATTTTCTCATCTATAAAGAAGAGCGCTTGAGTTACGAGACGGTTTATCACCATGCGAGCGCACTCGCTGCGGCGCTGATTTTAGATTACGGAGTGGGGAAGGGTGATCGTGTTTTTATAGCGATGCGCAACTATCCCGAATGGGTAATATCCTTGTTTGCAATCACATCGATTGGAGCGATAGCGGTTCCCGTGAACGCCTGGTGGAATCGAAATGAACTCGACTTTAGCTTGTCCGACTGTGAGCCGAGAGTTGTTATTGCTGACGAAGAGAGAGTAGCTCGGCTAGCGGAGTGCGATCGCATTACGAGCGACACTAAGGTGATTCGGGTCCGCGCGCCGAAGCATCCGAAGCTATCAAGTACGACCTGGGAGGCAACTATCGCGGCCCACGCTGGATCTGCTATGCCGGAAGCCGGCGTCGAGCCTGATGACGACGCGATCATTCTCTATACGTCTGGTTCCACTGGTCACCCAAAAGGAGTTGTGTCATCACATCGCAGTATTCTTCATGCACTGCTGTCCTGGGAGCTTGACTGGGAGTTACGTTCGCACATGGGCATTCATGAACTACCAGAGCCCCTTCATCAAGGCGGTATGCTTTTGGCCACGCCACTATTCCATGTTGCTGCGTGTCACGCAGCGATGCTCTCGTGTGTCCGAGTGCAGCGAAAGGTCGTCTGCATGTACAAATGGGATGCCGAGCTCGCAATGCAACTCATTGAGCGCGAGCGCCTAACTAGCCTGCTTGCAACACCTGCTATTTCTGGTGACCTGGTTCGAGCGGCAAAAAAACACACAGATCACAACTTATCCAGCCTACTTGTCCTTGGCGGCGGTGGTGCGCCAAGGCCACCTGAGCAGGTTCGTGAAATTAATCAGCTTACTGATGACGTGGTGCCATCGACTGGCTGGGGGATGACGGAAACTAATGCCATCGGCGCGGGTATAGCCGCGTCTGATTACCTCGAGCGGCCCGCGAGTTCGGGCCAATGCTCAGCGGTGCTTGATTTTCGCATTGTTGGTGAGGCCGGCCAGGAACTGGCGGCGGGTGAGCGCGGTGAATTGCAGGTCAGAGGTACTTCCATGTTTCGTGGATACTGGAACAGACCTGACGCCGACATCGAGGCTTTTGACGGAGATTGGTTTCGCACCGGAGACGCCGCTCTGATAGACGAGGATGGTTTCTTGTTCATCGTAGACCGTATAAAGGACATGGTGATTCGTGGCGGCGAGAATATTGGTTGCGGTCGTGTAGAAGCTGCATTAGTCGAGCATCCGATTGTCCTCGAGGCTTGTGTTTATAGCGTGCCTGACGAGCGACTCGGTGAAGAGGTTGGCGCAACCGTTTATGTGAGTGATGAGCTGACAGACTCAGACTTACGCGAATTCCTTGAGGATCGACTCGCACATTTCGAAGTCCCTCGCTACTTTGAATTTCAGCAGGCACCGCTGCCTCGCATTGCTTCTGGCAAAGTTGCGAAGCGCGCAATACAGGCGGCAGCGAGACAAAAGTTATTGGGGAATGTCGCATGAGCATAAAAACTAGAATCCGGGTTTGGTCGCTGAAGAGCTGTTTGGCGACGATGGTCAGCCTATGTATCGTCAACCAGTGATGATCGTCTTGCAGTGATTAAGTGCGCAGGTTTTAACCATATGCGCAAAAACGGAATTTCTTATATTTGGATTTCTTATGACCAGAATGTATGGCGAGTACCGATCTCCGAAGCAGATGCTAGACGCTCAGGAGTATGACGGTCATCTGTCCATTCACGATGACCAAATGGCCGAGGATCTGGGTTTTTCTGGCGCGCCGATTGAGGGCCCGACTCACTTCAGTCAATTTGTACCACTGTTGCATGAGGTGTTTGGCGACGTCTGGTTTGAGAGAGGGTGCATCAGTGCTCATTATCAGAACATGGTTGTCGATGGCGAGGAAGTGAGGGTGTTCGCTGAACCGCGAGGGAGCGACTTAACGCCAATAGCTATCGGTGCTGAAAAGAGGGATGGCACACCGGTACTCATAGGTACCGCCTCAGTGGGACCGGACTACGGCGAGACTGAAATTGACCGTCGACTAGCTAAGTTAAGGCCCTCTGAACAGCTTGTAATTCTTACTGATCTTAAGGTCGGTCAGCAAGGGGCGGCAAATCCCGAGGATGTCATCATGGAGTTTGATCAACATATGGGGCCAATGTATCCATTCTCCTTGAGGCAAAAGTTGGCAAAAATCACCGAGGCTCATCCCTACTATACGAGTTCGGATAACCCTTGGGGACGGCCCGTCATTCCGATGGAAATGGTTAGCGTGTTGACCCAGTACTCGAGTGGGAGCGCAGGGTTTCGCGTTCGCGGTCCTGCAATAGGCCTTTTTGCTGGGCAGGAAATTCGCTTGATTGATGGGCCTCTTTTCGTCAATCACCCTTACCAGCTCGAGCGTGAGATCGTTGCTCTCAGCGAGAGTCGAAGAACAGAATCAAACTGGATCAAGACGTCTATTTTCGATGCAAAAAGTCGCGAGCTAGTGGCAGAGACGATTCTGAACTCGGCCGTACTGAAAGACTCGTACGCTGACTACGCCACTGAGGCAGCAGCACTCGGTAAAAAATTACCGACCACTGGGCATTAAAACACTACTCTCTGGCTTTTCGTGGCCACGGAAACATTGGCACAAACTTAGCGCTCTCCCTAGAGGGCTTTTCTTCCGTTTAGCTTGACCAGGTGCCGCAGAAAAAGTGGTGAGTTATCGGGACGTGCGAGGAAATCAAGCCAAAGGCCGAGCCAGCAAAGTCTTGGGCGAGACTGCGACACCCCTACTGAGGCTTCTACTTGGACCTACTCGCCGCGGAGAGACGCCTCGATTTGTTCTCGACTAGGCATGGCCTTTGCTGTGCCAATTTTGGTGGTAGAAAGTCCTGCGGTAGCACTTGCAAAAGCCATAGCCTCTTGCACACTCATATTTTCTGTAAGAGCAACAGCGAGACCTGCATTAAAAG
>CAJXDD010000193.1:0-5866 GCA_913052075.1 uncultured Gammaproteobacteria bacterium
ATCACGCTCAACTCGCCCCCTATCGTTTCCTGCTGATCGAAGGCGAGGCTAGGCAGCGGCTTGGCGATATCTTTGTGGAAGCCAAAGAGATGGCGGGCGAGTCACTCGATGAGCAAGCGAGGGCAAAGCTAAGAGCGAAGCCGCTGCGGGCGCCCCATATCTTGGTTGGCATCGCTTCACTGTCTCATCACCCGAAGGTGCCAGAGCAGGAACAAATCATCACTGCAGGGATCGCTTTGCAAAGTTGTCTGCAGGTCGCTTTTGCGATGGGGTATGGCGGCATGTGGCGGACAGGCGGCATGGCTTACGACCTGCATGTAGCTAATCGCCTCGGCCTCAAGGAGAACGAAAAGATTGTCGGTTACTTATATGTAGGTGAGGTCGATGGTGCGCTGAAAACGGCGAAAGGGGCTGACCCGGAAGAGAAGTTGATCATCTGGGAGTAGCGCCATACTTCGATGTCGTCGCTCGCGTCCCTGTTTTGTTTTATACTGGGGACGCCACCTTGGTCCTCTCGCAATAAATAGTGGTGAACCCCGCCAGGCCCGGAAGGGAGCAACGGTAACTAGGACTTTATGTGCCGGGATGTGGCTAAGGTGGTTTTTTCTCCCTTCCTGCAAAGGTATGGCAGTACGCGATGTACTTGCCTCGCGCCATATAGGGCCCGCGGCTCAGCCAACCACTCCACTTCTATTGATCGAGCGACTGAACACTCTGGTGAGCAAGGGCTGCGTTTCTGGATTAGTCACGGTATGCTCGGGGCAAACAGCGCGGCGATGGTCGACGCGCTGAGAGACGGGAGGAATCATGTCCGAACATTTACTAGAGACCCATGAAGATGGCGTCTGCACGCTGACGATGAATCGGCCAGAAGCCAGAAATGCGATGAGTGGACCAATGATGGCAGCGCTCAATGAAGCAGTGCCAAGAGTGGCGGCAGATCCATCGGTTCGGTGTGTCGTGCTAACCGGTGCTGGTGGCGCCTTTTGCGCCGGGGGTGATGTCAAAGGTTTCGCAGCTGATAACAAAGGGGGCGGCGCGGCTCGACCCGTCTCGCTGGAAGAGCGCGTGCATGGACTTCGGCAGGGAATGGAACTGTCTCGGCAACTTCATGAAATGCCTAAACCAACGCTAGCGGTTATTCCAGGGCCCGCGGCCGGTGCTGGGCTGTCACTCGCGCTCGCTTGCGATCTTCGATTTGCCTTAGACACGGCAAAGTTAACCACAGCCTTTTCAAAAATCGGCGCGAGTGGTGACTACGGTGGTTCGTATTTTCTTCCTTATTTGGTTGGCGCCGCAAAAGCGCGAGAGCTGTACTTCACGGCAGATGTCATTACGGGCGCTGAGGCGCTGGGCATGGGGCTTGTCAGTAAAGTAGCCTCGGCGGAGACGTTCGAGGCGGAGTCAACCGCTTACGCGAAGTATCTTGCGAGTTTACCCACGGTAGCGCTTGGCTATATCAAGAAAAACTTGAATGCGGCCCAAAACGGAACGCTGGCCGATGTGTTCGATCGAGAGGCGATGCACATGATGCGTTGCTTTATGACTGATGACCACAAAGCGGCGGTTCAAGCTTTTGTGGAGAAGCGCCCTCCGGTTTTTGGGGGGCATTGATCGGTGTCTAAAAGACTTAACAAGCACTGCCAAACTCGTGCGTATAAAAAACGGGCATCATGCCCGTTTTTTATGCCGATTCCACGCGACGAGTTTACCGGCTTAAAAGCAAGGCTTCACTCCCTGTTAGGCGGCCTCACCCATGACCATGTTGGCCAAGTGTGAGCGCTGGGATTTGGCGTCACCCAGGTAAACCTGGTTATGCATTTGTCGCTTGAAGAATAGATGAACGTAACACTCCCAAGTGAATCCGATGCCGCCGTGGAACTGTACGGCTCGGCTCGAGGAGAAGACAGCCATATCGCTGGCTTCTGATTTCGCCATGCGGGCAAACTGCAGCGCTTTCTCTGGTTCGTGATCAACCGCACAGGCCGCGTTGTAGGTCAGCGACTTGGCGTTGTCGATTTGAATCATCACATTGACCAGCGGGTGTTTCACCGCCTGGAAAAAGCCAAGAGGGCGATCGAACTGCACGCGAGTCTTGGCGTATTCGGTGGTGGTTTGCAATAGCCATTCGCCAGATCCAACCATATCAGCGGAAACGAGACACAATCTTGCAGCGAGCGCCTGGTCGAGTGCTGCGCTACCTTGTCCAGCCTCTGCGACAACGGTTCCTTCAACGCCATCAAAGGACAGTCGAGCTTGGTCTCTCGTCAGGTCAATGATCGCATCAGGTGTAATGGTCAGGCCTTTTGCGTCGGCCTGAACAAGGACCAGGGCAATGCCGCCGTCACTTTGCGCAGAAACCAAGAATTGATCGCACTTACGAGCGTCTTGAACGAAGTAGGCTTGCCCGGTTAAAACGCCATCGTGCAGCAGCACGTCGGTTTCTTGCGACTGCCATGAGCCTTTCTGATTGGTAGTCGCAAGGGTTGTCGCTTTACCTTCAGCGATGGTTCCTAGTGCATCCATCGCTTGAGGTGTGCCGCATGCGCTCAGCACAAAGGTTGAAGCCATGGTGGCGAGGAGTGGTGAGGGGCAGCCAGCTCGTCCTACTTCCTCGGCCAGCGCAACGGCCGCGACGACTGGCATGCCAAGGCCTCCGGCTTCTTCAGGCACACAGGCCGCCGTCCAGCCTAGTTCCACCATTTGCTGCCACAATTGAGGCTCCCAAATACATTCGTTTGGTCGATCAATTCGGTAGTCCTCTGCTACCAGTCGGTGCAGCTTGTCAGCGGTGCTATGGTCCTCAAAGAATTTTCTCGCGGAATCTCGGAGCATGGTTTCATCTTCACCGAAACCGAAATTTTTGGGTTGTTCAGCCATGAGACCTCCTACTTCGACTTGGGCAAGCCGAGTACCCGCTCGCCAAGAATATTGCGTTGAACTTCGTTAGCGCCTGCCGCGATCGTGACGCCGAAGCTGTTCATATAGGCAAGCTGCCACTGCCCCCCCGCGGCAGCGTTGTCATCATTGACGTAGAGCGAGCTACTGATGCCTTCGATCCGGTAGGCTATTTCGGCAAGGTCCTGATTGATTTCGGTGCTTACGAGCTTGCTCTGCAGCGGGATGCGCATGGGGTGATCGGTAAGCGCTGGAACACTGCTTCGGCGATTGTTTTGGCGCTGAGCCTCCTGGCGAATCATCATTTTCATGATGTCATCGCGTATCACGGGGTCATCTGCCGCGGTTTTATCGAGGCGCGCGTGATTTTTCGCTAGATCGACAATCGAGGAAATGCTGCCAACTGAAACGCCGGACTCCTGACTGGTTGCCATGCCGCCTGAAGCAGGGGTGACCAGCGGGCCAGCGCCGCGCTCGTGCGCGAGCGTGGTCATGGCGACTTTCCAGCCAGCACCGACCTCGTCGAGTCGGTAACGATCAGAAATAACAAGGTCGTCAAACAGCACTTCATTGAATCCCGTTTCGCCGGTCATTTTGATGAGCGGTCGAACCGTAACGCCCTTACCAAGATTCTCTTTGATGGGAACCACAAAGTACGATAACCCATTGTACTTATCGCCTTTATCCGTGCGGCATAGCAGGATCATCCAATCGGCGAAGTGGGCGAGGGACGTCCACACTTTGTGACCGTTAATCACCCAATTGTCGCCATCCTTTTCAGCAAAGGTCTGCTGATTCGCAAGGTCTGAGCCGGCACCTGGTTCAGAGAACCCTTGGCACCAAATATCTTCACCAGAGAGTAGGCCGGGTAATAGCTCGGCTTTGACCTCCTCTTGGGCGTGGAAAAAAATGGTGGGGGCTGCCATACCCATGCCGATGATGTTCGGCAAATAGGGCGTTTTGGCTCGCTGCATTTCTTGATTGGCAATAGCCTGGCAATTGTCCTTGCCACCGCCGCCGTGCTCGACGGGGTAGTCACAGCCGATCAAGCCAGCATCGTATGCTGATTTTTGCCAAGATTTGAGCCAGTCCATAGCCGCAGGGTCGCTAAGCTCGAGCGCTCCTTGCGGGATGTGTACAGGAGGAGTGCCTGGATGGTTGTTTTCCAGCCAAGTTTGGCAGTGCGCCCGAAATTCGGCTTGCTCTGGTGTGTCTTTGCGTTCTGCTTCGGTCATTGAGTAGTCCTTTCCTCGTCCATCTATTCTTTTAAGCTTTGTTTTTTGATCTTGTGACACTCACGCCTAGAAGCGTTGGGGTATTTCCTCGTCAGGGTTGAGGGCATTGATGCTTTCGATCCTGCCCTGGTTTCGGTGCCCTTGGTCGCATCTAACCTTCGGAGGGCATACTAATCTGACAGAGCTCCAATCTGCTCTCCTTGCGTTGAGTTACCTAGCCACTTACGGTTAGCCGCCGTGCGCCATGGTACTGATCATAAACAACATGAGTCGATGATAACCGCTCGGCTGAAAGCTCTCGGTAATGTTAGCCTGACTAAGCGATGAATGTCCTAATTGTGGTGAATCAACGCGAGTGATTGGGTCGTTTTCCACTTAACATTTCCCCAGACCTGTAGTCGACTTAGATTGATCGGCTGCCTCGATTCGTGACGGCCAAGCAAACACGACGGCATGGGAGGTAGCTATGGATCACGTGTTGGTCCTGATATGGTTTTCGGCTAGTTAGTAGCTCAATCTTTGAATGACCGCGTCATTGATAATGGTGAATAGGTCTGCCGGCTAAAGGACCCGTTGTCAGAGCGTGGAGCGGAAAAGAGCGGCAGCTTGTCATCGGGAGTGAATAGCAGACAACAAATGAGAATGGACAATAAACGGTTAAAACTGCAAGAACAGTAAGAACAGTAAGAACGGGAGAAGAAAACAGTGCTGAATTACAAGGAAGAGAATCAAGTCGTAACGCTTAGTATGAACGACGGAAAAGCCAATGCGGTGTCCCATGCGTTTGTCGATGACATGAATAAAGCGCTAGACCAAGCAGAAGGCTCTGCAAAAGCGATCATCATTGAAGGCATGCCTGGCAAATTCTCAGCAGGATTTGATCTTGAGGAATTCAAAAAAGGGCCTGATGCTACCTCAGCACTGGTGAATAAGGGCGGGCGTATGCTGCACCGCATCTTCACCTTGCCGCAGCCGGTGATCGCAGCAGTGACAGGCCACGCCATTGCCGCGGGCGCATTCATGTTACTCGCGGCGGACGTAAGAGTGGGCGTGGATGGCCAATACAAGATTGGCGCCAATGAGTCAGCGATAGGAATGACCCTTCCACGATTTGCCAGCGAGCTCATCGAGTACAGAGTGCCTCGCCATCAAATCGACCAGGTGGCGATTGGTGCGCATCTCTATGGCCCTAATGAGGCGATGGCTAAGGGCTTCATTGATGAGGTGGTGCCGGCTGAGCAATTGGCTGAGCGGACAAAGGCAATTGCGGAGCAGCTCGCAGGATATCCGGGAGGGGGTTACGCGGGTAACAAGCAGCTCTTTAGAGCCGAATATGCGGATCGGATATTGGCTAGTCTCGGGTAACAACGCGTAGAGCACGCCTTTTTTGAAGAAAGTAGAAAAGGCGGTGCAAAGACGGCACACAGATACTGCAGCGATCGTAAGACGTTCGATAACCAATTATGAGCAATGCAATCGCCCGCTTGGATGCTGGGGGCTCGGTATCGGCTAGGTGTCGTCCAGGCCGTCGAGGAATCGTCCAAAGCAAGCGGCAAAGTGCGGTTTTTGGCCGAGACCGAGAAGATGGGCTTTGGTCATCGGATAAGCGTTTAGCAGTTCCACTGCGATGGGCGGAAACCGACGGTCGTCCACAGACGCGTGCATCAGTCGCTCTCTTAAAAACTGTCCAAGGTCACACGCAAAGGCGATATCGGCGATGGTGAGGTCATTGC
>CAJXDD010000194.1:0-5853 GCA_913052075.1 uncultured Gammaproteobacteria bacterium
GGGATGATCGAATTGATCAATGCGCATTGCACGTGCATGAGATCAACCACCAACTCGCACGCTTTGATAGTGCGCAGTACTATGCGAGCGCGCTTGTCATTGACCACATTGGCGCACTGCATTGCCCGCTAACGGTGCTGTACGGAGATGCCGATGCTCCCGCGTTACCTGATATTCCGGGTATTGGTGATGAAATGATTGCTCGCAATCCTGGTACACGGTTTAGAGTGATCAGTGATTGTGGGCACTGGCTCCAGTACGAGAAGCCTGACCTGTTTCATCATGAACTTGGCGAGCACCTTAGCTTGTTTTAACGCGGCTAGTTCACCGATTTTGAGATTTGCTGCAAGGCAAGAAGGGTAGCGATTAGTAATCCAAATCCGAGTGTTCGAATGTAAAGCCTCCAGGTTGCATCAAAAGACGATGTCGGCTCCCAGGCGCATTTGGATCCATCGACTCATAACCCGCATCCCCGCTCCAGAGCGCGATCCGCGTGCCGTCTTCGTCTGTCGTAATGTGTGTCTCGTAGATTCTGACAGTTTGCTCGGTCAGTCTTTTCATGAGGGATGAAAGCGGGGCATGTCGACTTAATTGATAGAGCGTCACCCAAGTCGGCGGTGCTAGATCGATCTCGCCCGCTGCGTGGCGCTTGAGTGCTCGCGAGGGTGACATCCAAGCGTGTCCCTGTATTTCTTCCCCATCCACCTCAATACTTGTTTCGTTGGGCAACTGGCTCGCGAAAAAATACGTTGAATAACGCTTTGGCGTTCCAGGCGGGGGCGTCCAGTGCGCAAAGTAGGCAAATGCGTCGGGGTCGACTGAAAGCTTTGTTTCTTCGAGTGTTTCGCGCGCCGCCGCGTGATACGCGGCCCCCAATTCGCTATCTGTGCCTTCGTGATCCTCCGGGTCGATTCGTCCGCCAGGGAATACCCACATGCCGCCAAAGCTCACCTTGGACGTGCGGTGAAGCATTAACGTCTCGATCCCGGTCTTGGATTCTCGTAACAGAACAACGGTTGCTGCGGGTATGGCGGGAGTCGAGGCACTGTCTCCGTGGGGGTTATCGCCGTAAATGTCGTTTCGGTGTTTGTCGTTCACGAGAATCGCTCTCCATACTCTAGGGCTAATAACGCGGTGATCGTCGATGCATAACCCCGTCATCCGTCAGCGCATATTCGGTCAGGGTTTGCTCATCATGATTCATTCGCCAGGACAGTAACTTCTGCGTGTATTCGAGCGTCACTGCGTGATATTCCGGATGTCTCGAGACATCCCGCATTTCATGGGGGTCCTCTGCTAGATCAAAGAGTAACGGCGGTAAGCTCGTAAAATGTACGTACTTAAAGCGGTCTCCCCTCAGGACGTTTAATGAACACTGATGCAAGGTCAGATTAAGTGCTTGTTCCAAATCGGCGCCGCTGGTCACGTCTCTAAAGTCATATTCCCAATGCGCTTCATTTCGCCAGTTCGCTGAAGAAGCCTTGTTGTGCAGTAGACCGAGCAGCGACTTGCCATCGCACTGGACGGGGGCGGCTAAGCCTACCGCCTCGAGAAGGGTGGGCATGATGTCGACGTGCTCAGTGAAAGCACCGACTCGGTTTGGGCGGCTATCTTGTTCAAGGGATGCGGGTAGACGAACGATTAACGGGACGTGATAGGAGTCGTCGAAGTATCCCAATTTGCCGAGTAAATGGTGATGCCCCAGTTGCTCACCATGGTCCGAGGTAAAAATAACTAAGGTGTTGTCCCAATGACGGCCTTGTTTTAGCTCGTTAAACAGTCGGCCCAATTGGGTATCGACCTCGCTCATAAGACCGAAGTAGCTAGCGCGCAGTCTGGCCATTTTTTGGTCGTTTGGAGCGCGATAGTGCGATTTCTTGAGCATTGCTGCTAGAAACGGATGTTGATTCGCCTCTATCTCAATTGATGGGGCTCGATTAAAACCGCCTAGCAATCTTGGATCATAGAGTTCGTTGTAGGGGAAGGGGGCTACCCAAGGGGGGTGTGGCCGTAACAGTGAAAGATGGACGCACCAAGGGTCTGACTGGGGCATCACATACTCAAGCACCTTATCCACCATGAAGGTTGTATCGTGGTGTTCCTTGGGGATTGCAAGCGGAGCCGCAAAGCGTCCGCCTGCCTCGAATTCTGGAACGTCTTGCTTTTTGGTATACAGCCGCCAGTTGGGCTCTGGGATGGCATAGCCTTTTTCCTGTAGCCAGGCTGCCCAAGCGTCCGGGAAAGTGCCCATCTCGACGATTGGTTCGATGCCAGGTAAAAGCCCCTCGTAGGTCCTCAGTCTTGGATCGGTGGCGTCAACGAATCGAGGGTCGAGTGCCGTGTCGGTGTAGCCAAATAGACTGGGCGTATAGCCAATGCTTCGAAGCTGGAGCGCCCAGTTATCAAATCGGTGATCTAGCGGTGTTCCATTGGTGCCTGAGCGATGGTTTTGTAAATACATCCCCGTATGCAAACTTGCTCTTGATGGGCCGCAAGGAACAGCATTGGCAAAGTGGCGCTCAAACAGTGTGCCTTCGGCCGCGAGCGCATCGAGGTTTGGCGTTTGTACTCGATGGCCTAACAGGGATAGGCAGTCTCCCCGCCACTGATCGGCAGTGATGAAGAGAATGTTGGGGCGTTGACTAGACACGCCACCAGTATGCCACACCCGCCTGTGTTCCTGCGTGACTGACGACGAAGCAATTAGGCAGCCCAGCTTTCTTATTTTGTCCCTGAACGATTAGAGACTCACACGTTTCACTTGGATTCTGGAAAGCGATCGTTTGCCTGTTGAGGACAAGCCATAGTCATCGAGTGCGGTCTTGATCAGCGACAGCGAAGCGTTCTTTTTTGAGGAATGATTGCTAAATAGAGCGGTCACTACATTGCTGTAGCCGCTAGCTGAGAAATTCAGGCCATTCGTGAATGTGCGTTTAATCAATGGACGGTGCAAGTTGAGCCAACGCCTTGCTGAGGGTACATCCAGATGATTTTTGATCAAGAGGCCGTCCGGGAGAAGCAATGAAAGCGTACGTTCAGTCCAAACCGACTCGTTTTTCGCTGGGTGGACTGGGTCCCCTGGTGCATCGGAATAGAGATCATCGATTACAACATTGAATCTTTCTTGGTTTTGATCGACAAACGCCAAGGCATCCTGGTGAACCAGCCGTGTACGGGGATGGTTGATACCAAAATAGTCCTTAGCAAGACCAAGATGCATAGCATCAATGTCTACGCCTGTAAGTTCGACGTTTGGCAAGAGAAATCGTAACTGGTTGAGACTGGCGCCGCCCCCCACACCCAGCATGAGGATATGATCAGCTGGTTTCGCCCGAAGAAGAACCGGCAAGCTTAAGAGATCCCAGACGGCGCCGCCAAAAACGTGGGACTTGTTCCACTGTGAGTGAAAAGCGCCGTTGGTATAGAGTCGAAGTGAGGCACCAGCTTGTCGGACTTCGTAGTGTTTTCCAGCCTTATTGACTTCAAATAGGACAGTCATTGGCCGGGGGTTAATCGTTCCATGATGCGTTGGATACTGGGCTGCTCTGCCCGCCCTTGGCTCAGATTGCGAGCTAGTCTTTTGCCCAGTTCGACTCCCCATTGGTCGAAGGCATTGATATTGAAGAGCGCCGCGAGCGTAAAGACCTTGTGCTCATAGAGGGCAATGAGCTGGCCAAGGGATGCTGCATCGTATCGACTAAATATCAGGGCCGACGAGGGGCGATTGCCTGGGTAATGCCGGTGTTGATCCGATGAGTGATCACCAAAAGCCAGCGCACTCATCTGTGCGACTAGATTCTGATTGAGGAGTCGCTGCTGTTCGCTCAGATCCGTCTCGACCTCAGTGAATCCAATGAAGTCCACGGGGATCAGCAGGCGCCCTTGGTGGAGCAGCTGGAAAAACGCGTGTTGTGCGTTGGTTCCTGGTTGACCCCAAATCACGGTCCCGGTTTGGTAGGTCAACGGCTCTCCCTCTCTACTAGCAGACTTGCCAAGACTCTCCATCTCAAGCTGCTGCAAAAAAGAGGGTAGTAGCGACAATCGTTGGCTATAAGGGATGATGGCCGCCGTCTCAGCGCCAAGCACTGTCCCGTACCAAAAGGCGAGCAGGGCCATGATGACTGGAATGTTCCTTTCGGGCGGGCTGTCTGCAAAATGGCGATCGATGAGTTCAGCGCCTGCTAGTAGGCGCTCGAAACGGTCGTAGCCGAGATGAAGACTGATGGCTAAGCCAACGCTCGACCATAATGAATATCGTCCACCGATATCCTCGCTGAACCCAAATGTTGCGTCCTCGGGTATACCAAACTGAGAGGACTTGTCGACCGCCACCGTAACCGCCGCAAAGTGAGCGTCGATGTTGGCCTCAGGGTCGAGCTTAGACTTGAGCCAGGTCCTAGCTCTTGATGCGTTGTCCAGCGTTTCAAGGGTTGTAAACGTTTTGCTTACGATAATGAAAAGCGTTGTTTCTGGGTCGCATTTAGCCAGCGTTCTCGAGAGATCTGCGCCATCGATATTGGCGACGAAGTGCATGGAAAACTGGGCTGCTGGATCGTCCTGCAGAGCGTCGCAAAGAAGGCGCGGGCCAAAGTCAGAACCGCCGATGCCGATATTCACGATGTGCTCAAATGGTCGGCCGCTCGAGCCGTGACGCTCTCCCTTGCGGATCGATTCGCTGAATCGCTTGAGGGCTTGTTGAGTGGGGTCGTTGCCAAGGAATGTTTTTTTTCGGATGCGGGTGTGCCCAACGGCTCGTTGCTCGGTCAGGTTGATGGTCTGACCCTCAAACATCCCCTGCCTGAGGCTGTTAAAGGGTGAGTCGTCCAGCGCCTGGACGAGCGCTTTAAAAATTGAGGGGCTTATTTGATGGTGGTTGAAGTTGAATGTCAGGTCGCCTAATTGCACCTCACTCATCGCGATCCACTCGTCACTTGCAACTGCTTCCGCCACCGAGGGTCGTGAACGGGACAATGATTCGAGCGTGGACCAGTCGCGTTGGCGCATGATGAGATCCGTTTAGAGATGGGCTTTAAGTATAACCGAGCCTTGCTCGCCAGTTGATGTTTGTCACCCTGCGGTGGCTATCGTATCGGGAGGATGCGTACAATTTGCGCGGTTGCAAGTGCACTTGCCCAGAGATTGGTTGCACAAAGTAGAACGACCCAGATAACGAATGATAGCAGGGTGCGTTAATCTGAACGCCGGAAATCGACTTGGGTACCTCAGTTCTAGCGAGTGATAGCGTTCAGAGAGAGGCTTTTAAGATGCTAGCCTCGCGTAAGGCAGGACGCTTTTGGGGGTTCTGCACAGATGGGGAGGCGATCAAGTTAATCAGTCAATGAAGGTGACGGTAGCGATTAGCTACGGATAGCCGAGTCATTTCTCCAGAGGCGCGCTAGTAAAAAGGGTGGTGAAAAGCGTAGTGAAAAGAGCGGCGAAAGGGCGTAAAGAAGAGCGGCGAAAAAACGGCTGGCAATTGAGTGGCAATCTTTTGGAGTGACAGAAGCATCGGCGGGCCTGATTGACCTGGACCTGATCAGCGCCTGCTTGGGCGGGGCGTGTTTAACGGCCGACAAGGTATAGGCGATGGTTGGGCAGAGCGATCATTCGGCGGACACAGTGTGAAACGGTATGAATAAATGGATAGCTGGCCTGGTAGTGCTGGGCGCTTTACTGATGGCATGGGCGCTTGGGCTTCAAGACCTTTTGACCCTCAGCAACTTGAAAACCCAACAGGTAGTGCTGGGCGATTGGGTTTCTAGCGAGCCGGTGCTCAGCGCAATTGCGTTTTCATTAGTGTATGTCCTGATGACGACCTTTAGCGTGCCGGGCGCCGCGCTAATGACGCTTTTA
>CAJXDD010000195.1:0-5748 GCA_913052075.1 uncultured Gammaproteobacteria bacterium
TCGCTTGCACTTCTCCGACACGAACGATTCCAGCATAAGCGGTAAGCCCCGTTGTCACTCCGAGCACACCTAAGTGCGCTCGAGCCGGCAATTCATCCTCATCGATCTTCTGCAACATCGCTCCGGGCAGCACCGCATGGGTCTGAGCGCCCATCGGTCCAAATACCGCGTCACCTTGATTGAGTCCGTCGAATCTAGAGTCAAAAACTCGGCCAATACCCAAAGCGACAATCGGCTGACCCAGGTCCGCAGTGCCATGAAATGCCCCTTCGTTAAAGGTCGTTCGAATAAACGCATCGATCGATAAATGCTCTACTTGAAGCAGCACTTGATCTTCGGCAAGTTCGGGTATGGCCTCTTCAATGATCGCCATATGCTCTGCTTGTAATTCCCCTTTGGGGTATTCCTTTAGTACGACTCGCTGGAGCTTCATTAGTGGCCTCCGGACACGCGAATATTCTGACCCGTGACCCACGCGGCTTCCCGCGACAGCAAGTAAAGTGCTGCCATGCCTAGATCTTCTGGTGTTCCAAGACGGCCGGCGGGTAACCTCAGCATCTTCTCGAGGCCCGGCAAGTCATCTTCTTTCAGACTAAGCGCCTCCATCATGATCTCAGTGGGAACCGCCCCCGGCATAATGCAATTCACTCGTATGCGTGGGCCTAATTCTTTGGCGAAGGTTTTAGTCAGCATATTGACCCCTGCTTTCGCGGCCGAATAGTGCCCGCTTCCTGGAATCACATCCTCAGCGGCGAGCGACGAGATATTTAACACACGCCCCTCGTCCATTTTCTGCGCCGCAACCCGCGTGCAATGCCACACCGCTGTAAGGTTGAGCAGTAGGGTTCGCTCCCACTCCGCGGGTTCAATATCGACGAGTGGCGCCTGCGTTGGCGACCCCCCGGCATTATTCACCCACATATTGAGTGTTCCGTATTCGCTCAAGGCTGCATCCGCCAACCGTTCAACAGCGGCAACGTCAGTTACGTCCGTCGCGCAAGCGATTGCCTTACCCCCAGACGCGTTGATTTCATCCGCAACTCGCTTGATTTCGTGCTCCCTTCGAGCGGCGCAGACTACATTCGCGCCCGCATTTGCGAGCACTTTCGCGATACCCTCACCGATGCCCCGTCCAGCACCCGTAACTACGGCCGTCTCCCCAGTCAAGTCGAATACACTCATCCTTTCGTCCCCTTTGCCTGCGTTGAAAACCGTCAAGCTTGCCGGTTTAATGACAGATCGGTCAAGCATCTATGATGCAACCGCATGTCCCGACCGACAGGGGCTTGTGAAGTACGCGCACCCTCTTCAAAGGAATTCGGAAATGGATCGACAAACTCTCCTCAAAACCGCTCGGGCCGATCTTGCCCACGCTAAGGCAGGCACCATTCAGCAGATGACGACGCACTATGAGGTTCCTGCTGATCACTACGTTGACGAAGAACGCTGGCGACAAGAGGTGGATCTCATTTTCAAACGGCTACCTCTGATGCTGGCCACGACCGCGGAGCTTCCCAACACGCATGATTACAAAGCGATGACTATCCTAGGCGTGCCGATTCTTATTGCTCGTGGAGAAAACGGCGCAGTGCGCGCCTTTTTTAACGTGTGTAGCCATCGGGGCGCGCAGATCATGCCGGAGGGTAGGGGCAGCAGCCATCGGTTAACGTGCCCTTACCATGCCTGGAGTTATAACCATGATGGTGAGCTCATCGGGGTTTTTGCCGAACGCGACTTTGGCGAAGTCGATAGAACCTGCTACTCGCTGAGATCGCTACCGTGCCTTGAGCGCGCCGGCCTCATTTGGGTACATCTTGACCCAAATCCTAGCCTTTCCATCGACGATTTCTTATGTGGGTATGACCAGATGCTTCAAGGTTTCGGGTTCGAGGGGTGGCATCACTTTGATAGCCAGATGGTTGAGGGACCCAATTGGAAGATCGCTTACGACGGTTATCTCGACATCTACCACTTGCCGATCCTCCATAAAGAAACTTTTGGCTCGAGTTTTCCGCATCGTGCCAACTATTATCCTTTTGGTCCGCACCAAAGAGTGTCTGGTCCGAATCCATCTTTACTCGATTACGAACAGATTGACGAGGATGAATGGCCGCTTGATGCATTGATGGGAGGCGTATGGACGATCTTTCCGCACATCTCAATCGCGGGCTTCGATGGCGGTGGTGGCGGAGTGCTGCTCTCTCAGCTTTTCCCGGGAGCTACTCCCTCAGAATCAGTGACGATTCAACACTACTTGCTAAGGAACACCCCCGACGAAGCAGCGAGCCAAAGCGCCGCTGAGCAGTTTAAGTTCCTGCGCTACGTAGTCGAGCAAGAGGATTACGCCACTGGCATACGGCAGCAAGTTGCACTTGCCTCAGGCGCACGAAAAATGGTGACATTCGGTAAGAATGAAAGTGGCGGTGCTCGTTTTCATGCTTGGGTGGATCAACTACTTGAAACCTCAGATAGCGAGCTGGCATCGCTTTTTCGGGCGCCAGTCGACCCCATCGCAGAGATGCTCGACCGCACTAATGAAGGAGAATCTTAAAAATGAATAAAGCCGAAAACCATGAGGTGGTTTCCATCTACACCTTGGACGATGACGTTCGGGAGGCCATGCTTCTCGAACAAAAGGAGTGTGTACTGAACTGGTGCACCCAAGATGAATGGCCGATGGGCGTCATCCATTCCTATATTTGGCGTAAGGGCAGCATATGGATCACGGCAGCCGCGCATCGACATCGAGTCTCAGCCCTACGCAGAAATCCTAAGTCATCAGTGGTCATTACATCGAAAGGTACGTCACTCGATGCCGGCAAATCCATCACCATTAAGGGCCGCGCCAAAATTCACGACGACAAAGCATTGAAGGAGTGGTTTTACCCCGAGCTTGCGAGCGCGCTTAGATCAACACCCGAAGAAGTGAAAGCCTTTGAAGACATGCTGGACTCTCCCCTACGGATTGTGATCGAAGTCGTGCCTGAAAAGTGGATTACCTACGATGGCGCTAAGATGCGCGCACACACGCTCGGGACCATTGATGAGTCACAGCTCGCAAAGCCCCTTGAAGCGGACACGGTACGGCTCGCAGCCGAAAAAGACCGTAGAGGACTGAGCCATGACTGATTACCAACACATTATTGTTGATACCCCACGCCACAATGTATCTCGAATCACTCTCAATCGCCCGGATTCCAGGAATGCGCTGAACAACGTCCTCCGAGCGGAGCTGTACAGCACGCTTGAATCCAATGACCGAGATCCCAATGTCCGAGTGACTATCATCCGCGGAGCGGGCAAGGCCTTTTGCGCAGGCTATGATCTCAAAGCCAACAATCGTGATAATCAGCCATTTCACACATCCCCTGGGGATGGCAATTGGGCAAGACATGTTGTTGATGGGTTCTTTCGCGTTTGGGATCTTGCGAAACCCGTCATCGCTCAAGTTCACGGTTACTGCCTGGCAGGCGGTACCGAACTTGCGACGTCTTGCGATCTCGTCTACTGCGCAGAAGATGCGATGATCGGATATCCCGTAGTACGCTCCATGAGCCCGCCAGACAATCAATTCTTTCCTCACTTGCTGGGTCTTCGAAACGCTATGGAAATGATGCTAACTGGAGATGCCATTAGTGGCATTGAGGCAGCAGAGCAAGGCTTTGCCAATCGCGCCTACCCTATCGACGATCTAGAGCGAAGTGTGCTTGAAATTGCGGAACGGATCGCCAAAGTACCCACCGACCTCCAACAGATGAATAAACGTGCTGTTCACCGGCAAATGGAGCTGATGGGTGTCAGAGCTGCGATCCGCTCGGGCACAGAAATCCAGGCACTTGCCTTCCATACTGAATCCACGAGAGCCCACTTCAAAGAATTAGCGGCAGGCCTCACCGATGCACTCTCAAAGAGAGACGGACAGTTTGGTGATTACCGAACCACTACGAATGATGATTAGGTAAAGGCCTGTCGCAGCGAATCAATGCGCAATATCACCCGCTGATAATGCACACTTAATCACCCTGTCACCCTTGAAGGATTGCCCAATGGCCATCAATTTTGAAAATCAGGTCGTACTCGTAACCGGTGGAACGCGAGGACTCGGAAGAGAGTTTTCCCTTTGCCTTGGGGCAAGTGGTGCGACTGTTGCAGTCAACAGCACCACCAGTGACGATGCAGGCGTGATCGACACGATTACGGGCAGTGGCGGCCAAGCCGCTCACTTTGCAGGCCTGGTCGAGCATCCAGACTCGCTAATAGAGGCGGTCGTCGAACGTTTCGGTCGACTCGACGCCATCATCCACAACGCAGGATTCGTGCGCGACAAGACGCTCCGAAAAATGACGGATGAACAGTGGCAGGAAGTGATCGACGTTCATTTGAGCGCCGCATTTAAGCTGACCCGGGCGGCTTGGCCGCATTTCGAAGCGGCTGGCGGAGGCCGAATCGTTTTTATCTCGTCCGCATCAGGGCTATACGGGAATTTCGGGCAATCCAACTATGCTGCGGCCAAGATGGGCATGTATGGGCTCGCCAGATCTATCAGCATGGAAGGTGGGCGATCAAACATCACGTGCAACTGTGTCGCGCCCGTAGGCGCGACCACCATGAACAGCGGCCATTGGTCAGAGCGGGATAAAGAAATTCGTAAAGCCGAATACGTTGCGCCACTGGTTGCCTACCTCGCGCACTCGAGTTGCGAGGAATCAGGCAGTTTTTTCGAAACGTCAGCTGGAAGCTACAAGAAGTTACGATGGGAACGCACCGAGGGCCTGAATCTCTTTCCCGCGGACGCTCCCGTCACGATCGACACCATTGCTGAGAACTGGCAGACCATTACCAACTTCGAAGTAACAGAGCACCCCCAGAGCATGGCAGACTCGCTTCAGCGAATGTATGCACGATTCGATGATTAAGCGAACCGGTGTGCGCTAGGGTTGCTCGCTATAGCGACGCATAGACCAATCCAAACTGCTGATAAAACAGATTTGTTGAACCACAAAAAAAGGCGGTGTTGACCGCCTTTTTTATCCCTAACTAAAGCCCGAAAAGGCTGCGACTGTTAGGTCGAGAGGATGGTAACCCCTGAAATACCGGGCGCGCCATAGACGTGGGTATACGCCACCTTCGGATCGTTAGGGACTTGCCTTGAGCCTGCACCGCCTCGCAGCTGGAGTACGTTCTCATAGACTTGCCTCAAACCCGATGCGCCAACAGGCTCACCATTAGCAAGACAACCACCATCGGTATTAACGGGCAGCTTGCCGCCGATCTCCGTGTCTCCGCGCGCCAGCATTGCCTCTTGTTCACCGTGCTCGCAGAAACCATTTTCCGCCATATGCATGATTTCGGCGCCTGACTCCGTATCCTGCAGTTGGGCAACATCAATATCCTCTGGCCCAATGCCCGCCATCTCAAAGGCCGCCTTGGAGGCATCCACTGTTGGGCCATCGCTGAAATCAAGCGCCAGGGACGGCGCCAAGACCTCAAAACTGCCATAGCGCCTAGATCGGACCACCGCAGACTTAAGGAAAATCGGCTTATCGGTATATTTATGGGCTTGATCTGCGCGAGCCAGGATCAGCGCCACGCCTCCCTCGCCGGGGGAGCAGAACATGTACTGGGTCAATGGGTAGGACAACATTGCCGATTGAAGGACTTCCTCTTCACTAAAGGCCTGGCGGCGCCACGCGTTTTCATTCATAGAGCCATTACGGAATGCCTTCGAAGCCACTTTGGCGAGAGACG
>CAJXDD010000196.1:0-5722 GCA_913052075.1 uncultured Gammaproteobacteria bacterium
AGCAACGTCATCGCTAGCTCCTCGCCCGCATACGCGAGTCCAACGCTTCAGATAAACCATCGCCCAAGAGATTGAAGGCGAGGACGGTGATGCTGATAAATAGCGCGGGGAAAAACAATTCGTGCGGGTGACTGAGCATAGTCTTCACGCCCTCGTTGCACATGGAGCCCCAGGATGGAGTAGGCGGTGCAACCCCCATTCCAATAAAGGACAGGAAGGCTTCGGTGAAAATCGCAGACGGCACAGCAAAGGTTAGCGTCACCAAGATCACGCCCACCGTATTTGGCAGAATGTGGCGGAAGATGATATAGCTCGGGCTCGCGCCAAGCAGCCTCGCCGCTTCAATGTAGCCTTGCTCTCTGATTTGTAGCACTTGCCCTCTGACTAGCCTTGCGGTCGCAGGCCACAGAAGAAGAATCAATGCGAGCAGCATGGGGAATATACCGTTTTCACCTGGCCCGATACCAAAGGCGATTTTGAACAAAATCATGAACAGCAAAAACGGGAGGGCGACGACAAAGTCTGCAAAGCGCATCAGCACCTGATCAAAGCGACCACCAAAATATCCGGCGAAACCGCCATAGATGATGCCAATGAGTACATAGATCAGCGGCGCGACAAGGCCGATGAATAAGGACACCCGGGCGCCCTCCATAAGACGGGCAAGCATATCCCTGCCCAGGTAGTCCGTTCCAAACGGATGAAAAGATAGGGTAACCCGATCGCCTGGGTTCGCGTCCTCGGCGCCGATCAAGTTTCTGCTAATGGCTTCACTAACGCGAATGGATTGAGTAGGTGTCACTTCAATGGTTTGCACGCTATCAAACTCATCAAATCCATCGGTGGTAACGATCGAGTAGTAGTAAGTCTCGCTATTGAGATTGAGTCTGTCCTCATAGCCCGTGATGTTGCCTGCAGTCAGCGTCGACAGCGGTAACCCTAGATTAAACATGCCCTCTGGTTCGGTGTTATTGCGATAGACGGCGTAGCCACCAGCATCTTGCACAGGAGACCAAACGAGCCTGACATAGTGCGTAGTGGGTTCGTCGTCGAGGCGCAGATTAGTGACTGATTCAAGGGTGTCGGGGTAACCGCTCGGTGCCTCTGGATGGCGCTCATCAACCGGTGCAGACCACGTGGATCGGTCTTCGACCAGAATGGCGTTTTTGGGCAGGCCAGGTGCTTGAGAGATCTGATTGAGATCTTGTTGGCTAGGGTCGATCGTCCATAGCAGTGGGCCGATCAGCGTGAACGCGGCGAGCGCGATCACGATGTATAGAGAAATCAGAGCTCGAGTGTTTTGCTTTAGCCGTTGCCAGGCGTCTTCCCAGTAGGAGAGCGACGGGCGGGCGATCCGCTCGGCATCGGACGCTGGAGGCGCTGGCGCAAAGTCTTCTGCTGATAGCTTGAGCGAGGTCATTTGAGTCGCACCCTAGGGTCAATGAACCCGTAGAGGATGTCGACGACGATCACCATAAACACAAGAAAAGCGCCGTAAAATACCGTCGTTCCCATAATGACCGTGTAATCGAGCTGCTGCACGGCTTGAACAAAATAGCGGCCCAAGCCGGGAATCGCGAAGATCATCTCGACAACGAATCCGCCTGTGGTAATTGCCGCGACCTGAGGGCCTAGGACTGTCACGACTGGAAGGATAGCGTTCCGTAATTGATGATGGGTAAAAATTCTTGTCTTGCTGAGCCCTTTGGCTTTTGCAGTGCGAACATAATCTTCGTTGATGACATCAAGCATTGACGACCGCATGAGTCGGGTCAGCAAAGCCATGGTGCCAAGACCAAGAACTAGTGCGGGCATGAGCATATGAGCAATGGTGCCCCAGCCCGCCACCGGCAAAATGGATACCCCGAACCATTGATTGACGTTGACTAGCGCAAGCTGGCCAAGGGCAGCGAAGACGAAGCTCGGCACAGAAATACATAAAATGACGAGCGACATAATCACGACGTCGGGTAAGCGGTTTCGGTACAGCGCGGTAATCGCGCCCCAAACAATGCCTCCAGCTGCGGCAATTCCAATGGCGAGTACCCCGAGTAGGGCCGACACAGGGAAGTGATCTCTGATGATGTCGTTCACTCTGCGGTTTTGCTGAGTGAACGAGATACCAAAATCACCTCGGACCATGTTGCTGAGGAAAATCACGTATTGCTCAGGTAGTGGGCGGTCTAGTCCGTATTGTTTTGCTAAATTGGCGCGAATCTCGGGTGTGGCCGCTTTTTCGTTCATCAAAGGGTCACCTGGCACGGCGTGCATGGCGAAAAAGGTAGCGGTAGCGATAAACCAAACGGTAATTACGCCGCCTACCAGCCGCTCGAGAATATATCGGCCCATGGTAGGCTTAGGGGATGACCCGGGCGTGAGTGAAGTCTGGGTCGCCGCCGACAACCGTCCGCCGAACACCCCGGACCTTGGGGTGTAGAAGATAAATCACGCCTTGCTCATAGATGGGAATGACAACCACGTCCTCCTCGATGATCGATTGGGCTTTCGCCATGGCGTCCATCCGCGTGCGTGGATCGGTTGAATTCATAGCAACACGAACCGCTGCGTCATACTCGGGATTGTTATATCGACCCCTGTTATTGAGGTTCCAGCTCGCAAATAGATCTCCAAATGTCATGATGTCGTCAAAATCTGGCCCCCAGCCGGCACCAACAATATCAAAGTCCCCAGCGGTCATCTTTGCCAGTCGCTGTTTGAAGGTTTGCACATCGATGCGGATGTCGATCCCTAGTTTCGATTTGTAGAGGCCCTGGAAGTACTCTGCCTGTTTGGTTGCTGTGGGACTGTCTGACACAAGGAGTGCAAGGGGTGGAATTTGATCAACCCCGAGTTCGGCCTTGGCAGCTTCAAGGTACGCTTTGGCTTGCTCGATATTCGGGGTTGGTTCAGTTGCTGGATACTCATCTCGGAATTTGCCTTCAACGCCTTGGAGCCAAGTTGGAAAGAGGCTCTTGCCAGGCAAATTACCGGGCTGCTGAAGCACTCGGTTCACCAGTTCCTCGGGATCGAAGGCCGCTGCAAGTGCGCGCCGAAGGTTTAAGTTGTCGGTTACTCGGTCTTCGCGGTGATTGAACTCAAGGAAAAAAACACTACCAGTTACGAAGTTACGAATTCGGAGCTTGTTCGCGAGGGCATCTTTATACGTCTCACCATCAAGTTGCGTGTAGGCGATTTCATTGTCGACGAATAAATTCAGCCTCGCACGGGTGTCGGCCGTTATGTAAGCGAAATCCAACTTGTTGAGGGCGATCGAGTCTCTGTTCCAATATTGCTCATTCTTCAGCATGGTAAGCGACGCGCTGTGAACCCAATCGCTGATGCGAAAGGCACCGTTGTATAACAGCTTGTCTGCATCAGCGCCGTAAGTGCCGTTGGTCGATTCGTAGAACGCTTGTTGCACAGGGAAGTAACTCACGAACGCCGTGAGTTTGATGAAATAGGCAGTCGGCCGTTCGAGCTTCACTTCCAACGTGTAATCATCCACTGCGCGAACCCCCAAATCACTGGCTGGACGTTCGCCGCGATTTATGGCTTCGGCATTCTTGACGGGGTACAGGATAAAGGCGTATTCCGATGCCGTGCTCGGAGTTACAACGGTTCTCCAGGCAAAGACAAAGTCATGGGCGGTCACAGGATCACCGTTACTCCACTTCGCGTCTTCTCTCAGCCAAAAGGTCGCCTTCTTATCATCAACCTCCCACCGGGTTGCGACGCCTGGCGCTAGGTTTCCGCGCCGGTCGTAACGCGTTAGCCCCTCCATGGAATGGCTAAGAACACGTATCGAGACCTGATCGGTGGCTTTCATGCCATTCAGCTGTGGAGGCTCTTGCGCAAGGGCAATTGTGATGGTTTGGCTCTCAGCGTCGACTGATGCGGCCTCAGCATGAATGGAGAGGAGGGAAGCTACTACAGCGGCAAGTAGGACTAGGTTGCGCATGGGGGTGATGTGTCTTGGATGAGGCGGAGATTCTAGCATGCAAGGTCGATGAATTAGATGATCTTCAGAGACAACGCTCAGCGCGAGTCTGGGTGCGTTCGAGCGATCGGCTTTAGTACTGGGGAGGGTTTGCAAATACGTGCTGATGGTACGTCAGCAAGTCGCGCGACCTTTGGTAATGGGAGTGGCAGTCAGATGATCAGGTAGAGTATTTCAACAGATTTGCGACTACGCGCTCTAGGTGGGTTAGTGAGTTACACACTTCTGTCTGGTGGCAGCAAGGAGCGTATTTCTTCATTTCGGCGTCGCCCACCGTCCAATTAGAGCGGGGCTCGGGGTTCAGCCAAATAACGCGCTTCGACTTTTCGTACATTTCCCGAAGAATCTCGCTCTTGGGGTCGCCATAGTTGTTGCGTGCATCGCCCAAGATAATGATGGTCGTCTTATTGTTGACGTCATCCATGCAGCGGCGTTTGAAGTCCATGAGCATCTGGCCGTAGTCGGTCGAACCATTACCGTAGTCGCGCATTGTTTTCGCCATCGCATCCTCAAGGGAGCTTCGCTGAAAAATATCGGTGACCTCTCCGAGGTCTGAGGAGAATGCAAACGAGCGAACCTTAGGGATAATTTCAGCCAGACTGTACAAAAACATCAGCAAAAATCGAGAGTAGTTGCTGACGGAGCCACTACAGTCGCAAATACACATGACTTTAGGTCGATCAACTTTCGATGATTTCCAGCGGAGATCAAACAAGTTTCCGTCATACTGCATATTGTTTCGCAGCGTCTTGCGAATATCGATCTGACCTCTGCGATAGGTTTTCCGGCGCTTGGAGTGAATGGCGATCAATTTCTTCGCCATTTTGAAAACAATTTCCTGCACATCCTTGAAGTTGCGTTTCTCAAGGTTGCTTAGTTTGACTTTTTTCAGCAGCTCTTCGCGTAATTGCTTACCATGCTCATCTGCATGGAGCATAAACTGGCGCTCCACATAATCGCGTACCTGATCGCGAAGTAGGTCCCGTGCCCGTTTCAGGCGGGTAGCAAGGCCCAGTCTTGGGAGGCCTCCCGCTTTCTGTAATTCCGAGATCTCTTCCTGCAGGTCTTTGAGACCCATCGCTTCCATGATTTTGCGAGTGTAGAGGCCTTTCTGGGTGAAGACGACAATTTGATTGACTTCTGCGGTGCGTCCCGCTTCAGCCAGTGTCACCATCTGCTCACTTCTAGACCCTTGTAATAGCAGCTGACCCAGTGCGGAGCTTGGTTCCATAGACTCATCGATGGGCGCATCCATCTCAGCTTCTGATTCGCTGCGTGAGCCGCCGCCACCGCCGCCACCTTGACCTTTTTGTGTTCGATCCCCGCCACTTTGCTGCTCGCTTGAGGCTTCATCATCGAATGCGTCTCCAGCAGTATCATCGCTGGATGAGTCATCTGGGTTTGACATCGGCCCATCTTCGGCAAATGCCGCGAGATCCTCAGCGGTAAAGAATCGATCAAAACAGGCGTCAAATGCCTCTTTCTCCTCGGGATTCTTCGACAGGAGAATCGACAATGCGTTCTTAAATAGCGTGCGGTCCTCGTAGCCCACAATCGGTAGAGCGGACATCGCATCTAATGTTTCTGCAGGCGAAACTTTGACTTCGGCGGTTCGCAATACTTTGACGAAGTCGACTAGGGTCTTTTCCATTAGTCGGTCTTGGTCGCTTTGTTGGTCAGCATCGCGAGTTCTGCCTCAACGGCCTCGATATCCTCTTGGAACTT
>CAJXDD010000197.1:0-5720 GCA_913052075.1 uncultured Gammaproteobacteria bacterium
CGATGGTTTGGAGGGTTGCGATAATGAGCCCTGGCGGCATCGACATGCAGAACGTGACTGGGATCAACATCCAAAGGGCGAGGTAGGCATCTTCGGTCAACGTCAGAAAAGCGGCCATGGGGAAGAGGATGAGGGTGCTCAGCCACACCACTCGCAAGGTTGCATCCGTTTTGCCGCGCTTAATGTACACGCTGGCGATAACCCCGCCGGCAATACTGCCTGCGATTCCTACCACCATGGCGATGGTCCCGTAGGACAAGCCTATCTCTGTTCTCGTCCATCCGTGATTCCGGACATAGAATTCAACCAGCCAACTGAATAGCGACCAGCCTTGAGTCGCAAGGCAGAGATAGCCTAAGAAAACGAGGAAGAAGAACATCCGCCGCTCATTAATGAAGGCCCATACTTGCGAAAGTGGAACAGACTGATCGTCACTCCTGACCTTATTTTTGCGTTCAGGTTCGATGAGCCACCACATCAATAATGCGACAAAGAGACCAGGCGCTCCGACGATGATGAGTACCATTTGCCATGAGAACAGTTCACCCACGACAGGGAGCACGTAGTTGGGAGTGGCTTCCAGATAGTCGATGAGCGGCCCGCCCGCAATATTGGCGAGACCCTGGCCAATGAATGGAGCTGCAGCGACTACGCCGACGGCGATGGGCAGTTGGGCAGGCGAGAAATAGTCTGCAAGGGCAGAATTGGAGGCCGGTCCAAGGGTTGCTTCACCAACGCCTACACCCATCCTGGCAAGGAACAACTGCCAATATTGGCTAGCGAGGCCACAGAGCATGGTCATAAAACTCCATGCGGCGATACCCACGGACATGATTTTTATTCGGTGGAACCGGTCTGACAGGCGTCCGGCTGGAAATGTCATGAGCGTGTAAAAAAGCGCAAATGCAAAGCCCATGATCAGCGAGACTTGAGTATCAGAAATGCCGCCTAAGTCTCTTTTGATTGGCCCGATCATAACGTTAATGATTTGGCGGTCAATGATGGATAGCGTCGAGGCCAGGGTAAAAACAAACAGCACCCACACTAAATAGGCTTTTGAAAAATCCCGTCCCACCTCACATCCCCGGTCTCAACCAATGCAGAGCGTATCGTGTTTCTGTGCAATTAGCAGCTCGATCTTTTGTTCCCGTGAGTTAGGTTGTCGCCTTTTTCGCACCCCCAGTTTCGCTATTGGCCGGCCTTGCCCTTTAGCCTCCCCGGGCGCCAAGCGGCATTGTGTTTCTGCTCGAGTACCCATCGAATAGCATTGAATATCAATCGATATAGAGAGTTTGTTCCCCCCTCTATGGACAGGTGGTGCGACTAGCTGCCTTCGCCGCTGATGTCATGTCATGGTCCTGGTAGGGCAGTGCGTGTTGATTACAATTGCTCGCTAATCAACAAAAATACACGTCGGACAGTTAGGGTCTGCTGCTATTTCGTCAGCCGGGTCTTGATACTGAGGGGTTTCGAAACGATCTGTCCTAAAGTCATCAACCGCTTCTTCACCGGTTGCCGTGGCCTTTGGCCGCATCACAGTATCTTTCCAATCATCTGACTCACCGTAGTTGAACGGCAATGTGGCGATCTCGCTAGGCCCCAGCATTTCGACGAATCTGAGCGCGGCACGCATGATCGCTAGCCGCTCATTGGCGTCATCAGGCCTGCCGCAGGTTTGGCCCAGAGGAAAGTCGAGGAAGACGGACCTCGGCGGATTGACAGCCTTAGTAATGGAGTGGGCGGCTGAGAAACACAAGGTGGGTAACCCAGAGGCTTCAAGGTGTCTAGCGATCAGTCCCACGGACTGATGACACACAGGTCAAGCAGGCACAAGGATCGCGAGGTCAACCTCGTCATCGTGCAGTGCATTGCGCAGCGCTGGTGCAAGCGAATCTCTTACTTTCCGCGCCGAGTAAATGCCTCCCATGAAGGTGTAGGCACGCCGCGCAAGTTGGCCAACCTCGCTCCTAGCCACGAGCGTCTGCAAGGTATCAACTGGGAAAACAGCATTGATGTTTTGCCGAGCTGCGGTCATGTCGTAGGCGAAATGAGAGGCACGTAACGTTTCACTGGGTTCTGTCGTGTCAATCATTCGAAAGCTTGTGTCGTCTCGATGATGAAATGCAATTTGTCCGCGTTTGTAGATACCGCCTGAGGCAATCAACGCGACTCGCATCTCGCTAACAGGTTTTGAAAGCGGCTCAAAAGGAGGGGGCTCATCCTTTTGGTTAATCCACGCGTAGGGCGGGAAGCCTAACGCATCATACTGAGCGCGGGTGCGCTCGATGTAATCGATGGGTGCTTGTCTCACATTTATGTCCGTCGTTTGTTTAGGTTGTCACTGGTGAGAGTCTTAAGGGTTAAGTGCTATTTGCGCTCACTGGGTGCGTAACGCTTGCTCTAGCTCGATGGCAAGTTCATCGTCTGGGCGCAGTGCGCGAGTCGTCTCAATATCGATTCTTTGGATCTTGCCATTAAAAGGGAAGGGCGCATTAAACGCTTCAGACACCCCGGTCGGATTGCTACCGATATCCATGCCAATAGAACTAATCATTACGGGAACGTTCGGCACCATGCCTTCGCCGACGACTTCATCATTAATTTTAAGCATCACGCGCGCTGGTCCGCGGGAGACGCGTTGTTGACTGACTGAGATCATCACATCCCCGGTTGGTACTGGCTTGGTAGACCGAATGACCGTGTGCTCAGTGAAGGCGTTGTGGTCGTAAACAAGGTGCCCCTCTTTGAAGTAGATACACAAGCCATTATTCACGGTGCCAACGGCGAGCAATGCACCTTCAGGCTCATTCTTGCATTGCAGACGCGCTTCGAGATCCCAGGAGCGGGCACCAAACGGCGGTGTACTATCGGTTGGAATTCGGTCTAGAGGGGGGAAATAAACGAAATGTTCCCTAGCTCTTGGAGTTCCAGGTTGGGGTCTGCCTGCAAACAAGCCCGTGTTCTGGTTTGTTTCGATAGGCAGCACGCCGTATTTTTCCGCTTCAGACCAGAACAGCTCGATCATCTCAGTGAGCTTTTCGGGGTGCGACTCTGCGAGGTTGTGGCATTCAGAGAAGTCTTCGTCCAAGTGATAGAGTTCCCAAACGTCCTCGTCCAGATTGTTGCGAGCGCGGTGATAGGTCACTGCTTTCCATCCCTCCGACCAGATACCCCGGTGTCCAAACATCTCAAAATATTGCGCTGGCTTCCGGGTCGGCAATGCCTCAGTATCGGCGGCTTCGCTGCCAAAGGTGTAGCGCATGGAAACACCCTCGATGGGTTGCTGAGGAACGCCTTTCACTGCGTCAGGCAGATCGTAACCGCAGATCTCCATGATCGTCGGCATAATATCGGTGATGTGGTGGAACTGTTGTCTGATCTGACCGTTACAAGCAGGATCTATCCCTTTTGGCCATGAAATAATGAGCGGATCACGCACGCCACCACCATGGGTGTTTTGTTTATAGCGTTTGGCCGGTGTATTGCCGACTTGAGCCCAGCCCCACGGATAGTTGGTAAAGCTGCGCCGGGTGCCGATGTCTTCGAGTCGGTTTGACGCAGATTCCATGTCCTCGGGAAGCCCGTTGAAATGCCTAAATTCATCCAGTACGCCGGTCTCATTACCCTCTTGTGAGGCGCCATTGTCGCTCGTTGCGATAACCAAGGTGTTGTCGTCTAGCCTGAGATCAGCCAACGCATCGAGCAATCGGCCAAGCTGTGCATCGGTATGATCTAAAAACGCGGCAAAAGCTTCCTGAAGCTTGATGGCGAATGCTTGCTCACGCTCGCTGAGCTCAGTCCAAGGCCGCACGCCTGGGTTTCTCGGCGCTAGCGCGGTTCCTTCAGGGATGATGCCGAGTTCGAGCTGTTTGGCGTGAATACGTTCGCGCCAAACGTCCCACCCTTCATCGAAGCGACCTTTGTATTTCAGAAGATAGTCATCTGGCGCTTGGTGAGGGGCGTGCGTCGCGCCAAAAGGAAGATAGAGATAGAAGGGCCGCTCGGGCACGAGCGATACCTGGTTTCTGATCATTTCAATCGATTGATCAACCAAATCCTCCGAGAGGTGATAGCCGTCCTCCGGACGAGACGGTTGTGGGATCATATGGTTGTCAGCATAGAGCTCGGGGTGAAACTGATCCGTTTCGCCCTGCATAAAGCCGTAGAAGCGATCAAATCCTCGCTGGAGAGGCCAGTCGGTAAAGGGCCCTGCGGCCGATGCTTCGCGCATTGGTGCGAGATGCCACTTGCCAACACAATAGGTAGCCCAGCCGTGATGTTGAAGTAGCTCAGCGGTTGTGGCGGCTGAGGCGCTAATCCTGCCCCTCATGTTTGGGAATCCAGTGTCGAAATTTGATACCGCACGCATGCCCACTGAGTGGTGATTACGGCCGGTTAGCAAGCAAGCCCGTGAAGGAGAGCAAAGGGCGGTTGTGTGAAAGTTGTTGTACCGCAGCCCCCTTGCGGCGAGGGCATCAAAATTTGGAGTATCGATAGGGGAGCCAAAACATCCAAGATGCGCGAATCCCGTGTCGTCCAGTAACACAGTCACGATGTTCGGAAGGTCCTTGTCAGGCAGATTGGGCTCGGGCCACCACGGCGTTGAATCTTTAACTTCCCGATTGATGATGCCGCCAAATGTCTCAGCCATAACAATCCCCCTCTGAATCGCTGTTATTTCCTACTCGTCACCCGCTAGCGCGATTGCTTACCTCGCAATATTTGATCAAGGGTGGATTCGGATAACACATGCCCCTCGTCGCTTAGGGTCTCGGCCAGCGACCCATCCTTTGTGTAAAGACTAAAGAGGACCAAAGCGCCCTCTGGGCCACCTTTTTCCATGTGGATATCACCAGGAAGTTTGCAAGCGTAATCCCCTGGTTTTCTGACTTTTGATTGAGTCTCGTCGCCAGTTTCAGGATCTATATCCATCACATGTAGCTCACCCTCGAGTACAACCGATGTGGTTATCGCCGTATGTCGGTGGAAGTGGCAGTAAGCATTCGGGGCCCACCGATACAGCAAGTCAACGTGCCCATCGTCCCGCGCGCCGAGGAGCGCTGATTCAAAGTCGATGGGGTAATTGAAATGGTGATTGCCCGTGAAGCGTTTCCATCGAAGATTGTCGTTGTCAAAGAGATTCATATGACTAATCCGTTGAGGTCGATTTACCGCCCATCCTAGTCAGGGTTTCGGATTCTCACAAGTATAGGCTGGTCAGCGCTGGTAACAGGAGAAATAGTAGATTTGGGTTACGAGAGAAAAGGGCCTGGTCGCTAACGAGCGGCCGCTGGGTGCCTCGGTAAAGATCAATATGGAAAATAGGGTGACTTGGATAGGGTCAGAGACCTATGCCCATCACACACTGATCCTCGGGCTAACATGAGGCGTTTATTCCCCTTACGCGTTTGAGCGCTCACGAGATAAAACGGTTTGGACCGCCTGGCGCTCGAGCATTCGATTGTGATGGTCTTTCACTTTCTGAAACTGGTCTGGATCAACCCCATCACTCTTTAGCCAGCGGGTCAGCGTAAAGAGATAAGCATCGGCCACCGAATATTCCTCGCCCATGACCCAGGGTCCTTCGAGGTATTCGTCTTCAATCAGTTGGAAAGCGGCGCTCATGTTCTCGGGCACCTTATTTTTCATGTCTTCAAGGGACGCAGGAGCATCGGCCCAGCGGATCCCTCGGGGGCCATGAGCATGGGCAACATGCACTG
>CAJXDD010000198.1:0-5718 GCA_913052075.1 uncultured Gammaproteobacteria bacterium
GTCACCACTTCGGCATCGGCATTCACTTTAAGTCCGCCTCGAAGCGCGCTCGCCACATAGTTGGGGATCATTCCGACGCCATGAGAGTCATGACCCTTTAAGTTTGAGAGCACGAGGTGCTCGGCCGTTTCCCTGGCCTTCTCCTCCGCAGTGCCTAGTTTTTCAAAAATAGCCTGCGCAAACCCGGTTAGTTGTGTGCTGTCGATCTGCATCCCGGCCTCCGATTACCCTATTTGGCTGTAGCTTAACCCGATCGCCACCAGCCCTGCATGTTCTCTGGCACACGCCGGCACCTCAACCGATTCACTGGATACTTAACATAAAAATTTAGGGTGAGCTAACCCGTTGATTTGCGCGGGAGCAATGAGTAGGCAGTCACTCAGTGGATGAAAATAAGCCGCCCAGCTCGCGCCTGCCCCTTACGAATTAGGAATAAAAGTCACCACGAACAATAGTCTCGACTCGATCGGGGCCCGTGGAAATAATGTCGACTGGTATTTCAATCAACGATTCTATTCGCTCAATGTACTGCCTCGCAGCGGTGGGTAATGCCTCGTAGTTGGTGAGTCCGATCGTTGAAGTATTCCAGCCAGAGAACACTTCGTACTGAGGCTCAATCGTCCCTGCGCCAGTTTCGTGGTAATCCACACACAGCGCGATCTCATCGAGCCCATCCAGGACATCAAGTTTTGTGATGCAGAGCGCCGACAGACTATTCAGCTCAGCGACTCGCTTTAACGCGTAGCCATCTAACCAGCCACATCGCCTGGGGCGCCCTGTAGTTGCGCCAAACTCATGTCCTTTCTCCGCAAGGTGCTTGCCTACTCCATCAAATAATTCTGTGGGAAATGGACCTTCCCCGACCCGTGTCGTGTAGGCCTTGCTGATTCCAAGAATATAGTCGATGTACCGTGGGCCAACACCACTCCCTGCGCTAATCGCTCCTGCCGTGGTGTTCGATGAGGTGACATAAGGATAGGTGCCATGATCAATATCCAACAAAGCGCCTTGGGCTCCCTCAAACAGCACGCCAACACCTTGCTTCCTACAGCTCGCCAGCTGGCTCGATACATCGACCACCATTGGCCCGAGTGCTTCCCAATAACTGGCGGTTGCTTCAAGGCATTCTTCAAGGCTAACTGGCACGCTGTTGTGAAACTCCGTCAGCACAAAATTGTGATAGTGCAGGTTGTTTTCAATCTGTTCAGCTAGCCTACTCGGATTCTGAAGGTCTCGCACTCGAATCGCCCGCCGCGCGACCTTGTCTTCATAGGCGGGACCAATCCCACGGCCCGTCGTACCAATCTTTTGATTGGTACCCGATTCACGGACCTGATCGAGCTTGATGTGGTAAGGCAAAATTAAGGGGCAGTCGAGACTAACAAAGAGCCGGCCATTCACATCGACACCTGACGTTTCGAGCGTTTTTATTTCGTTGAACAGTGCAGGGAGTGATAAGACCACGCCGTTACCGATGTAACACTTAACATCGGATCTCAAAATACCAGAGGGAATCAGATGCAACACCGTTTTTTGGCCGCCCACAACCAACGTATGGCCAGCGTTGTGCCCACCCTGGAACCGTGCCACCGCGCCGACCTGGTCTGTCAGGAGATCAACGATTTTACCTTTGCCTTCATCACCCCAATGGGTGCCAATCACGGCAATATTTCTGACCATGGTTATCGCCTTTTTTAACGGTCCTCTAGTACCCACTTCGAGCCGTCGAACTGTAATCGCTTCAGCGCTTGTTTGCCCACCGACTCACCTTCGATCACGCGGTACCCCTCGCTGCGAAGCGCTGCTAGCTTCTCCCACAGCGCTGCTTCTATCTCTTTGGTTGGCTGATCCACGGTGTCAACATCGACTAGCGGATCTGTCTCTGTTGATGGCAATTGATCAAGTAGCGACGAAAGTTCGATATCGAATCCGGTTGCGGGCCGGGCCCGTCCAAAGAGCTCACCCACGTTATCGTACCGGCCACCCCTCGCCATAAGACGCCCAGAGCCATTGTGATAGGCAGCAAACCCAACGCCAGTGTGATAGCTGAATCCTCGCAGTTCACTCAAATCGATGCTGAGCGTGAGGGTGGGAAAACGACTCGAAAGTCGCTCAATCAAAGCGCGAAGCCGCTCAACAGCGCTTAATGCCACGCTATCGCCGGCAAAAATTTGTTTAGCATCAACCAGGACGTTGGCCGAACCACATAAATCCGGCAATGCATTGATTCGATCGGCGAGGTCTCGGTCCTTCACCCACGCTGTGGTCGATTGAACCAGTGCTTGGCGCGCTTTCTTCTGAATTAGTCCAAAAATTTCATCGCCTACAGAGGAGTCAAGCGCCGCTTGCTCAATGAGTGTGCGATACACACTCACGTCGCCAAGTTCAACGTGGATATCATCGAGACCGAGTGAGTGAAGTGATGAAATCATTAGGCTCATGATCTCAAAATCGGCTTCGATGGAGCGATCACCAAACAGTTCGGCGCCCGCTTTGATGGGCACCCGTGCTCCAACGAAACCTTCCGGGCGGCTCCTGACCACACTACCCGCATAACAGAGCCTATTAACGCCCTCGCTCGGCAAACTGTGAGCGTCGATTCGAGCAACTTGGGGGGTGATGTCCGCAGGCAAACCCATCAGACGACCACTTAACTGATCGATGACTTTGATCGTCTGAAGATCTAGGTCCTTGCCAGTTCCCGTCAGCAGCGAATCTATAAACTCGAGCTTGGGCGGCATCACGTAGTCAAAGCCCCACGAAGTAAAGACGCGGATCAATATTTCTCTGGCTGCCTCGAGCTTACCTGCGGTGGGCGGCAACAAGTCCTCCACACCATCAGGGAGCAACCAGTGATCCAACTGATTCAACTTTGCCTCCTAAGGGCTAAGCCACATCAACAATAACGAACCAGAGATCATCATGGCGAAGCCAATCCACCTGAGCGCCGAGGGCTCCGCCTCAACGACCTGCTTCAGCCATGCTTGCCACTTCTCTGGATAGAGAAACGGCATCATACCCTCGATAACCAAGAGCAAACAGAGGGCGACCCATAAATCGTTTAAGGTCATGAGCGCGGCACTGCAAGGGACTGAGTGATAGTAATCACGCCAGTGCCCCGCTGCTAATCAACCTTACTGTTGCTCAAATACTTAAAGAAATCGCTGTTGGGGTCTAAGAGTAGAATGTCGCCCTTCTCGGCAAACGTCTTTCGGTAAGCAGACATGCTGCGGTAAAACGCATAAAACTCTTTGTCCTCATTGAAAGCGAGCGCGTAAAGCTTGGCAGCCTCAGCATCGCCATCCCCTCGAATGGTCTCGGCATCGCCATAGGCCTCTGCAAGAATCACGGAGGTTTGCTTATCTGCGTCAGCAATGATTCCAACCGCCATTTCTTGCCCTTTCGCCCGGTGCTCCTTCGCTTCGATATCACGCTCGGTGTTCATTCGGTTATAAACGGACTGACTCACCTCAGGCGGTAGATCGATTTGCTTGACTCGAACATCGACTACTCTGACCCCTAATTCATCATCAGCGACCAAATTAAGATTCTTCACAAGCGACTCCATGAGCTCGTCGCGCTCTCCTGACACAACTTCATAAAGGCTCCGCCGGCTCATCTCGTTTCGCAGGCCGTTGTTGATTCGCTGTTTCAAAAGCTCTTCTGCTCGGCGTTGGTCGCCTGATGTTGCTGTATAGAATTTTTCGACGTTTTGTACCTGAAATTTGGCGAAGGAATCAACAATGAGCGCCTTTTTCTCCAGAGTTAAAAAACGCTCTGCTGGCGCATCAACCGTCAACACACGAGCGTCGAATTTTCTGACCTCTTCTACAAAAGGCACCTTAAAGTGAAGCCCAGTTTCGACGTCTGGATTAACGACTTTCCCTAGTCGCAAAAGGACTGCTCGCTCCATTTCGTTCACGATGTAAAGGGCGTTACTTCCCAAAAACAGGACACCAACGACCAATATCCCGAGGATTGTAGTTCTGTTCGACATGCGATTCTCCTTTTGATCGTTACTGGCGATCGCGACGGGTTCTTGGTGATGAAGTGGCCGAGTTACGAGACGCGCCAATGGGCGCAGAGCCGACTTGGCCGCCAGCGTTCGCGTCACCTTGACGTTGTACCATTCGGTCTAGCGGCAGATACATCATATTGTTGCCGCCTTCCACATCAATCATCACCTTCGATGACTGGGACATCACAGATTCTAGCGTATCGATGTACATCCGTTCCCTGGTTACCTCAGGCGCGACTTGATACTCGACCAACAACTTAGAGAAACGCTCAGACTCACCGCGCGCTTCAGCAACCACCTGCCTTCGGTAGGCTTCGGCCTCTTCGAGATAACGCTGAGCCTCCCCTCTTGCTTCTGGAATCACTTTGTTCGCGTAAGCATTAGCTTCATTCCGAACGCGCACCTCATCCTCACGAGCGCGAATCACTTCATCGAAAGCCTCGCGGACCGCATCTGGTGGTGCGGTCTCGTCAATGTTTACCTGCGTTACCGCAATACCGGTACCGTAATCGTTCATATAGTCTTGGATTCGCGTCTTGATCTCCGTACCCATGATTGCACGGCCTTCTGTGAGTACGCGATCCATTTCGGTGCTACCCACTACATGACGCACGGCCGATTCCGTGGACTGATACAGGCTTTGTTCCGGTGATTTAACATTCAACGCGAAGGCTTTCACATCATCGATCACATACTGCACGGTCAGTTTGACCTTCACGATATTCTCATCCTCAGTCAGCATCTCGGCCTGCTGAGGATGGGAGCGAACCCTTGAAACATTATGAATGATCACTTTATCGATAAGTGGCGGCTGCCAACTTAGACCAGGCATCAGGATGGAATCTGTTGCCGTCCCTAGTCTTAGGACAACCCCTCGCTCCTGCTCATCAAGCGTGTAAACCCCCATCATTCCATACACGACTGCCGCGCCCAGGAGGGCTAACCATAGAATTGACTTGCTAACGGGATTTCCGCCACTGCTTCGGCCGCCACTGCTTTGGCCGCCACCGCCGAACATTTTCCCTAGATTATTTTGAAGCTTCTTAAACGCCTCATCGAGGTCTGGTGGACCCTCATCCTGCCTGTTACCCCAGGGATCTCGACCCCCATTTCCTGGCTCATTCCACGCCATGCTTTGCTCCTTCAAGCTCGCTGTTGCCTAATCATCCCATGTCTTTGGCATTCATCATAATTTAACCGGCCTGCAGCACTGACTCGAGCCGGGCCAAATTTTTCTTCTCTATACGTAAGCGCAAGCAAATATCGCCAGATTCACTCGCACTTTCTTCTTGCACCTCTGCCAGCTCAAAGCATCGAGCCCTAACGAGCCCTTGATGCGGCGCAAGTGTGATGGTCGTCTCAATCATCTGATCAGCCAAGAGAACTGCCATCGCCTCAGCCAGCATTTCCATACCGAATCCGGTCGTGCAAGACGTTGCAACGGATACGGGCTGACCAGCAGGATTTTGGTGCAGCGGACTAAAAGGCTCATCCAGACAGTCCACTTTGTTGAAAACGAGGAGCTGAGGGACCTCTGCAGCACCGATTTCATGCAGAACCTCGTTCACTTCCTGGATGCGCGCTTGGCGCTCTGGGGCCGCGGCATCTACTACGTGCAAAATCAAATCGGCCTCTGCCACCTCCTCCAAGGTCGCTTTAAATGCCTCAATCAAGGCGTGCGGGAGATCCCTGATAAACCC
>CAJXDD010000199.1:0-5607 GCA_913052075.1 uncultured Gammaproteobacteria bacterium
AAAACAGATTGCCGATATAAAGGCAGGCGACCAGGATGAGACCAAAGAGGCCTCGGAGTGTCCATTTCAAAATCATGCGCATTCGATTGGTATTAAAGAAGTGGTTAGATAGTAACCTGATTCAGCGGGTTTGGATGAGTCCAACGGCTGCGCGAGCAAAGCATGGGTCGTTTGTGAGTCGTACTCGATTGACGGTGACGCTGCTGCGGATCATTGCCCCTAGTTCGTCTTTAGCGTTCCCCACTCGTTTGCTGGCAGAGCCCTGAAGTTTTCACACTACCTTTATCTTGCGGTGATTAGCAGCGCGGGCGCAGGATGCTAGCTACAGCTAGCTTGAGGGTAAGTGCTCAGCACACTTCCAAGCGTTGCAATCACTTCGCTCTCATCACTCATTTTTTGGCGTCTGCTCTAGGGTAACTAGGGTGACCTCCTCACAAGCGTTCAGCGCTAGTTGGCGCTGTAAACTGACGTTGGCCGAAGGAGCTAGGGTACCCCTCAATCCTTCACGAGATCGTCTTTCAACGACTTACCGGCTTGGTAGTAGTGATAAGCGGCCCATATCTGAACAGTGGAAAGAATCAGCAACGCGTAGCGTAAAGACTCATCGCCGTATGATGGCTGCAGGATGTCAGAGAGAATGCCAATCGCTTGAGGGCCTGCACCAAGGCCGATCATATTCAGAATAAAGAGCAATACGGCGGCCGCTACTGATCGCATTCGGAGCGATACAAGACCTTGAGTTTGGGAGAAGGTCGTTGCTTGGTAAAAGTTGCCTAGCAAGATAGGCAGGATGAGGAACATGAGGCTAGCAAAGGCAGTGCTGCTCAGGTAGACGCCAAAAAATAGCGGCGTTGAGGCGATGAGCGCCACCGACACAATCCACAGATACCAGCGGGTGTCTCCTGCGCCATAGCGATCGGCGAGATAACCACCCAGCGCGATACCGATGCCGCCTGGAATGCCAAGAATGAGACCCAGATACGTGCCCACATCGCCAGTGCTCATGCCGTACGAGCGAATGAGGAAGGAAGGGACCCAAGTTATCACCCCGTAACCGACGAAGGCGGTCAGTCCGCCGCCCACCGCCATGTGGCGGAAGGAGCGTTTGGACCAGAGAAAACGGAAGGTTTCCATGATGGTGGGCTGTTCTTCATCGGCAACACGACCTTCCGCCATCCCGCGAGGGGGCTCTCGCAGTGTGAAGCGAACGAGGATCGCGAGTAATAAGCCAGGTACGCCGACGATGAAAAAGGCAACCCGCCAGCCAAAGAATTCATTTAACCAGCCACCTGCGATAAATCCAAACAAGATACCGAAGGGAATACCCAGCGAGTAAATGCCAAGAGCAGTCGCTCGATTCTCTGTTGGGAAATAGTCCGCGAGCATCGAGTGGGCGGGAGGCGAGCAACCGGCCTCGCCAACACCAACGCCAATCCGAGCCAGCAGCAGATGCCAAAAGTTTTGCGCGAGCCCGGACACCGCTGTCATTGCGCTCCAGATCGCCAGCGCCCAAGCAATGAGGTTGCGCCGATTGCTTCGGTCAGCGAAGCGTGCAATGGGGATGCCGAGAGTTGCGTAAAAGAGTGCAAAGGCGAAACCTGTCAGCATGCCAAGCGCGCTGTCAGACAAGCCTAGGTCCCGCTTAATCGGCTCTAAGAGGATCGATAGAATCTGGCGATCAATGAAGTTAAAGGTGTAGACCACCACCAGAACGCCTAGCGCGTAGTTTCGTACCTCGGGTGAAAAGACACCGCGCTGTTCTTGGGATGCGTTCTGCATTGATGGCCTCGATTAGTAGAATCTGGCAGCCGAGCATGCAGGGATGCGGGCGCCCCTGCAAGCAGGTTGCTCGTAGCTTGCGCCAAGCGGGACGTGGCCGTCATCAACGGACGACGGCGGGGCGCTCACAACTTAACCTTACTTTCATTAGTGGTGTTGTAGATGAAGCCTTCTGTAGATAGTGGAGCGATCTCTGTAGGGCCGCCACCATCATGCCTTGCGTCATCGGTGTAGCTCGCTTATAGAGCAGGTTAGTAAGTATTCACAATCGTAAATTTGTCTGCTATTTATAGAGGATAATCTCAAACGCGGACCAAAATACATCGCCCGTGGCGCGATACTAGACTCCTCCAGCACTGCGCCGACTAGGCGAGTTGGCTGATGCGAGTTTACTCCGTCATCCTCTGCAGTTTTCGATGGGAAGGCCATGGTTGAGTGGTTGAGAATAGTCTTCCCATAATTCGTGGCACCGGCTAACGCGAAACGGAAAGAACCCCTCCGTTGAGCTCGGTAGCTTATCCATACGCCGTCACTCGGCACGCACCAGGTCGATCTCGTTTGCCTGCCGGAAGCTCGGGAGAGTATTTGGACGCGATCCAAGGTATTGACAGAAACTTAGTTTACGTTAACGTAAAGTGCATATCATTCTTGATTGGTCGACAGTGAATTATTTCCGCGCTGCTCTGTAGGCAAGACTGGGACATGTTTGGGTCTTGGAAGGAAAGGGAGCGGCGACGTCAGTTTTTGCGACTGAACAGGAATTTCGGCACTTGATCCGAGCAACGTTGAAGGCCCGGTTGAATGATGTCGTCTGGAATCTGCACGATGGAGCTGTTTGTGTGAGAGGAAGTGAACAATTAAAAGCAGCGTAGGCATCGGGTCTTATTCGATCACGGATCTCTCCCGCGAATTCGCCGTGACCCCGCGCACGCTCCGTTTTTATGAAGAAAAGGGGCTGCTGAGCCCAAAGCGCAGCGGTAAAAACCGAATCTACAGTGCGGGTGATCGAACTCGGCTTCGTCTTATTTTAAGGGGCCGTCAGCTTGGACTCTCACTTGAGGAAAGCGCCGAGGTGATTGGGCTGTACGCGCCCGGCACTCCTAATCATGAGCAGCTGCACTTTCTGCTTCAAAAGATCGAGGAGAAGCGCGAGCAGCTTTACGCGCAACGCGAGGCGCTGGATGCCATGCTGGGCGACCTTGATCGATGGCAAACGAACTTTGAGGCGGCGCTTAAAGCACCGGTCGCAAACCACCAATGGAGGCAGAAAGTCTGATATGAACGCCACGTTTACCATGCTTGATTTGGATCTCGGTGAGCCCTTAACCCTTCTCCGCGAGACAGTACAACGGTTCGCGGCAGACGAGATCAAACCACGCGCGGCAAGTATTGACCGCGATAACGAATTCCCGATGGATTTATGGCGAAAGATGGGTGACCTCGGCCTTCTTGGGATCACCGTGAGCGAGCCCTATGGTGGTAGCGACATGGGCTATTTGGCGCAAGTCATCGCCATCGAAGAGATCTCGCGTGCCTCAGCGTCAGTGGGGTTGAGCTACGGCGCGCACTCGAATCTTTGCGTCAATCAAATCTTCCGCAACGGCACCGTGGCGCAGAAACAAAAGTACCTACCGAAACTCTGCGCTGGGGACCATGTCGGCGCCTTGGCCATGTCAGAGCCCGGGTCTGGGTCGGACGTCGTCAGCATGCAGCTCAAAGCGCGAAGAGAAGGTGACGTCTATGTGCTCGATGGCAACAAAATGTGGATCACCAACGGGCCAGACGCTGACACCTACGTTATCTATGCGAAGACCGACCCAGACGCTGCCTCCCGAGGAATTACTGCGTTTATCGTGGAGCGTGACACGCCAGGATTTTCCCGCGCACCCAAACTCGACAAGCTCGGCATGCGGGGTTCAAACACGTGCGAGCTAGTCTTCGAATCCTGTGAGGTGCCGGCGGAGAATGTGCTTGGGCGCGAGGGTGGCGGCGTCGGTGTGCTGATGTCTGGGCTCGACTTTGAGCGGGTGGTGTTATCCGGCGGGCCGCTTGGCATCATGCAAGCGTGCATGGACATCGTGGTCCCTTACGTCCACGAGCGAAAGCAGTTCGGTGAACCGATTGGTACCTTTCAATTGATGCAGGGCAAGCTCGCCGACATGTACACCACCTTGTCCGCTAGTAGGGCGTATCTTTACGCGGCGGCGAAGGCGTGTGATCGAGGTCTTGTCAATCGGAAAGACGCCGCAGCCGTGATTCTCTACACCGCGGAACAGGCGACGCAAATGGCGCTGCAAGCGATTCAGGCCTTAGGGGGGAATGGCTACATCAACGACTACGATGCAGGACGCTTGCTGAGAGACGCGAAGCTTTACGAGATCGGCGCAGGGACAAGCGAAATTCGCAGGATGTTGATCGGTCGTGAATTGTTCGATGAATCCAACTAAGCGAGGCGAACCATGACCAGGCTATTATCCGAGTTGAACCCGCGCAGTGAGGCATTCCTTCAGAACGCAGCCAGCATGGATGCGCTTGTTGATCAGTTGCAATCAGTGACATCAGATATCACTAAAGGCGGCGGGGAAAAGAACGTCCAGCGCCATGAATCACGCGGCAAATTATTTGTCAGGGACAGAATCAATCTTTTGATTGACTCAGGATCCGCGTTTCTTGAACTGTCTCAGCTCGCGGCCTATCAAACGTACAGTGATGTCATTCCAGCTGCGGGCATTATTACTGGGATAGGGCAGGTCGCGGGCCAGCCCGTCATGATCGTAGCTAACGATGCCACAGTGAAAGGTGGGACGTATTACCCACTCACGGTCAAAAAGCATCTTAGGGCTCAGACCATTGCCTGGGACAATCACTTGCCTTGTATTTACTTGGTCGATTCCGGCGGCGCGAACCTGCCCAATCAAGACGAGGTGTTCCCAGATCGCGATCACTTCGGCCGTATTTTTTTCAATCAAGCCAACATGTCGGCAAGGAATATTCCGCAAATTGCCGTGGTAATGGGGTCGTGTACCGCAGGAGGCGCGTATGTGCCAGCCATGGCGGATGAAGCCATCATCGTCAGGGAGCAAGGCACCATTTTTCTTGGCGGGCCTCCGCTGGTTAAAGCAGCAACCGGCGAAATCGTGTCGGCAGAGGAATTGGGCGGCGCGGATGTGCACGCGAGGCAGTCAGGCGTCGTTGACCACTACGCCGAGGACGATGCGCATGCTCTCTATTTGGCGCGGCAAGCCGTCACCCGACTGAACCGGACCAACCCAACGTCGATGGATCTAAAGGAACCCGTCCCGCCGAGATTTGATGCGCATCAGCTCCGAGGAATTATCCCATCCGATCCGAAACAGCCCTTTGATGTTCGCGAGGTCATCGCTCGAATCGTTGACGGCTCAGACTTTGACGAATTCAAGCAACTTTACGGCGTGACCTTGGTTTGTGGGTTTGCCCGTCTGCACGGCATGCCGGTTGGCATCGTCGCGAATAACGGTGTGCTCTTTGGCGAGTCAGCGCAGAAGGGCGCTCACTTTATCCAGCTCTGCTCCCAACGGCGTATCCCTTTACTGTTCCTGCAGAACATCACGGGATTCATGGTGGGACGTCAGGTAGAGACCCAGGGTATTGCCAAGGATGGTGCAAAAATGGTCACCGCGGTGGCGACTTGCGGGGTGCCAAAGATCACGCTTGTGATCGGTAACTCATATGGCGCTGGAAACTACGGTATGTGCGGCCGAGCCTACGATCCCGATTTTCTTTTCATGTGGCCGAACGCAAAAGTTGCGGTCATGGGTGGGGAGCAAGCGGCTGGTGTTCTCGCTGAGG
>CAJXDD010000200.1:0-5565 GCA_913052075.1 uncultured Gammaproteobacteria bacterium
TCGCACGCTTCAGCGCCCGTATTGCTGAAGAACATGTTCTCCATACCCGATAGCGCGGCCAGGCGATCAGCCAGCCGTTCTTGATTCGGAATGCGATAAAGGTTCGATGTGTGCAGTAACGTGCCGCCTTGTGCTGAAATCGCTTCAGCGATCGCGGGGTGCGCATGCCCGAGCGCCACGACCCCAAGTCCAGAGAGGGCGTCTAAGTAACGCCGGTCATCCTTGTCAATTAACCAGCAACCGTCGCCTTTGATAAACTCAACGTCAAGGCGGCCGTACGTGGGCATGATGGTTTGGGTAGTCATGATGATCGTCCTACAGGTTGTGCGGTTCTGACTGCACGAACCGGTCCAGCAAAGGAGCAAATGATAAACCAGAACAACATGAGCTCGAAAGCAGATCAGCAGCAGATTTCCCCGATCACACTGAGTTTGATGGTGGCTCGCTTTAGTGCGGTCTGTGACGAAATGGCATCAGTGCTCAGTGCCACTGCGTGCTCTCCAAACATCAAAGATCGACTGGATTTTTCTTGCGCGCTGTTTGATCGAAAAGGAGCGCTCTTTGCTCAGGCAGCGCATGTTCCTGTTCACCTTGGCAGTATGGCGTTCGCGATGCGAGACATCGTTAACCAATTTGATTGGTGCCCAGGGGATCAAGTGGTTTTCAATGATCCTTTTTTGGGTGGGACCCATCTCCCTGATGTAACGCTAGTGCAGCCATTTTTTGTCGCAGGACAGCATATTGGATTTGTTGCCAATCGAGCGCACCACGCATCGATTGGAGCAGATGCGCCCGGTTCGATGCCGCTTGCCTCTCATATCGATGAAGAAGGCTTTCTGATTTCGCCAAGAAAACTATATGACCATTCTGTGCGCGATGAGGTATTTTACCAGTCGCTTTGCGACGCGGTCGGGCAGTTCACAGCTGCAGATCTCGCGGCACAGCGAAGCGCGAATCTGACGGGCGCGGCGAGGATAGCGTCGATACTGGACGGTCAACCCATTGGCATCATCCTGGATGAATTGAATGATTACGGTAGGGCGATGGCGAGCGCAGGCTTAAGGCGCCTAACCAATGGCGAGTACACGTTTGCTGATGTCATGGATGATGACGGGTTTGGTAATGAGCAAATCCGCATTCAGTGCAAGGTCGTGGTGCAAGATGAAGCGGTCGTGCTTGATTTTGCGGGCACGAGTCAGGCGGTCACCGGCAATGTCAATTGCCCGCTGCCTGTTACCGCCGCTGCCGTCTTTTACGCCATCCGCTGCCTCATGGCAGAGGAAACACCCGCGTGTGCAGGAGTATTTGAGGCGATCACAATCGAGGCGGAGCCAGGGTCACTGGTGCATGCGTTTCGCCCGAGCGCGACCGCGGCCGGCAATGTGGAGACGTCAATGCGCATCGTAGACGTGATCTTTGGGGCTCTTGCCAAGGCGCTACCCGGCCACATTCCCGCGGCAAGTCAGGGCACGATGAACAATATCGCGATGGGCAAGAGTGGTGAGGATGGTTGGGATTATTACGAAACACTCGGCGGGGGCGCCGGTGCGAGCGCGACTGCCGATGGTGCCCACTGCGTTCAGGTGCACATGACCAATACGCTCAATACGCCGGCCGAAGTTGTGGAAATGAATTATCCGCTTCGAATTGAACGATATCAGCGCCGCGAGGGCTCGGGAGGCGAGGGGTGCAACCGCGGTGGGGACGGTTTGACCCGGGAGTTTAGATTTCTCGAACAGGCTGAGGTGACGCTCCTTACGGAGCGCAGAGCACACGTGCCCTGGGGACTAGCAGGTGGACAATCTGGCGCATCGGGTGCCAACTGGTTAGATGGCCAAGCGCTGGGTGGTAAAGTGATGCTGACCGTGCACGCAGGGCAGGTGCTGCGGATCGAAACTCCTGGGGGAGGGGGTTGGGGTTACCCGATCGGTGATCCGGCGCCTGACGTTGGGGAGTAAAAGAGGATACACTTACCCTAACGAGCACGAGACAGTCGGAGTGAACCCAGTGACAGACATTCAAGACCAGATTGCCCAGCAGATAGCGGATCACCCCATCTTGATCTATATGAAGGGTTCACCTGACCAGCCGCGCTGTGGTTTCTCTGCGCAAGCATCCCAAGCATTGATGGCCTGCGGAAAGCCCTTCGCATTCATCGATATCCTCTCGAACCCTGAGATCCGAGCCCAACTGCCTCAATATTCAGAGTGGCCGACCTTCCCTCAGTTGTTCGTTCAGGGCGAGTTAGTTGGCGGCTGTGACATCATTACAGAGATGTACCAAAGCGGAGAGCTTCAGACCTTGATCAATGAGGTTCCCGAAGAGGCGGCTGAATAGCGAAGCAGGTCAGCCGCTTCCCGGATCACTCGCTAAAAAAATAGACTGGAGCATTCAGCGCAAGCGAGGGGGCTATCCAGACAGGTCCGATCACCCTGAAAGCCAACTAGCGATCTGTGATCTTTCAGCAATCGATCCGTAATCAAATGGAGTCGCGACTTGCAAACTTGTTAATCCCACAGGTTGAAAAGCTTGAGCCTTGGGCGGGCAGGACGCGTTCGACGCCGGTAAGCGGTTAGCCTTCTGGTGAGATGAGATCTTTTGGGAAAGGCCAGCGATTAACCACATCCGCAAAGAGCTGAGCGGTTTTCTCACAGTCGTACAGGGCCGAGTGAGCTTCGGCTGCATCGAATGCAATCCCTGCAGCTTCACAAGCGCGCGCGAGGACAGTTTGCCCGAACGCAACGCCTGCCAGAGTCGCCGTATCGAAGCTCGAAAATGGATGAAATGGATTGCGCTTGATTTTGTTTCTCTCGACCGCCGCATTCAAAAAACCAAGGTCAAAAGACGCGTTATGGCCAACGAGTACGGCTCGATGACAGCCGGTGCGCTTGAGTTCCCGGCGAACAATACCGAATACATCTCGTAGTGCCTCACCTTCGCCAATCGCTCCGCGTAGAGGGTTGTCGATCTTAATTCCCGTGAATTCAAGAGCCGACGGCTCAACGTTCGCGCCAGGAAAGGGGTCAACGTTATGGAAGATTTGCTCTCCAGGTCGGAGCGTCCTTTTCTCATCGAACTGCATGATGACGGCGCCTATCTCTAGGATGGCATCAGTTTGGGCATTGAACCCCCCGGTTTCGAGGTCAACCACCACGGGTAAGAACCCCCGAAAGCGATGGGCGATGGGTGCTTTCTCATCGCTCATCAATACGCGCCTGATGTTACGCGCCAAGAAACCCATTCGCCACCACGGAGTGGTTTGAGGGGCGCGCCGCCCATATCTAAGGTTTCATCGGGCTGCCAGGATTCTCGACTCAGCGTGATGGTGTCTTCGTTGCGCGGTAGTCCATAGAAATCTGGGCCGAAATGGCTAGCAAATCCTTCCAGGCGATCGAGCGACCCCGCTTGATCGAAGACCTCGGCATACAATTCAATGGCCGCGTGGGCCGTGTAGCAGCCTGCTGCGCAGCCGCAGATATTCTCTTTGGCGTCTTGGGGATGAGGCGCTGAGTCGGTGCCCAAGAAAAAGGAAGGATCCCCTGACGTTGCTGCGGCAATCAGTGCTTGTTGGTGCACATCGCGTTTCAGGATCGGTAAACAAAACAGCATGGGCTTCATGCCATGACCTAGCATGTGGGTCCGGTTATACAGTAAGTGGTGCGCGGTAATGGTCGCAGCAACATTGGCCCCGGCCTCTTTGACGAACTGGACCGCGTCGGCGGTGGTGATATGTTCGAATACTACCTTGAGGTTGGGGAAGTGCTCTGTGATTCGCGTGAGTTCGGTGTCGATAAATGCACGCTCGCGGTCGAACACATCGATCTCGGTGTCGGTGACTTCGCCGTGAATGAGGAGCGGGATGCCTCTCGCTTCCAGGCAGGCAAAGAGCGGGTCGAGATTAGCGATTGACGTAACCCCGGCATCTGAGTTGGTGGTCGCACCGGCGGGATAAAGCTTGCAGGCCGTTATATGACCTTCATCAATCGCGCGCTCGATATCTGTGGGGGTCAATTGATCGGTGAGGTAGAGCGTCATGAGCGGCTCAAAAGGGTTGTCCGCCGGTCTTGCTGCGATAATTCTCTCGCGGTACGCGTTCACCGCTTCGGCGCTGGTGACCGGAGGCACCAAGTTGGGCATGACAATGGCTCGCCTGAAGACTCGACCAACATCCTTAACCGTCGTTGGTAGCGCGGCCTCATCTCGGAGGTGAATATGCCAGTCATCGGGGCGAGTAATAGTGAGGTGGTCCATGGCGCTATTGTAGCATTTGGGCCGCTGAAACTGGTGTCCCGTGCGGCAAACGTTTACCATACCGCCGCTTCGAAGGAGGTCCATTTATTATGTCCGAGATAAAAAAAGTCGTGCTTGCCTACTCAGGTGGCCTCGATACATCAGTCATTCTCCGCTGGCTTCAAGAAACCTATGGGTGTGAAGTCGTGACTTACACGGCGGATCTCGGGCAGGGCGAAGAACTTGAGCCGGCCCGAGTTAAAGCCACGCAAATGGGTGTAACAGAAATTGTCATCGATGATGTTCGTGAAGAATTTGTGCGCGATTTCGTGTTCCCCATGTTTCGGGCCAATACCCTCTACGAGGGGGAGTACTTGCTCGGTACCAGCATTGCTCGCCCACTCATCGCCAAACGATTAGTCGAAATCGCTCAAGAGACCGGTAGTGATGCTGTCGCCCATGGCGCAACAGGCAAGGGTAATGACCAGGTTCGGTTCGAATTGGGCGTTGCGGCGCTGGATCCATCCATTCAGGTCATTGCACCTTGGCGAACCTGGGATTTGCATTCTCGCGAAGCGTTGATGGCTTTTTGCGAGCAGCATCAAATCCAGGTAGAGCAAAAGCGAGACGGAGAAAAATCGCCCTATTCGATGGATGCAAACCTTCTGCATATCTCTTATGAAGGGGGCGAATTGGAGGACCCTAATGTAGAGCCGGCTGCGCCGATGTGGCTCTGGACAACCGCGCCCGAACATGCCCCCGATGAGGCGCAGCTTGTGTCTATCGACTTTGTTGAGGGTGACCCGGTTGCTGTTGATGGTAATGCCATGACGCCCGCCGCCTTGCTTGCGCATCTCAATCAATTGGCCGGACGACACGGAGTGGGCCGAGTCGATATCGTTGAGAATCGTTATGTCGGCATGAAAGCTAGAGGCTGTTACGAGACGCCAGGCGGCACCGTATTGCTGAAGGCCCATCGGGCCATTGAGTCAATCACGCTCGATCGTGAGCTTGGGCACCTTAAGGACGAGTTGATGCCGCGGTACGCCAAATTGATTTATAACGGTTACTGGTGGAGCCCAGAACGAAGGGCACTGCAAGCACTGATTGATCAATCTCAAGATGCAGTGACGGGTCGAGTCCAGTTAAAGCTATATAAAGGATCGGTCACCGTCGTCGGTCGTGAGGCGGGGAGTAACACGCTGTACGACGGCAACCTTGTGACGTTTGAGGATGATGCTGGCGCTTATGATCAAAAAGATGCTGAAGGGTTTATTCGACTGAACGCGCTTCGCCTAAAAGTGGATCAGCGTCGCCGAAATCGGTAGCTCATTC
>CAJXDD010000201.1:0-5549 GCA_913052075.1 uncultured Gammaproteobacteria bacterium
GCCGAAGAAAGCATTGAAGAGGTCGTTGTCACGGGTTCATACCTCAAGAAATCAACAGAGAACAGCGCATCGCCACTCACGGTGATGAGCAAAGTTGAGCTCGATCAAATGGCTGCAACGGACATGAAGGACGTTGTGAGCAATCTGACCTTTAGCTCAGGTTCGATTGGTGGCTCAGCCACCGCGTTCTATGGGGGAGACAACTCCACCGGTAACGCTAACGTTAACCTTAGAAACTTAGGGAGTGGCGCGACGCTTGTTCTGGTGAATGGTAAGCGGAACGTTAGCACCTCATTCGATAACATAGGAAGCGGCTATCTCGACGTAGACGGCTTGATTCCAAATATCGCGTTAGAGCGTGTTGAGATCGTGAAGGACGGCTCAAGTGCTTTGTATGGTTCTGATGCGGTTGCAGGTGTTGTGAACTTTATTACACGATCGAATTTCGAAGGGTTTGAGCTCCAATACGACTACGCGGAGGACTCGGAAACAGGTCGTCAGCAGGACAATCTAATTAGCGCGATCCTAGGCGTTTCCGGCGACCGAGGTAACATTACTATGTCTGCGAGTTACTTGGATCGCTCGCCCTTGCAGATTGGTGACCGTTACGATGACTATGGACGATCAGGTCTATCCACGTTTGGTCAGCCTGGTCGCTATGTTATGTTAGGGCCGGTCATTCCGGCGGACAGTTACTTTGTTCCTGGTGGCTCAGACTCTTTCGGTCAAGGGGCCGATCCAGATTGTGACTTGGTCGCCGCTGCAGACGGACCGGCTGGAACACTGGGCAACGTAAACGGGCTGTGTATTTACGATTTCTCCAGTTTCTTCAACCTCGTAATGGAAGGTACACAGAAGAAAGCGCATGTTGATGGCCGATATGAGTTGACAGACAATCTAGAAGTGTACGGTTCCTTCAGTTTTGCCGAGAATTGGACCAGTCGAGGCAACTCGCTGTATCCTGATGTATCGTTTGCCATTATAGGAACAGATAGTCCTGGTCTGCAGCTTGATGCCGCTCGTCGAGGGGTAACGCCATTCCCATACCTAGCGTTACAGAGAATGATGGGTGGAACCTTCACATCTGACCTGACTGAGCGTCCTATCAGCACGAAGGACTCGTACACGCGAACTAACTATAGATTCAACCTCGGCGCTACCTATGACTTTGAGATGGGTGGCAACGAGTGGACGCTCGACGTGTCGGGAACTTTCTCTCAGCGGAACTACAATTCGGTCAACCCATCGGATTCTCTGACCAGCAATGTGGACGCTGCCTATGTAGGTCTAGGCGGTCCAGCTTGCGATCAGATTAACGGCACGCCAGGGTCTGGTAATAACGGAACTGGAAACTGCTACTACTATAATCCGTTTCAAACCAGCAACTATGACCCTGTAACAGGTGCTCGATGGAACACGTCTGACCAATCAGCGTGGGCTGCGAACCCTGACATGACAGTTGCACAAGCTGCACTTATGTATCAAAACCCTGTAGAGCTCTATGAGTGGATGCAAGGCGAAATTGCCTCTCAGTCTGATGCCAGACAGGCTGTTTTTGATGCAGTGTTAGCTGGTGACGTCATGGAAATGGCGGCAGGTAATCTTGGTCTCGCGGTCGGTGTTCAGATTCGAAGGGATGAGCTCGAAACTGATATCGATACCAACTCAAACAACAATAACTTCAAGTTCATCTATGGAGCCCAAGACTGGTCAAACGAGTTGTCGGCAAGTTCTGTATTTGCTGAAGTATTTGTGCCGCTAACTGATCGTCTCGAGCTAACGATCGCGGGGCGATATGAGGATTTCGATGAGCTTGGGACAAATTCCTTCGACCCCAAAGCTACCTTGATCTTCATGGCAACGGATGATCTGACGATGCGTGCTTCAGTGGGTACCTCTTTCAGGGTGGGCTCGCTGCTTCAGCTGGGTGGCCGTAGCACGACACTGCTGAATTCAACCGATGCTTTCTCGGGGACAGGTGGGCTCGCATTTCGTCCCAGCTTGACGGAAGGCAACAGCGGTCTCGCGCCTGAGGAAGCTGATGTCTTTAACGTAGGGTTGTCGTGGACACCCTCGAGCGGAGCACTGGATGGGCTGACGTTGAACGTGGACTATTACAACTACGACTACTCCAACCTCATCAGTCGAGAGGGTCACCAAGATCTGATCAACCGGGATAATGCCTCACGATGTCCGGATGGTGTAAACAACGACCCTGCAGCAGGCCCGCTCTGCGGCACTAGTGATCAGAACGGTGATGGTATTGCTGAAGTTTATTCCATTGGGCCTGGTACACCAGACAAAGTCATCCGCGCAGGTGATGGAAGTCTGCTTCGAACGATTGCGTCTTATTTCAACGCGCCTTCGCTTGAAACGTCCGGCATCGATTTGAGTGCAGGCTATCGCTTCAGCGCCGGTAACATCGGCGAGTTCAACACAATGTTGAATCTGAGCTACACGTTGGCTTACGACATCGTAACGGATACGGGTGCAGAGATTGATGGTGTTGGCAGCAGAAACGCTGGTAACAGCATTGGCCGACCGCTCCCGGAGTATAAGGCGAACTGGATGTTTGGCTGGTCTCGAGATCGTCATTCAGCGTCGATTGTTGTGAAGCACATCGATGGCTACACTGACGATGTACCGCAGTCCGGACTCCGTGGCTCATTCATCGGTTTCGCACCTGAGATCGATAGTTTCACCACGGTCGACGTGCAGTACAACTTCCAGTTGCCTGATGTGCTCTTCCACGGCGATGGCTCTCAAATCACTATCGGTGCGAAGAATGCCGGTAACAAGAAGGCACCACTGGTTAACGTGGATGGGGCATTTGACCCATACACCCATGATCCCCGTGGTCGCATCGTCTACATGAGATACAGAATGGCGATGTAAATCGACATTTAGTAGAAAAAACCCGGCTTTGGCCGGGTTTTTTTTGCCTCGAATTTTTCCTCGTCTCGAGATTCTGATTGGTTCGAATCTCTCTCGGAAACTTTGTTTTCAGAAAAGGAAATGATCGCCCCAATGATGTGGGATCTAACCGAGTTAACTCGCAAGCTATGAGGCGAAATGGTGTGAAAACCTTGGAGTGAAAAAATCCAAAAATAGAAGGCTCTCTCGTGAGGAAACGCGTGGCCGCTAGTCGTTTGAATTTACTGTTAGCCGCTTGATCGACAGTGATCAAATCACTACTTTAGGTCCGAAGGGAGAAGGTCGAGATGAGCACGATAAGACAGCGCTTTAAGGCCGCAGGCGAGGTTGGAGGAGTAGGATGCAATCCTTAGCACCGAAGGTAGAGGTAATCCGCCGTAGTAATGGTGAACTCATACTGACGTCTGGTTATGCGTTAGGAGAGGTTCCCATTAACCTTGCCACTTTGATGACTGAGCAAGCGAGGAGAAACCCTGATCGCCCTATCATTGTGGAGAAGAATGCGGCGGGGCAATTTGAGCCGGTGACCTATGGCGAGGCACACCAGCAGGCGATGGGCATCGCCACTTACTTGATTGATCAAGAGGCTGGTGTTGATCAGCCTGTCATGATCCTTTCGGGTGCATCGAGAGCGCATTTTGTTGTCCAGATGGGGGCGTGCTATGCGGGTGTGCCGGTGGTACCCGTGAGTACTAGTTACACCTCCGTTGCGGCAGCGTTTCCAAAATTTGAAGCGGTGTTCAATAAAACGCAGCCAGCCTTTCTCTTTGCGGAGAATCCTAAGGCGATTGAGGCGGCGGTCGTTGGGACAGATATTTCTCTGGAAGATGTCGAATGCTGGTCGGTGGATGAAGGGCGCTTGGCAGGTAAACCGGTTAAACCGCTCAACGCAATCACTCGGCAAGTTAAGAACGCTGCGGTCGCAAGTGCAATTCAAGCATTGACGCATGACACGGTTGCCAAATATATGTTCACCTCTGGCTCCACAGGTATGCCAAAGGGTGTAATTCACACGCACGGCATGATTTGTGGTTTGGTCGCCGGCCAGAGGGCACTACGTGATATCGATCCGGATAATACCCCCGTAGTCCTCGACTGGATGCCTTGGTCTCATGTTGGGGCGGGTCAAATGCGCCTCTATGGTATCGTCAGCCAAGGAGGCACCATCTATCTCGATGATGGTAAGCCCACCCCAGTCGAGTATGAGAAAACGCTCGCTAACCTTAGGGTGGTCTCCCCAACTAGCTACGCAGGTGCGCCACTTGGCTGGAGTATGCTGGTTGCAGCGCTCGAATCAGATGATGCGCTCGCAGCCCGTTTTTTTTCAACAGTGACTAGCTTGCAGTACGGCAGTGCCGCCATGCCCACATCCACCTACGAGCGATTGCAAGCCCTGCTCTTTCAATACCAAGGTCAGCGTAAAACCATGAGCACGAGTCTCATGTCCACTGAGGTCGCGCTCGGCTTGTCCCGATACTGGCCCTGTGAGGACCAGACCGTTGTTGGATTACCGATGCCGGGATCAACTTTCAAACTGGTGCCAGTGGGTGACCGGTATGAGGTCAGGGTTCGCTCGCTTGGCGTTACGCCTGGGTATTTAAATGAACCAGAGCAAACCCGAGAGGCGTTTGACGAGGAAGGTTTTTTCAAAATGGGCGATGCGGTGACTTTTGCGGATCCAGATCACCCGGAGGCAGGGCTACGGTTTGCTGGACGTATTGCGGAGCAGTTCAAGTTAATGACAGGGACTTGGGTTTCTGCAGGTACCCTGCGGGCGCAGCTCGTGGCGGCGCTGGCGCCCATGGTGAGAGACGTTGTGGTCTGTGGGCTTAACCAATCCTTTATTGCAATCTTAATTTGGTTAAATTGTGAATCGGATGAGGCTGCGGACCCGTCAGAGCCCTTCAATGTCGATGAGGAGACAGCGAGTTCAATACGGCAGGCGATTATGGCCCACAACGCGGCCAACCCTGCGTCATCACAGCGTGTGGAGCGGTTCGCAGTGATGACAGCTCCTGCGAGTATTGGTGAGGGCGAGGTCACCGACAAGGGCTATGTCAATCAAGGGGCCGTTCAGGCTCGCCGCCAGTCACTTGTCGAGTCGCTGTTTGAGTCTGAGATTCAGCCTGGTATTTTCGTCGTGGACGACAGTATTTGATCGAGCTTTATCAGGACACGCTCACCAGTCGAGCCAGTCTTGCATTCCTTCGCTCGATCCGCAGGCGCTGGTGTCTTGAGGCGTGAGCGGGTAAGACCCATTCAACTTCAGAAAGTGCATTAGCTGGCTAGCTGATTAGTACATCCAAACCCTTAGATCTCCGGTTTATAGCGCGAGCCGAGGTCGAGGGAATAGCCATCCTTTGATTTGATACAGTAATTTTTTAAGAGGCCGCTGCAGATATTGTGAAGCGGTAAGCAGGTTAAACCACTTTCCCCGGGTTGAGAATGCCCTTCGGGTCAAGCGCGAGCTTCATTTGCCGCATGAGCGTGATCTCAGACTCAGATCTTGCTAGGTGGAGATAAGGCTTTTTTTCAAGACCAATGCCGTGCTCGGCTGAGACGGAACCCCCTATGGGCTGAAGCGGCGAGTAAACCGCTTCTTCCACGGCTTGCCT
>CAJXDD010000202.1:0-5504 GCA_913052075.1 uncultured Gammaproteobacteria bacterium
CGATGGTAACGATCATGTTCGAAAGTACCGATGGGCTACCGGGTCCCGACACCATAAAAAGATTAGGAAAGCCATGCACACCAAGGCCCAAATAGGTGGTGGGTCCCGCTGCCCATTTATTGGCCAATTTGACTCCCTCTCTGCCCGTCACATCAATTTTAAGGAGTGAGCCCGTCATCGCATCGAACCCTGTAGCGAAGATAATCATGTCGAAGTCGAAGGCGGTGTTGTCGACAATTAGTCCGGTTTTGGTCAATCGCTCGATTGGAGTGTCGCGCACGTTGATGAGCGTGACGTTCTCTTTGTTGTACGTCTTGTAATAGTCCGTATCAACGCAAACTCGCTTACAGCCAATGACTTGATCGGGGCACAGGAGCTCGGCCACCTGAGGGTCATTGACGGTAGATCGTATTTTACCTCGAACAAACTCTGCAGCGATTTGATTAGCGGGTTGACTCCTGCCCAGGTCGCCAAAGGTACTGGTGAACCCAAGTCCACCCTCTTGCCACTTCACTTCAAAACGAGTTTCTCGCTCCTCATCGGACACCTCAAAGACGGAAAGATCGCTTCGAGCCTGATCGGCGCCAAAGCCTGCGAACATCTGCTTGTTTCTTTGTCTAAAATCATCGTAGTTGGATCGAATGTCCTCAGCATAAGCCTCATCAATCGGTCCGTTATGCGCAGGTATAGAGTAGTTGGCCGTTCGCTGGAACACGGTCAGGTGGGCCGCCGACTCAGCAATGATAGGGATCGATTGGATAGCAGATGAACCGGTACCGATGATGCCTACTCGCTTGCCGCTAAAGTTGACTGGGTGATGTGGCCAGAGTCCGGTGTGATATTGCTCCCCCTCGAATACATCGATGCCATCAAACGCGGGTCGATTGGTGGATGACAAACAGCCGGTCGCCATAATGCAGGTTTTGGCGAACACTTCATCACCCGCGCCGGTCTCAATTCGCCATTCATTCTCGGTGTCTTGATAGTCGGCGCTGGCAACGACGGTGTTGAAGAGGATGTGGTCGCGTAGTTGAAAGCGATCTGCAACGTGCTGTGCGTAGCGCAGAATTTCTGGCTGCGCAGCGAAACGTTCTGTCCATTGCCAATCTTGCTGTAATTGCTTATCAAAAGAGTACGAATACTCCATAGATTGAACGTCACACCGAGCGCCTGGATAGCGATTCCAGTACCAGGTGCCTCCGACGTCATCACCACGCTCGAACACGATGGCAGAGCGCCCAGAATCGAGCGCTTGCTTTAGTGCGTACATGCCGGCAAACCCTGCCCCGACAATGGCGATATCAAAACGGTTGGACTGATGTGTACTCATAAACATACTCACAAATAACGGTGTCAGAGGAACGCTCACCGATTGTTTCACGCACGTTAGATTTACTCAAACTCGCAAACCCACCATACTCAAATAGTAGGTAGGGAATCTCATGAATAGAACACTAACGGTGTTGACCGCGGCCGCGAGCGTTGCTCAAACCGGTGCGCCCATTGTTGTGCTGCTCGGCGGAATTGTCGGCGCGACCATGGCCCCAGTCCCTGGGCTTGCGACATTGCCTGTCGCGCTCATGATCGTGGGCACTGCGATGAGTACCATCCCTGCTTCGTTGTTGATGCGTCGCGTGGGTCGTAAGGTTGGATTTATATTTGCTGCCGCTTATTCCGCCGGTGGCGGAGGACTCGCTGCACTTGCCATCATCAACGATTGGTTTGGGATGCTGTGTGTCGCCACGTTCTTGATTGGTAGCCATAATGCATTTGTCCAGCAATATCGATTCGCTGTGGCGGAGTCCGCGTCACCTGACCGATTAGGTCGGTCACTATCCATTCTCATGCTGGCGGGTGTAGCAGCTGCGTACATTGGACCCAAAATGGCGACAGAACTCCAATCTGCGATTGCAGCGCACCTCTATGCGGGTAGTTTTCTGGGGCTGAGTGCGCTGATGATATGTGCCATGGGAGTGCTAACCATGTACGTCCCGACCACCCCAAAGTCAGCTCAAAAGGAAGGGTCGGGACGATCGCTTCTGGCTATCGCAAAACAGCCTAACTTTCAGCTTGCGCTAGCGGCTGCCGTGGCGGCTTGGAGCATTATGAGTCTGCTCATGACGGCGACGCCCGTAGCAATGCATGAAGTTGACGGGTTCAACATGCAAGATACGGCTTTTGTCATTCAAAGCCACATTATGGCGATGTTTTTACCCTCTTTGGTGACGGGAGTTTTAATCGATCGATATGGTGCGCCGCTGATGATAGCGGTGGGTGCCGCCATCCTTGGTGCTTGCCTGGTCATAGGGTTTATCGATCATCAACTGATTCATTATTGGTGGGCGCTCGTACTGCTTGGTGTTGGGTGGAATTTCATGCAACTGGGGGGCACAGCGCTGCTTACCACGACTTATGAGCCCTCGGAGCAATTTAAGGTGCAGGCGTTCAACGACTTTACGGTGTTCACCTTGCAGGCGGTTGCGGCTTTGTCCTCTGGCTACCTGCTCTTAAGCCTGGGTTGGCACTTTTTGATTTATTTCAGCGTGCCGCTACTCGCGCTACCTTTGCTCTTTTTGGCCATCCACCAGCTACGGCCTGCACAACCTGTCGGTGGGGCTATTTGATGGAGTCTCAGGGTCAATCACTCTCCCACACGATACAACGAGTCGAGCTTCCTATTGTGGGGTCAAGCGAGCTATTTCCTGTTCATCAGGTTTATTGCGTCGGTCGAAATTATGCAGACCATGCGATTGAAATGGGTCACGATCCCGACAGAGAACCGCCTTTTTTCTTCATCAAACCTCCTTATGCAGTGCTTCCTGAGGGCGGGCGACTTCAATATCCGTCGCTAACGAATGACCTTCACCATGAAATTGAATTGGTGGTTGCGCTGAGAGAGGGTGGCTCCCACCTCAGCACAGAGGAGGCTGAGCGCTGCATTTTTGGGGTAGGCGTAGGCGTCGATCTGACTCGGAGAGACGTGCAGGCAGAGGCCAAAGAAAAGCGTCGTCCCTGGGAAGGCGGAAAGGTTTTTTTGTACAGCGCGCCCTGTTCCGCCTTGCGGCCGCTGTCGAAACCCTGGGATGACCCTACTTGGACCTTGGAGTTGCGTGTCAATGGGGAACTACGCCAGGCAGGAAAGACTGACCAGATGATATGGAAGGTTGGCGAGACAATCGCAAAATTATCGGAGCTGTTCCCTTTGTATCCCGGTGACTTGATTTTCACAGGCACGCCTGCCGGCGTTGGCCCCATATCGGTCGGCGACAAGATATACGCAGTGATCGATGAAGTGGGCACTCTTGAACTCGATGTGGTTAGCGCCTAAGCGTGCATGGGTGTTCTATGCCTGCATAGGGTCAGAGGGAGTTTGGTGTCCGCCGTATATCTTGTTCAGGCATTGCCGTTACAGAGAGCCGTCAGCCTAGAGAGCTGATAAGCTAGAGAGTCCTCAGCCGGAGGGCAACGAGCCAAAAGGCATCTGGTCACCCAATCATCTAACAAGAGACATCGTTTCGTAGCGACCCAGCGAAGGCCACTTACGAAATGCTTCTTGCCGGACGCAATGCGTACCTCGGGTCTTTCTCCGCGAGGCGCAATGTGCCGGTTAGCGGTAGAACCACCGTCCCTTGTTTTATGTTTCGCTAGCGTTGGACGAGGGTAGATTCGATCAGTGGCAGCAGCAGTGCCAGTGATTCGCTCAACAGAGCAAATTCGCGATCTAAGACTGCGTAAGGGCTGTTCTCGTCGCCAGCCAACGGTTCATCCGCCTCCTCGTCGACATTCACAAGGCGCAGGTTGCGCAAAGTGAGATGTTTATCCAACGTAAATTTGAGATGGTCGTTCCATATGAGTTGGATACGTTCACATCGCTTGCCGTGGTCGAGGTGCGCCATAAGCTCAGTTGCATCAAGACTTTGACCTCGCCAGGTCACCCGAGCAACAGATTCCGGATCGAAAAGCGTACATTCGCTGCCCAGCCGTAATTGGTCGGGTAAGGATTTGTGGGTCAGCCATTGAGTGAATAGGCCAATGCTGGCGCTTGCATCCCAGCGATAGACATTGAGCGTCCCGATGGATGTTCGCAACAGGTTGAGCAGGTCCTCGACCTCGCTCTCTAGACCGGAGTTAAGAATGAGCGCTGATTGTTCGGGATCGTGGTAAATCTGGATGCGCTTAGATTTGCACAGTGCTCGGGGCAGCATTTCTGCCAACACATCGTCTTTGATGCTTCGCTTAGCTGAGCTGCTGAGCGGCTGGCCGTCGAGTGTCTCCTGCTTAAGCACTCTGGCCGCGACTTCTTCTTTCACCGCGCTCGCTGGGATGACTTTTTCTTCCCGCCGACCACAGAAGAGTACCCTCTGACCATAGGCGCGCGTCATAGTGGCCGACTCGGTTTCGATCAAAGGACACCAACCGATGCCAGAGCGGGCGTATTTAGAAACCCCCTCGAATGGCGCGTCGTTTAAAATCGAATCCAAGTCGGCAGCGATTGGAGCGGACAGTTTGATGACCGTCGCATTAGAAAAAAGCATGGTGAAATCTCCTGAGCCTCCAGTATACGTGAGTCAGAGGGTGCGCATCACCCGCGAGTGACGGTTTCTCGCGGTATAATTGCCGGATGAGGATGACATGATCGACCTAAAGCAAATAACACTGCATCGCGGCGGCAAAACGTTACTGTCAGCATTTGACTTAACCGTTAATTCGGGAGAGGCGGTGCAGTTGAAAGGGGCTAATGGGGTTGGAAAGTCGTCGCTACTCCGCCTTTGTGCAGGGTTACTCAAAGAATTCGAGGGTAAGGCCTCTCTGCCAGCGATGAGCGACACACTCTACTTCGGACATAAGTATGGACTGCAAGGCGTGTTAAGCGGTGTAGAGAACCTTCGTTATCACTGCGCCTTGCGCGATCAACGGCCGTCAGAAGGCGAGTTAGTCGATGCGCTCAATCAATTTCAGCTGGGCGCATCGATGCTCAGCCGTGTAGCCAACTTATCGGAGGGGCAGCGAAAACGGGTGGCCTTATCAAAACTGGTGTTCGCTGACGAGGCGCTTTGGTTATTGGATGAGGCCTTCAGCTCGCTTGATACAGAAGGATTAGCAACATTGACAGCGCTCTGTGCTGCGCATGTCGCGAAAGGTGGCACCTTGCTCTTTACAAGCCATCAATCGGTTTCGCTCTCGGTCCCGGTTCGGGTGATCGATTTGGGAGCAGCGTAATGCGGGAGGTGTTGCGTCGAGAGTGGCTTGTGGCCAGCAGGTCACTAGGCCAGCTAGGACAAACCTTGCTGTTCATGCTTTTAGTACTCACTTTGTTTCCCCTTGCGATATCACCGGAACGCCAGGTGCTCGAGCAGGTGGGATTGGGAGCGCTCTGGATCATGAGTCTGCTTGCGATGCTGTCGGCAGCCGAGCAGACCATTGCACCCGATCTCGAGCAGGGTGTGACAGATCACATGGTTTGCGGGAGTGTGCCGCTTTGGTGGCAGGTGATCGCCAAAGTC
>CAJXDD010000203.1:0-5428 GCA_913052075.1 uncultured Gammaproteobacteria bacterium
CTTTCTATCATCAGGTAGGCGATCAAACCGATCATGATCAGAGCATCGATTCGCATCACTCGCCAAAATGTGCGCTTTGATTTCTCGAGATAAGTTTTCGAGTCCACCATCGCAAGCCTCCCGTCTACTTTTAACTTAACAGCCTCTTCACTCGCAAAAAAGGCCGCCCATAAGGACGGCTTTGCCTTAGATTAAAAGTCTTCAACTTTAACCAATAAAAAGATATCGATTTCAGAGCCGGGGCAGCTTACTCCCTGGCATCGGGCTGCTACACTTTCTGCTCAATGTCGGAGATTTACTGTGGATTACAAAACATTAAGTTATGCGGTGGAGGGAGGAATTCTCACTCTCACCCTAAATCTGCCCGAGAAATTAAATGCATTTACGTTGGAAATGGCTAGAGAACTGGTTGATGCATTTAACCATGCTAGCGACGATGATGCGGTTGGGGCGATTGTCGTTACCGGAGCCGGGCGAGCTTTCTGTGCAGGCATGGACCTATCTATCGAGGGCAACGTTTTCGGTCTTGATGAAAGTCAACAGCCTACCCTGGAAGACGTTGTGATGAGGGGGGAAGAGGAGCAAATCTTGCACGGTATTCGTGACGAAGGCGGTTTAGTGACCTTGGCAATTTACGACTGTAAAAAACCTGTAATTGCTGCGATTAATGGGGCCGCAGTGGGTATAGGCGCCACCATGACCTGTGCAATGGACATCCGACTAGTCTCTACTAAAGCGAAGGTTGGTTTTGTATTTAACAAAATTGGCATTACTCCCGAGGCATGCTCCAGCTGGTTCTTGCCGAGAGTAGTGGGTATATCAACCGCCTTGGAATGGTGCTACACAGCTGAGATTCTTGAATCGGATTCTCTTGTGCAAGCAGGATTTGCGAAAGCCGCATATGAGCCCGATGAGCTGCTACCCGCCGCATACTCGATTGCCGAGAAAATAGTTAAGCACAGCCAGGTGGCTGTCGCATTGACTAGACAAATGATGTACCGCAACTCTGCCCAAGAGCACCCCCGCGACGCCCATAATGTTGATTCGCTGTCAATATTTTATACGAGTCTAGGCAGCGGCAAGGAAGGGGTCGCGTCTTTCCTCGAGAAGCGAGAAGCTGTTTTTACTGAGTCTGCTCGAGAAATGCCCCCGTTTTATCCGTGGTGGAAGAGTTAAATTAAGCGGATTGGTGGAGCTAAGCCTCTTCGTTGCCCCAAATCACGATCAACTTCCATCCACACGTTGTCTATGAATCTGTCTCAGTTATCAAAGAAAAACCGAGATGGAGGACAAGAAAACGTTGGCCATGACATTGTTTGTACCTGAGCAGATACATCAGTTAACTAGGCTTCCTTATCGCTCACCTCGGCTTGCTCAATCTAAATGCGAGGAGGCCAGGGCTGATCGCTCTAGTCGACACTTCGCTGCTGTCTAAATTGAGTTGTAGTATACGGCGGTGCCACAGTTGACGATATCGTCCTTGTTTTGGTCCATCCAGTCGACGGTTCCCTTCCACCAATCATCTTTCATCATCTGATCGGTAAATCTCCCATAAGCTTCGTGCGATTCAAACTCGATCGAGTAATAGGCGCGTTCGATATCACCACCAGCGCTAGCGCGCCAAAGTCTAGGGTTCTTTGCCCCTAAAGATTCGTGGTATGGACCGGATTGTTTCGCGCCGTCAACCAACATTTCTAGGCCCTTTACGCTTCCTTCCCAAGTGGTCACTGCTTGTATAGTCATACTTAGCTCTTTGTTTTGATTTTTCAATAGTGAAGCGAATTAGCGAGACCACATCAAATTTAGTTCGCCTTTTGTTCTTCGAGGTAAAAGTTGATCAGGGTCGGCAACACCATGGCATAACCTAATCTCTTAATGGGTGAGGAAACATCTGTCTCAGTACGAGTTGTACCTGAGTAGATAGACGAGGTGGCGTTTTGAAGGTCGCTAACTTAAACAGAGAAGATAGCTCGGTGGGCTGCCCACCCTGACCAAAGTCAAACTTAATTTGATTAGTCCTAATGGTATAGGCAGTCTCAACTGCGACCAGCAATGGTAACTAACGCAAAATGTAAGGAGAACCCTGATGAGGATAGCAGCAATATTGATGATGTTGGTGGGTACTAATCCACTGTTCGCAGATGACCACACTGCGAGTGCAACAGCCTATGGAATGGCATTTGAATTTACTGCTACGAACCCGGCGGCGGTCGCTGGCAGTATGCAATCTTTTATGGCCTCTGAGTACGGCCAGAACAGGCAGGTAAGCGTTTCATTGGTACAAAATGTCAGCAATGGCACCAATATGGCGACGCACCAGATAAATGTACTCTATCCCACCCCTGAGACAATGGAAGCAAGCGCCGCGCGGAATTCTGCGTCAGCGGACTGGATGCGGTACATGATGACAATGCGAGATTCAATTGAACCAGTAGGTGAGAATCTATTCACGATTGAGATGGCGAAGTTAAACGAGGGTCTAGCCAATACGTCTGGAACAGTCGGTATGCTAACCACATTCAAGGTCACCGATGCCAAAGCTTTCATGAGTGCATTTGAGAAGCTGATGAGTAGCGATATGGCGAACAACTGGCCAGGAGACATCTACTTTGGTCGGGTAATTGGTGCCGGAGAGAATGAAGCAACTCATTGGGTGAACGCTATGTCTAAAGACATGGCGACACTACTCAAAGCTAATACAGCCATGATGAGTTCTAAAGATATGGCCGCTTATTCAAAAGAGGTAGCTGATGCTAGAGAGTTCGTCTCGCAGTCCGTTCAAAGGGTTGCGCTAGCTTTCCCTTTGGAAGCTGAGTAACTCAAAGGCTGAGGCTTAGACAAGGGGCTACGGCCCCTTTTTTGTATTCATGGGCTGGTGATATCTGAATTACATCCTAAAGTCTTTCAAGCTCTTCTGCTTATGTGCCGCCTCTTTTGCGCATAAATCAACCCTTATCATATTGAGGTCTACGAAAGAAAGCTTACAGTCATAAAGTTTTGCGCTACAAGTCCAAAGTTCGAGAGTACTGCTACCAGTCGATAAATACCGAAATTTATATAGCGGCCTGCTAATGAGGGCTTAGTTAATGTGAAGACTCGCTGAAACTTCAACTTTTTAAAAACACCGTGACTTTCGATAATTGGCGACAAAAGAATTACTACTAGAATTTTCCAAAGAAAACACAATCCCTATAGCCGCCCACCCAGCTCGTTCACGAGTGCATCTCTTAGAGTTTCTTACGCAATCAGCATGCTCTGAGGAACCGCAAGCCTTAAGACTAAACAATGCTCCTCCATTGATGCGGTCTGAAATCGATGGCATTAGCTTCATCGTAGTAACGCACAACATAGCCTTTTGGTGGCACGAGCTCGTCAATCCTGGATAAATCTTCTTTCGTCATTTCCACATCCACCGCTCGAAGATTATCCTCTACCTGCTCTAAAGTACGCGGCCCAATAATAGGAGCAGTCACCCCTGGTTGCGCCATGTTCCAGGCAAGCCCCAGTTGTGACATGGAGCACCCTTTGTCATTTGCCATTGCCCGAAGAAAATCGAGCACCTCCCAAGTAGGCTCTGTCGCACGCCGGTTAGCGTTGTCTTTGCCGTCTTGCCAGCGCGCGCCCTCTACTCGCTCATCACGGGTATATTTGCCAGACAACAGTCCTCCGCAGAGCGGTCCCCAAGGAATCACTGCCATCCCAAAAGACTGCGCTGCAGGAATGACCTCCCTTTCAGCGGTTCTATCAAGCAAATGATAGGCAGGTTGCTCGCAAATCAACCGATTAAGCCCTAACTCTTTGGCTATCCAGAGCGATTCCACAATCCGCCAAGCTGGAAACATGCTACCGCCGATATAGCGTATCTTGCCTGCTTTAACCAAGTCATCGAGCGCACGCAGCGTTTCATCAATGGGTATCGCCGAACTACATCGATGCATCTGATAAAGATCGATCCAATCCGTGTTCAGCCGTTTTAGTGATGCATCACACGCATTAATCACGTGCCTGCGACTGAGGCCTCTGGCATTCCTGTCCGCGGGGTTGGCGAAGTTGAATTTAGTGGCGAGGATGATGTTGTCCCGTTTACCCTCGCTCTCGAGCGCTTTGCCGAGAATGCGCTCACTCTCATTACTGGCATAGACGTCTGCAGTATCAATAAAGTTAACGCCTTCATTGATCGCATGATCGATAATCCGGAAAGAAGCTTGCTCTTCCGTTTTTCCCCCAAACATCATAGTGCCGAGACAAAGCTGACTAACTTTTAAACCGGTTCGTCCAAGCGCTCTGTATTCCATAACGGGTATTCCCTTCTCTGATCAACTGCTTAGTAAAGAGAATACTTTAAGTTGACAGGGAACCGGGTTATTTCTTGAGCGAGGCGTTAACACGAGCGTTAAAGCCAGCCGGGAAACCCTGCAGATTGTTTTAAACCTAATTTATTTATATGAATAATTTGGTGGAGCTAGGCTTCTTCAATGCCCTAATTCATCACCAACTGGCTCGACCCGCCACCTATTTTCCAGAGGTTATCGCTGCCCAGTTCATTGTCAAAGCACAACTAAGGCTTGAGAGAACCTCAGAGAATCTCCATTTATATTGCTCATGACAAGTTCCCGCGGCTAAGGTACAGCTTTAGCGATTAGTAAATTGTAGGTGTAAGCAGTATGTGCGATGAACATACAGTGGAAGAATCTCAGACTTATCTTAGAACAATGTCACGTCGAGATTTCAGCAAGGCTGCGATTAGCACCGCACTGGCACTGTCGTTCCCCGAAACGTTGGCGGCGGAAGCCCTGGTGTCCTCTAATGTAATCATCAAAACGCCTGACGGTACTTGTGATGCCGTGTTTGTGCATCCGACAGTGGGTACCTATCCCGCGGTTTTGATTTGGCCGGATATACTGTCGCTGCGGCCCGCTTTTCAAGAAATGGCGGCGCAACTGGCTCGGAGTGGCTATTCAGTGCTGTGCGTAAATCCCTACTATCGAGATCGCACTGCTCCAGTAGTCGAACTCGGAGAGACATTTGGCGATCCGAGTACGCGCGAGAAAGTTATGCCCATGTATCGAACTCTAAATGCTAGAACTCACAAAACAGACGCTGTCTCTTTTACACGATGGCTGGATACGCAGCCTGCTGTAAACAGCAATCGCAAAATTGGCACCATGGGTTATTGCATGGGTGGCCCAATCGCACTGCGCACCGCGGCTGTGATCCCAAATCGTATTGGCGCTGCATGTTCTTACCATGGCGGAGGGCTAGTTACTGAAGCCTCAGATAGCCCCCACCAACTGATACCGAGCATGCAAGCTAAGTTCCTTATCGCGATAGCTGAAAATGATGATGAACGTGATCCAAATTCCAAGGTCGTGTTGGCACGCGAGTTCGAAAAGCACGAGTTAAGCGCTGAGATAGAGGTTTATGAAGG
>CAJXDD010000204.1:0-5425 GCA_913052075.1 uncultured Gammaproteobacteria bacterium
GCGGTCATGGCTTGATCTGTCATGAGATCCATGCAGATTGAACGCTTACCCCGGTTGACCGCGACGAATTGAGGCCCGAGCGTTCCCTCTGGTGTCTCGTTGTAGGTGCCTCGCCCATAACGCGAGGAATCGCCCAAAGGCGGCTCAATCTTGATGACCTCGGCGCCCATATCTCGCAAATAAAGCCCAGCCGCCGGCCCTTGAACAGCCACGGTCATTTCGATCACGGTCAGCCCTGCAAGCGGCTCAGACACAGTCAACGCTTCCCCTTTAACGAGGCCCCAGCATTCCAGAATTAGCCCTGTTAAGAAAGACCTGACGCTTGGATACAAGAAAGGCTTGAAGCACAGCCTGCAAACCCGCTACAAAGGTGATGCGACCATCATCGAGCGCCCATGAACATTGACCTAAAAGAGCTCCACGCCATACAGCGAGAATCGAATTGGCTCGACGTAGTTTCTGAATCGCCAACCCATCTATTGATCGATGTTGATTCTGCTGAGCCACCCTCGTTTGATTTAGGACCAGCCCTCGAATGGCTCGCCTATCAGGCACTGCCAGTCCTTGTTGTTGGAGACAAAACATCAGACTGGGCATTGGGTGCAGACTGCTGCTTTGACGCTCGCGCAGATGCGCAAGCCGTGATCGACGGCATCAACGCGCACCCCATCGCCGCTGCAACGCTGGTTCAGGTCACACGCATCACGCCTCAACTGTCCCTTCGAGACGCGCTCGTCGTAGAGTCACTGGCCTACTCCACCCTTCTAGCAGGCAGCGAATTTGGGGCGTGGCTAGCAACAAGGCCCAAGCCATCAAAGCGAACGGTAGCCGAACCGGTGACGCTCCAGCGCGACAACACTCACCTGCACATTGCGCTGAATGCTCCCCAAATTCGCAACGCCCTGACCATGGACCTCCGTGATGCGCTCACCGAAGCGTTTGAGCTCGTGCTGATGGACACGACCATCGAATCAGCAAAGGTGTGTGGCAACGGACCTTGCTTTAGCGCTGGCGGAGATTTGAATGAATTTGGCTTGGCGACCGATCTTGCCATGGCTCACCAGGTCAGGCAGATACGCATGCCGGGCCAGTATATTGGCCTTGCGCCAGAGCGTTTCGAATTTTGGCTACATGGCGCATGCATTGGCGGCGGAATTGAGCTCCCAGCATTCGCCGGGACCATCGCGGCGGAAGAAGGCTGTCAGTTTCGAATTCCAGAGGTTGGCTTTGGGCTGATTCCCGGCGCAGGTGGCTGCGTATCGATTCCTCGACGAATTGGGCGGCACGAAGCCAACGCCTGGGCGCTCAGTCAGCGAACCATCGACTCGAGCGAGGCCCTTGCATTAGGCCTGATTGATGGGATCAAGCCACGTCCAGATTGGGCCACTGAGTGCGAACGCTGACCGTCTTGAGCATGCTGTTTTCGGACCGGGTTCGCTACCCCAGCCTCCTCTTTAAAGACCGAAATGAAGAACAAAGGTTTTGTGGTGTGTATCAATGTACTCCACTTTGACAACCAGCCATTTACGCGTAACTTCAGTCCCATGAAACGATCGGCAATCAATCGACGAACCCCGTTTCTTAAGATGCACGCACTCGGTAATCACTTCATCTTAGTGGATGCCCGCGAGCGCCCATTTTCACCAGACCTCGCGACCATTACCGAAATGTGCCGTCATCATTCAGGGATTGGCGCCGAACAGCTTCTCGTACTGACGCGCTCGCCCACCGCGGATGCCGCCCTCGATATTTACAACGTGGATGGATTTAAAGCGGAGGCCTGCGGCAATGCTACACGATGTGTTGCTTGGTACCTCATGGATCAGACCAACCAAAAGACCACCAGCATCAGTTGTAACGGCCGAGCGATCACTGGAAAAATGATCGATGACTTAACCGTTCAAGTCGATCTAGGTGAGGTGTTGTATCTGCCACAGCATGAGGAGGTTAGTGCTAAACGGTGGGGGTCCTTCGAACATGGATTCGCCATTGATGTAGGTAACCCTCACCTGGTGTTCCTAGCTGATCAATGCAATCAGCAAGAACTCGCAGGCGTAGCGCCATCGATTCAAGCTGATCCCCTTTTTCCAGACGGCGTCAATGTCACCCTGGCCCATCGCCAACCCACAGGCGGCCTTCGCACCTGGACCTACGAGCGATCGGTTGGGTTTACAGCAGCCTGCGGAACAGGCGCCGTCGCAAGTGCGTTCGCGGCTAGCCAGCATTTATCAGTGACCGGTCCGATTGCCGTCCACATGGCGGGCGGCACGGTCAGCGTCGTAATCGACGAATCAAACCGTGCCCACTTAACCGGTCCAGTAACGTTATCGTTCAGGGGTTACTGGTGAGTTGGATCTCCGCTAATCCAACTTTGGAGAATTTCTAATGCAGCAATCAATGATAAGCTTTGTACTCCTTTTAAGCATCGTTATTACGACAGGTTGTACTGCGCCCTCCTTCGAGGGGCGAATCGATGCCCTACTAACGCCCTACCAATCTCCACAGCCGGGCCTTGCGATGAGACTTGTTCGCGGCGAGCAAGTTGTTATCGAACGCACGATTGGGCTCGCTGAGCTGAATTCTATGCAAACCGTTGGAGCAACCACCAACTTCCGGCTAGCCTCGATCACCAAGCACCTGACAGCGCTCGCTATTTTGATGCTCATTGAAGATGGTCGCTTAACCCTCGACACACGCCTTAATGAAATCCTCCCCAGATTTCCTAAATACGCCGAACGAATCTCGATCCAACATTTGTTACAACACCAGTCGGGATTACCCGATTACGAGCCGCTCGTACCTCTCGACCGACAGCCGCGCATCCGGGATCAAGGCGTTGTGAATCTCCTTCTTGAAGTCAGCGTGCTCGACTTTGAACCGGGCACTTCCTATCACTACAGCAATTCTGGCTATGCCGTGCTGGCTGTGATTGTCGAAACGATTACTAACCAAGCATTTGAGACTTTTTTACAAGAGAGAATCTTTAACCCGAGCAAGATGAGTCAGTCGGTTGCCTTCGTTCAGGGGCAAAACGAGATACCGAACCGCGCCCTGGGATACACGGTACGCGAAGCTGAAGTCAAAGAAACCGATCAATCTGCCTACAGCGCAGTCTTGGGTGATGGCGGTGTTTACTCGTCTATTGCAGACTTAACCACTTGGCATCGTGTCGGTTTTGGTCGCGCGCTTATCTCGGACCGCCTTTTTAAGGCCATGATGACACCCGCGCTTGAACGCTATGGCTTCGGATGGCGGATTGATCAGTTCGAAGGCCACACGCGCTACCACCATAGTGGCAGTACCAGCGGATTTCGTAATTTCATTGCGCATTTTCCAAATATCGACCTGACGCTTATGCTCCTTACGAATCGCGCCGGTCCCGACGCACTTCCGATTGGCGAGGAGATTCTACGGCTTTATTTCGAACAGGAATTGATCCAGGCCAAATAAAACCCAACCTACAATGAGGCGTAATGCTTAACTAACCACCGAGGAGCCGATCAAAAAAAATGTAGAAGCTCGATTGACTCGAGGGTTGAACCGCTTCGAATTATTGAAACAAAGAGATGTAGAAGAATACTATCGGCGAGCCGCGAAGAGCCCCGTACTCAAGTCGTTACATCACCGAGTCCAGCAACAAGGCGTTACATCACCAAGCCCAGCAACAAAAAGCCCACTGCAGCGGCACTTCCAGCTACCAACGCATAAGGCAGCTGGGTTTTCACATGCTCAATATGGTCGGTTTGAGAGGCCATGGATGCCACCACGGTTGTGTCACTGATCGGGGAAGCGTGATCACCAAAAATACCTCCCGAGATGGCAGCGGCCAGCATTAGAGGTATAGAGAGATCCAGGTTGACCGCAATGGGAACCGCAATAGGAATCATGATGGCGAATGTGCCCCAACTTGACCCCACTGAAAACGCGATGAATCCAGACACCATAAAAATGAGTGGTGCGAGTAACAGCACTGGCACCGCGCTGCTGGCGAGGCCCGACACATAAGCCCCTGTACCCAGCATTTTGGCGACATCCCCCAGGGCTAACGCAAGAAGAAGGATGATTGCGATAGGCAGCATTCGACCAGCACCCTCCATAAACAGCGCTGTCAAACTCGCAACCGTCGCACTACCTTCTAGGAGCGCGAGCGACCAGCTGCAAACCAGCGCCGCGATGACCGCCCAGAGAATAGCCGTTGAACCCGAGCCCTGAAAAAGATCGCCATCCCCAGTAATCCAAAGGCCCACGGGCATCGTGCAGAGCATGCCGATGATGGGGATGACCATGTGTTTCGCGTTGCCAGCATTGCCCTCGAGCAACATGGAGTCGTGCGCTGAATTAGGAGCAGACACCTCCAATGATTCCTGCGCGCTCCCAGCAGCGGTCCAACTCACCTGACCTTGCTCCGTGCGAGCCTCGGCGCTCGCCATCGCTGGCAGATTCCAATTCCTAACAATCACCCAAGCCGTCAACAACAACGCAAACCAAGCATAAAGATTGAGAGGAATGGTTTTCACGAACATCGCAAAGGGCGCTTCGATGTCCATCGATGCAATCAGTCCGATAATGAGCGCCCCCCAAGCATTCAACGGCACCAGCACACAGACGGGTGCGGAGGTCGAATCGATAATGTAGGCGAGTTTTTCTCTCGCGATTTGGTAACGATCAAATAGTGGGCGGCAGACCGATCCTGCAATCAGCAGCGTGATGTTCGATTCAATGAACACCACAATGCCGATCCACCATGCGAGCCACTGTGCTCGAGGACCGTTATGCACCCATCGCCTTGATTCAAGATAGCTAACGAACCCCTTGACCCCACCAGAATGCTCAATGGTTCGAATCATGGCACCGATTAATAAGGTAAATACCAACACCCGCGCGTCACCAGCATCGGCGAAAACCGCGATGATCGTGTCTAGGCTTGCGCCAATGCCCGCGATAGGTTGATAGCCAGCCAGTAGCGTGCTGCCCATCCAGATACCCGCGAACAGCGACCAAACGACCTGTTTCGTCCAGATGGACAAAAGGATTGCCACGACTGGCGGCAAAATCGAGACCCAGGAGGCTTCAACCATAACTGTTATTCCTTCAAGCCAGGCGCAACACAAGACTCATCTTTCATGCTAACGGACAGTGAGACAATTCGTACAGGACTAGACCAGCGCGACGCTCGCATGTCGACCAACACCGAGCGTCGACTCCATTGATTTCGAGCACGTTCGACTGCGTCGAATGACGAGGCATCTGAGCAACCTGATTCGTGCCACTCGAACAAGCAAAAGACTCAAAACCTGCTAGACGATCAACGCTCGTCCTGATACCCGAGCGTTGTGAGGTGATGCTCGTGTTTTTCACGATCGATGTCGTAGAGCAATACCAGGATGGTCGAGAAAATCGGGAGCACAAAGGAAATCACGACATG
>CAJXDD010000205.1:0-5376 GCA_913052075.1 uncultured Gammaproteobacteria bacterium
GATCTGATTAGTTGGAGCGCGATCGGCGCAAGAACGGCCGAATCGCAGACCCACCGTGAGATGGCAAGCGGGCTTTCCTCAGCAGTGGGGTTCAAAAATGGCACGGATGGCAGCCTTGATGTCGCTATCAACGCACTCAAATCCGTCTCGGCTCCGCACCGTTTCCTCGGTATCAATCAGGAAGGCCTTGTATCGATTATCGAGACTGGGGGTAATCGTCACGCCCATGTCGTGCTACGCGGGGGAAGCGACGGACCCAATTACCAGAAGGACAGCGTGAGTGACTGTGAATCTCAGCTTGAGGCTGCGGGGATCCATCCAAGCATCATGATTGACTGCTCTCACGCAAATTCCAGCAAAGATCCAGCGAATCAAACGTGCGTGATGGATGATGTGGCTGAGCAAATTCTTGCTGGCAATCAATCGATCATCGGCCTGATGATTGAGTCCAATCTACACTGGGGCAACCAGTCGATACCAGAGGATGTGGCGACGCTTGAATATGGGGTGTCAGTCACCGATGCATGCATCGATTGGGAAACGACCGAATCGTCCCTTATTGGCCTATCCGACCAATTGGCCTCAGCGCTACATTCAAGGAAAGACCGTTCCGCCTAGCAACCAAGACACTTGAGCATTTTCAAGCGTCCTCAAGTGGGCTGAAGACGTTAGTAGTAGGCGTTCTCTTTAACGCTGTGATCGGTGACGTCTTTGACTGCTGTTAGTTGAGGCAACTGGTCCAACAGCGTTTTCTCAACCCCCTCCTTCAGGGTAAGGTCGACCATGCCACAACCCTGGCATCCACCGCCAAATTGCAAGACCGCAACGCTCTCATCGACCACTTCCACAAGACTGACCATTCCACCATGACTGGCAAGCGAAGGATTGACTTCGGTGTGCAAGACATAGTTGATGCGTTCTTCAATCGGGCTGTCCTCGGTTACGCTGGGCACCTTGGCGTTGGGCGCCTTGATCGTCAGCTGCCCACCCATTCGGTCTTCGGAAAAATCCACAACTGCATCTTCTAGAAACCGCTCGCTCGCCTGATCGATCCAAGCGACGAAGGCGGGGTACTCAACACGGATATCCGTGGGCTGCTCCTCACCAGGGCGACAGTAGGCAAGGCAGGTCTCAGCCATAGGGGTTCCTGGTTCTGTAATAAAGATACGCACCCCGATATCTTGATCCTCTTGCTTCTCGAGCAATTGCTGGAGATACCGCTGCGCGCCTTCCTTAATCTCAACCATTTCTATCTACCTGGTGCTTCCTTTAAGCCTGATTATACGAGGAATACGGTTTAGAGACGAACGTTGCTAGGACGCTCCGGCCTCCATCATGAGACGGATTCAAGCAGGGAGCAAAAGTTGTTCAGACGCTCGTTCACCACCGTTTGCTAGCATACTTATTTTGTTACGCCGGTATCCCATGGACAAACGAACGTCTCCACCCATCACCGAACAATTGAATCAACGCATCATGGTAATGGACGGCGCGATGGGTACCGCCATCCAAGCGCACCAACTCACTGAGGAGGATTTCCGAGGCAGTCGTTTTAGCGATCACTCGATGGATCTCAAGGGCAATAATGAGATCCTGACCCTAACTCAGCCTGACATTATCCGAGATATCCACGCGAGCTACTTAAGTGCTGGCGCAGACATCATTGAAACCAACACTTTCACAGCGAACGCGATCTCCCAGGCAGATTACGGCACGGAAAACCTCGTTTTTGACCTCAACTTCGAGGCAGCTCGACTGGCTCAGTCCGCCGTGCAAGAAGCAATGCAAGCCGATAGGAGTAGAACTTGCTACGTAGCTGGTGCGCTTGGCCCCACCACTCGATCGGCTAGCATTTCGCCCGATGTCAATGACCCAGGTTTTAGAAACGTTTCATTCGACGACCTGGTTGGCGACTACACCTTGGCGATAGACGGGCTAGTGAAAGGGGGAAGCGATGTTCTACTCATCGAAACCATATTCGATGTATTGAACGCAAAAGCCGCAATCTACGCGGCACTGAATTACTTCGAGAAAACACGCCAGAGCATTCCCATCATGATTTCTGGCACCATCACAGACGCAAGTGGTCGTCTGCTGTCTGGTCAAACGGTAGGTGCATTCTGGAGCGCAGTTCGACACGCATCACCTATGTCCATTGGTTTCAACTGCGCACTCGGCGCCGCTGAATTACATAGTTTTACCCATGAAATCAGTCGGCTAGCAGATTGCTATGTCAGTGCCTACCCCAATCGAGGCTTGCCTAATGAATTTGGGGAGTATGACGAAACCATCGAGGAGATGAGTGAAGCAATCACCGCCTATCTCGATGAAGGCATGGTGAATCTGATCGGCGGCTGCTGTGGGACAACCCCCGATCACATCGCTGCTTTCGCTGACCTAGTCAAGTCATATCGGCCGAGGAAAGCACCCGAGCGCAAAGTCAGCATGTCACTCTCAGGCCTGGAGTCGCTCATCATTACCGAGGACAGTCTCTTTGTGAATGTCGGTGAGCGAACCAACGTGACTGGGTCCTCCAAGTTTTCTCGACTAATTCAGAATGGACAGTATCAGGAGGCGCTCGCCGTTGCGCAACAGCAAGTCGATAGCGGCGCCCAGATCATCGACATCAACATGGACGAGGGGATGCTCGACTCTGAGGCGGCCATGGTCACCTTTTTGAATTTAATCGCGAGCGAGCCCGACATTTCACGGGTCCCAGTCATGATCGACTCGTCAAAGTGGACCATTATCGAATCCGGCCTTAAATGTTTGCAGGGCAAATGCATCGTTAACTCGATAAGCCTCAAGGCCGGTGAGGAGGAATTCCTTGAGCAAGCCCGTATCTGCATGAAATTTGGGGCTGCAGTTGTTGTGATGGCCTTCGACGAGCAAGGCCAGGCAGATACCCTCGCCAGAAAAAATGAAATCTGCACTCGAAGCTACAAACTGCTGACTGAGGTTGCTGGTTTTCCGCCAGAGGACATCATCCTCGACCCCAATATCTTCGCGGTGGCCACGGGGATTGAGGAGCACGCCAAGTACGGCGTTGACTTTATTGAGGCCTGTCGGTTCATTAAGGCAAACTTACCGCACGCTTCGATCTCCGGCGGCCTGTCCAATGTTTCCTTCTCTTTCCGCGGCAACAATGCGGTGCGCGAGGCCATCCACGCCGTCTTCCTCTATCACGCGATCCGCGCCGGACTGACCATGGGCATTGTTAATGCTGGGCAGCTTGCCATTTACGAAAACATACCGACCGACCTCAAAGAAAAAATCGAAGACGTTATCTTCAATCGACACCCTGAGGCGACCGAGGCCCTCATCGAGATCGCCGAACAATATTCAGGTCGGGGTGGGCGATCCGTCGAAGCCGACAATGCTTGGCGGGCATTGCCGGTTGAGGAAAGGTTGGCTCACGCGCTCATTAAAGGCATCAACAAGCACATTGTCGCTGACACCGAAGAAGCGCGCCTGAATACCGAGCGGCCCATAGATGTCATCGAAGGTCCGCTTATGGACGGTATGAATCGGGTTGGGGACTTATTCGGTGCAGGAAAAATGTTCTTGCCCCAAGTGGTTAAGAGTGCTCGGGTGATGAAACAAGCCGTTGCCCATCTGGTCCCCTTCATTGAGGCGAACCAGGACGAAGCCGCTGGGAAGAAGGGCAAAATCTTAATGGCCACAGTGAAAGGCGATGTTCACGACATTGGAAAAAACATCGTTGGCGTTGTGCTTCAATGCAACAACTATGACGTTATTGACCTTGGCGTGATGGTGCCGGCCGACCAGATTCTGAAAGCTGCTCAAGCGCACGAAGTAGACATGATTGGGCTAAGTGGACTGATCACACCGTCCCTTGATGAAATGGTCCATGTTGCGAGCGAGCTTGAACGTCAGGGCTACGCGATTCCACTACTCATCGGCGGAGCCACCACGTCTAAAGCGCATACCGCGGTTAAAATCGAACCTGTTTATCAAAGTGAAGCAACCATTTACGTAACAGACGCTTCCAAGGCGGTTGGTGTCGCTACCCAACTCTTGTCGGACAGTGATGCTCAGTCCATTCGCCAGCAAACTCGGGACGAGTACGAGCTGGTCAGACAAAGAAATGCGGGCCGAAACGCAAAAAAACGCCTGCTCAATATCAATGAGGCCAGGCAGAATCGTCCGGTATTGGATTGGTCAAATTTCAGCCCGAGGAAACCAACGTTTTTGGGCGAGAAAGCGATTCCACGTATCGAGCTCGCTGACCTCGAGCCTTATATTGACTGGACACCCTTTTTTATTGCCTGGGAATTGGCAGGAAAATTTCCCAGTATCCTCGAAGATGAAATAGTGGGTGAATCGGCACGCGAACTGTTTTCAGACGCACAACAACTGATAAACACATTAAAGGACGATTCTAGGTTTCATGCTTCGGCCACCCTAGGTTTTTGGCCCGCCAATAGCGACGGTGACGATATTGTCTTGTACCACCCGGAAACCCTTGAAACGAGATGTACGTTGCATCATCTCAGACAGCAAACAGACAAGCCGAATGGCAATCCAAACCTATGCCTTAGTGACTGGATTGCGCCGAATTCTGCGGGCACGGACTATCTCGGAGGGTTCGTCGTCACCGCAGGTACACCATTTGAACAACTGGCAAACGAGTACGAAGCCAAGGGCGACGACTACAATTCCATCCTGACTAAAGCCATCGCGGACCGGTTTGCTGAGGCTTGTGCTGAGTATCTTCATGAGCAAGTCAGGCGACACTATTGGGGCTACGCGCCTGACGAAGCCTTCTCCAACGAGGAGCTGATTAAGGAGCGGTATGACGGCATAAGGCCTGCGCCAGGCTATCCCGCTTGTCCCGACCATACGGAAAAGGGAACCTTGTTCAGGCTATTGGATGCGAGTGGAACGCTCGGCGTTGAATTAACTGAGCACTTCGCGATGCACCCAGCGGCCTCTGTCAGTGGTTTTTATTTCTCTCACCCAGAAGCGACCTACTTCGGGCTAGGAAAGATTGATGACAGCCAAGTCAATGATTACGCGGAGAGAAAGGGGTGGCCGCAAGCAGAGGCAAGACGCTGGCTGTCGCCGAATTTGGTATCTTGACTCCCTTGAGGGAACCCGTGCTTATCTATTCGATACTCCCCAAGTACCATTACCGTACTGAGCGAGAGACAGACTGATGTTGGACAAAGAAACCAACCCCGAAAATTCAAGTGAGCACGCTGAAGACGGTCCACCCAGTTTGTTTCAACTTGTTTTGAGCGTTATGGCGGCTGCCATTGGCGTTCAAACGAAAGCGGGCAGAGAGCGAGATTTTAAAACCAACAGCCCGCTGCCTTTCATACTCGCGGGCCTTCTCTTTACGATTGCGTTCGT
>CAJXDD010000206.1:0-5364 GCA_913052075.1 uncultured Gammaproteobacteria bacterium
GACACCCTGAAGGCCTTTGGATGGGGCTCTCTAAACGCGCTCGCGTGATTGTCTACAACCGCGCCGCTGGCATGCCCGAACCGCTCGCTTCTTATGAGGATCTGGCAAACCCTGTCCATAAGGGAAAGGTTTGCATCCGATCCTCCAGCAATATCTACAACATCTCTTTGATGGCGAGCATCGTGGCCAGAAACGGCGAGGCGGCAGCCGAGGAGTGGGCTGCGGGTGTGGTGGCCAATTTTGCACGGACGCCCCAGAGCAACGATACGGGCCAGATTCGCGCTGTTGCTAGCGGTGAATGCGGTATTGCCATTGCAAACACCTACTACCTAGCCAGGCTAGCGGCGTCTGAGGATCCTCAAGACCAAGCAGTGGCAGCGGCCGTAGGCATTGTGTTCCCAGATCAGGCAGGCAACGGCACTCATGTCAATATTAGTGGCGCAGGTTTGGTTAAAACGGCTCCTAATCCCGAAAACGCGATCAGGTTTTTAGAATACCTCGCCAGTGACCAGGCGCAGTCGTTGTTCGCAGATGGAAACCATGAATATCCTGTCGTGTCTGGGATTGCTGCGACCTCAACGGTAGTGGCTCTCGGTGATTTTGCCGAAGACTCACTCAATACCTCTGAATTTGGAGTAAATCAGGCTGCTGCGCTCATGGTGTTTGATCGTGCCGGTTGGAAGTAGATCAGCTGGAAGAGCGCACCACTGTTAGTGTTGAGGTCGGCGGTTTGATCCCGCCCAGCTCCACCATACTTACTAGCAACGAATTCGCGTTTCGCTCGGAGACTCAGACCGGGCTTTGGTCATGGCTTTACTGCGAATTACCGCTCTGAGCTTGAAGCTTATGCAGGGTGGAGACTACTTGATTCTTGGCGAACCGCCGACAATTTCCACTTTCCGTCAAAGCCTTTCAGCTCGTAATCGCCAAGTTCCTCGAAGGTTAAACCAGAGCCAAAAGCTAGGCTCTTCAATACATCAGAAACTACAACTTGATCTGCATTAGCAACTGATTGAATCCGAGAGGCTAGATTTACGTTAATGCCGCTTATGTCGTCGGTATCTTTCTCGATTTCTCCCACATGAAGGCCTGTGCGAAGCTTGATGTCTAATCTTTTGGCGTCCTCTTTTATTGCGATAGCGCAACGAATGGCTCGGGCAGGGCCAGAGAAGACTGCTAAGACCCCATCACCAAGGCCCTTAATGAAAATGCCGTCGAAGCTATGAATGCTGTCTTTGCAAATTTGCTCAAATTTTCTTATTTTCGTTTTCCACAACTCGTCCCCTAATTCTGATTGAAGGCGGGTTGAGCCGACTATGTCGTTGAACATCACTGTCGCCAAAACGCGTCCCTGCATAATGTGCTCGCTGTCGCTGGACTGTTCCTCTGAAAGGAATGAAATAATTTCATCAGCTATCCGGGGATCCGTTGCCATATAAGGGGTGTGACCGACGTCGGACAATTCAATGAGCTCGGAACCTCGGATGCCCTCATGGAGGGCTTGTCCGTAGCTGAACGGGATTAACTTATCGTCATGTGAGTGCATCACGAGCGTCGGACATCTCACGTCTTTGAGGAAAGCAGTAACGTCCATCTCACCAAGTAGGGAAACCATTTTCGCCATATCTGCAGCGTTAGTTGACGCCAATTCGAATTCTCTGAACTTTCGTCTTAATTCATTGTTAATAATTGTTCTGGAGGGAACTACGCTTCTTACGAACGAGCCGTCGCCCCAAGTTTTATAAACGGACTTGACCGCTCGCTTCATCGCGAGTCCTTTTAGGAGTCTTCCAATAAGACGGGGATAGCGTTTCAGTCGCTCAAGTCCGGGTGTGTGAGCAAATGCTCCAAATAAGATCAAGCTCGTCGTCCGCTCGGGATACATCGCTGCAAAAAGTGCGGACAAAGATCCTCCCTCAGAAATCCCCATGATGGTGGCTCGTTGAGAACCGACCGCATCCATAACGAGACGGATATCGTCCATGCGCTGCTCCAGTGTAGGCGCTGAGTCTTCAATTTTCTGCGATAAACCATTTCCCCTTTTGTCAAAGACGATAATCCGATAGTGGCCAGATAGACGATCAAGAAATTCGCCGTAGCCTGGAAGTTCGTGAGCGTACTCCACATGCGAGATAATTCCGGGCACGATTATCAAATCCCTCGAGGCGCTCCCATAGACGCGGTAAGCAATCTTGGTGCCCTCACGTTCAGCGAATTGTGTACTGGCTTCACGATTCATACGTGCCCTCATATAGGTTTTTTGCGTTCCGCATGAGCAGGGTATCTCCAAGCTTTATCGCGTTTAGCATTTGTAAATAATTGTTCAGTATTGAATGACGGTCAATCGTCAAAGGAATATTTATACTTCACTGGTTATAACGATTTCACCGACACGAATATATTCGAGTCTGGCAGGCTAGAAGGGCCCCCGCTAATTTGATTGGGTAACTTGCGTCGTAGTTGCACCTGCTGCTTGTCAAAGGGATTTCCGCAGAGTCCGCAGTGACGAAAGTGGAGCTCTGGCTACCGTGGTTTTTACTGAGGACCTCCTGGATCGTACCTAATTTCGAAAAGATGTCCCCGCTAGTAGTAACGGAAACAAAGCAATGTAATGCATATATGCAACACCTTTTGAGGCTGGCGAGTTCCCAAAGAGAGGGTATACCTTAGAGAAAGCAGCTAACCCTTGGGTTGAGACATTGATGTGTTTGGGGCAATGTTCTTGCAGGGGCTGATTTAGACACTGGTGGCTAGGAGTTAGAACATGGCGAGATTGCTCATTAACAATAAGAGCTACTTGGTAAATGAGGAGGCCGATACGCCGCTACTGTGGGTTTTAAGAGAAAACCTCCAGCTCACAGGAACAAAGTTTGGATGCGGCGGAGGCCATTGTGGCGCCTGTACCGTTCACATTAATGGTGAAGCGGTCCGCTCCTGTCAAATAAGAGTCGACGACATAGACGGTGCTGTCATAACCACGATCGAGGGTTTAAGCACGTCCGGGGACCATCCAGTCCAACAAGCTTGGTTGGAAAACCAAGTGCCGCAGTGTGGATACTGTCAATCTGGCCAGATTATGCAAGCAGCCGCGCTGCTCAAGAATAACCCCAACCCATCCGATGAGGAAATTCAGCGTTCAATGCGAGGGAATCTATGTCGATGTATGACATATAAGCGAATCAATTCGGCTGTTCGAGCAGCCTCAGACAAGATAAGAGGACTCTCGTAAGACTATGACAATGTCATCTGCAGCAATTTCCAGACGTAAGTTTTTGGTCCGAGGCGGGGTCGGGTCAGTCGGACTGGCAATTTTCGGGTCAGCCACTGGCAAACCGGTCACGAATTTACTAGACGAAAATAGTCCCCTCATCATTCCAGAAAATTATGAACCATGCGTCTGGTTCACCATGCAAAGTAACGGACTGACTAACATTCATGTTTATAACACTGAGTTTGGCCAGCATATTGGTACGGCGCTTGCTCAGATAGTTGCAGAAGAGCTCGACCTTAATTGGGCAGATGTTTCCATTGACTACCCGTCGATGGACGTAGCCATGAAGGGTCGCACTGGGGTTGTGTGGACAGGCGGTAGCATGGGTGTGCTGGACTCTTTCGAGCCTCTCCGTCGGTCTGCTGCAATAGCTAGAGAGTTTCTAATCGAGGCTGGCGCTGACTCAATGGGGGCTGAGATATCAGATTGCATAGCTGCGGATGGATTCGTCATTGATTCTGTTTTCGATCAAAAAATTTCTTTCGCTCAAATTCTTTCTGAACATCAAATTGAACATGAAATCCAGCCCGAGGAGTTGCTTGAAGCCAAACTGAAGCCTGCATCAGAATTCAAAATCATAGGGCAGTCGAAGCGGGCTTTAGATGTTCCTGAAAAGGTAAATGGAACAGCGCGTTATGGCATCGACGCATATGCTCCAAATATGGTTTACGGAAAAGCATCGTTGGCGCCCACTCGCCTTGGTTCCAAAATAATTGAGCTCGATGATTCGCTCGCCAAAGAAGTACCAGGTTACGTAACAACTTTGGAGATGAGCACACTTGGGTTGCCTGGCATGGGCAATACGGAAGTGGCTCTGGTTATAGCGAAATCCTTCCCGGCTGCGCTCCGCGCTGAGAAGGCTTTGCGTGTGACTTGGGAGTCGCCTGACGAGAACCTGTTAGATGAGGAAGATCTTTGGAGAGAGGCCTCGAGGCTTGCCGAGGCGAGGGAAGGTGCGCAAATCTGGTACTCGGTTGGAGACGTCGAAAAATCAGATGATAGGGTCGACTCAACGGTGGCTGCCGGGTATCAGACCTCCATGATTGAGCATGCAGCTCTGGAGCCCCGAAGCGCGCTGGTGCAGCCAATTGACGGTACTTTTCATATTTATTCAGGGCATCAAGGCGGAGGAGATCTTATTGCTTTTGTCGCGTCGGAACTGAATGTTGCTGAAGATAAAGTCGCCTACCACCCGCATCAGATAGGAGGGAGCTTCGGAGATAAGATTTATGCTGATCAAATCGTTCTGGCTGCTAAGGCGAGCCGAGAGCTAAACCTGCCGGTTAAGGTTATTTTGACTCGTGAGGATCAATTCAACCTGGGACATCCAAAAACAATATCTATGCATGGGCTTACCGCCCAAGTTTCGACGAAGGACGGAGTGCTGCCAGCTGAGCAAATTATTAGTCTAGACCACGATTTGATCGCGGCCCCGATTTTATGGGCTAGCAAAGGTCAGGCCTTTTCTGATCGAGATGACTTGGAGCCCTCCGAGAGTCCCGGTGAGGCAAGTTCTGCGACGGTAGCTGGGTCTGATCATTGGTACGACTTAAATGCCATGCGAGTGAGCTTTATACCCCATCAGATGATGCAGACAGTCATCCCAACCGGGTCTGTGCGATCAGTCGGAAATTACTATTCGATATTTGCAATAGAGAGCTTTATTGATGAGATCGCGGCAAAATTGAAAATTGACCCTTTAACGCTGCGATTGAGTTTACTCCGAGGGCGTGGGCGTAATGCAGGTTCTGATTTACCGGAGGATGCCAGTGTCAACAGTGTCGGCGCCGCTGCGTACGTGTCCGCGGGAGGCAACATCCGGCTAGCCAATGTTCTGAAAATCGCGGCTGGTATAGCCAATTATCGGTCACCTCTGGTTGGTCGAGATGTTGGACAGGGTATTGCAATCGCGGCGGCTGAGGGGCGCCACAACCCATCTTTTTCAGCCTGTGTAGCTGACGTCACTGTGTCTGATAGTGGCTTTGTGACAGTTGATAAACTGACTGTCTGTGCGGATGTCGGTCTGGTCGTAAACCCCGATGGTGCGCGCGCACAAATTGAGGGCAGCTTGCTGTGGGGGCTGAGTAGCACAC
>CAJXDD010000207.1:0-5341 GCA_913052075.1 uncultured Gammaproteobacteria bacterium
CTTGGGTCACCCAGAGATTAAGCGAGCGCTTGGTCAACCGCGCTGCGTCTTGGGGGCCACGCGCGATCTTTTCTGCGACTGCAAACGCTCGATCCATGAGCCGCTCAGCGGGTACGGCTTCACTCACAAGGCCAATTCGATCAGCCGTTCGACCATCAATGAAATCAGCAGTGATCAGGTAATACTTGGCTTTCGCGAGCCCGCAGAGCAGCGGCCAAATGATATTGGCGTGATCGCCTGCGGCGACGCCAAGGCGCGTATGTCCATCGGTAATCCGGGCCTCCTCAGCCATCAAACTGATATCAGCCATCAACGCCACAGCGAGCCCTGCACCAACCGCAACCCCGTTGATCGCGGAGATGATGATCTTTTCGCATCGCATCATGCCGTAGACCAGGTCACCTGCCTCCTTAAACGCAGCCTTCATGCCCTGGTAATCCTGAACCATAGAACCGACCCACTCGAGATCACCACCGGCGGAAAAAGCCTTACCCTCCCCGGTAATAACTACGACACGTGTTTCGTCATCATCATCAATATCGCGCCAAATTCTTGAGAGGGCCTTATGCAGTTCAGCGTTGGTTGCATTCATCGACTCGGGCCTCGAGATCGTGATCAGCAACACACCGTGCGCTCGACGCTCAAATTTTAAGTAGGGGTAAGCATCAAACCAATCAGCCATCGAATTTCCTCCTGTCGAACCATTCGTTCAAAACAGCTGCGTGATAGACGACCATCCTTCCCGCCATCGGACAGCCACTAATCCTCACCCTGAGCCATCACGGCCAGTGCTGCAACTCCTACCTTGCTGACTATTAACGACAGCGTGTGTTCTCCGGGCATTTCTCCGCTTGGTTTTTCCTGTTTTTGCTTTTGTCCGGAGTCTAAGCTTGGATGGTAGTTTCAACTCGCGCCGCACTACAGACAATTGGCATTTAAGGATTGCGGCAAAGGGATTCATCTTGATGGAGAATACAGCGTGACTCTTTACAGAAAATTATTGCCTCTTTTCTGCCTGTTCGTCCTGTCGATCAATACGCTGGCCGATGACGAGCGAGATCAGGTGCTAGGAAGTCTCCAAGCTCAAGTCGCGTCGACTACCCCAGAAAAAGGACTGCTTTTCTTACCGAGCGAGCAGCGAGAAATAGCATTCGGGGCGATCGATCAACTCTTTCCTACAAGAACCATTACCGCTTCAACTGATCCTCGGCCGCTCGTAGAGGCTCCTCTTTCCCTAGGAGAGCTTGCCTACCAAGTGGACCAATCGGAGCAGACCATTGATCAATTGCTCGCGGACCGTCGAGTGCGAGGCTTTCTTGTGTTGCAGGGTAATCGAATCCTTCTTGAGCACTATGCTCCAGGCCATGGCCCCGACACGCGCTGGATCTCGTTTTCGGTAACGAAATCGGTCACCTCGATGCTCATCGGTGCAGCGATTCGTGATGGCTTAATCAATAGCGTCGATGACCCTGTGACGCGCTACTTGCCGCGGTTTATCGGCACCGCTTACGAAAACGTTACGGTAGGTCAAGTGCTCCAAATGGCGTCAGGAATCAAGTGGAATGAAGACTACGACGATCCCAAATCAGACGTCGCGAAAGCGGGCGGCGCGAACGGATTAACTCTGCTCAATTACCTTAGCGGACTACAGCGCAGCGCTTCGCCTGGCGAACGATTCAATTACAACACTGCTGAGACCAATCTGGCTGGGGAAATCTTACGCGCCGCAATTGGTAACAACGCGACAACCTACCTCGAGCGGACCATTTGGCACCCTTTCGGTATGGCTAATGACGCCGCCTGGCTACTGGGCGAAGCCTACGGCGGTGAGCTAGGCGGCTGCTGCATCTCAGCCACGCTGCGCGACTATGGCAGGCTTGGTCTTTTCGCCAAGTCTCAGTACTTGGGGACAGGTCCCCAAATGGTTGATCATGCATTTATGAAGGAGAGCACCGAGCCCTCTCGGGGATACGACGGATACGGATATCTCTGGTGGCTCTGGGGAGACGAAGTGTTCTCCGCGATCGGCATTTTTGGGCAACACATCTACGTTAATCCAGCGCTGGATCTAGTCGTCGCGATGCACGGTAATGATGATACTGCCGACGCCTTAGCGCTCGAGGGTACGCTGATTGCAGCGGTGAGAGCTATCGAGCAGTTCCTGCGGGCGGATTCAGTGGCTCCCTAGATCAGCGGTTGGCTCGTCGGGCCCACATGGGGCCGCGCATCTAACAGAAGCGCTTGGCGCCCGCGCGGCATTGACCGCAACCAAAGCGCAGAGCCCCTTGGTCTGATTACGCACCGATTGATTCGAGCGCGGCTTTTAACGCTTTCAATCCGCTGATGTTCGCGTTGCGAATCACATCCATTGATGGCTCTTCCTGACTGATATCCCCCATTTCGGTAAGGCATACGTGAACCTCATCATGAAACTGGAGTTTCTGCATACGATCGAGCCAGGCGCTCACGTTGGGGAGCTCCGAGAAGTCATAAGTATTGGTGAATCTGGGCTGCAATTGGCCGATCTCGACATAAGCGCTGAGGTCACAAATGCTCACCGCATCGCCAAAGAGATAGGGTTGATCATCTAAGTAAAGGGTTTCAAGCGCTTTGAGTGCGCCTCCCAAATTGCGATGTGAAGCTTGCTGCATGACTTCCGGGATATTGAGATCCTTTCGGATTTTGGGGGCGATCAATCCTGTAGAGGCTTCGCGCACGTTGCGGTGGTGATAATGCAAGTAAGCATTCATTTTGGCTCGCATTTGCAACACCTCAGGATAAACATCAGACCAGCCATACTTGTCTGCCAAGTAGGTCATGATGGCGTGCGACTCACCAACTGAAAATCCAGTGTCTGGCTCCAGCAAACAGGGGATTGTCCCGGCAGGGTTCATCTTCAAATAATCTGGATGACGACTGCCATTTTCGCCTGAGCTCCCCGGGTTCACCATGACGAGCTCGAAAGCTTGACGCTTCATCAAGAGCAGCCACAACACCGCTCGAACGGGTTGAGAAAACGGGACTCCATAAATCTTCATATTGGCCATCGGCTAGTCGCTCCTTTCATCGCTCTTGTTTGTCCTCAGCATAACACCCCATCCACCTGGCGATTCAATGGTTAGAACTCCAAAAGCTTGACCACTGACCGAGGTAACAACCACTCTTTTTATCGCACTTCTTGCGCTTTTCCCCGTGCCGCTTCCTTCTGGCGCGACGCTCGGTAAATCCTTGCCGGGAGTGGCCGAGATAACAATCACTGAGATTCGTGCAGTTCTCGATGAACCTTGGAGGCGCTGCGACTCGCTCAATGGCGGAGCCTAATGATTGGTTGGGTGGGGTGTACCCCTGCAACGCCATAAACGTTCAGCATGAGCATCAAGGGCAGGAAATGACGCTAGAGTGGTTCAGTCGCGAGCTGATAGACTGCCGGCATGACGCAATCACTGACTAAGCGCGACATTATCATAGAGCACCTGGCCAAAGCTTTTTTGCAGAAAGGCCTTGGTCACACAGGGCTTCGTGGACTCGGCGCCTTAGCAGGTACCAGTGACCGCATGCTCATTTACTACTTTGGCAACAAAGAAGCCTTAATCAAGGAGGTTCTCGAATATATCTCTGAGCAAATTGCTGCAAGGCTCGATCAGCACATTGGCGACTTTCCTTTAGATGACCGCACGCTGCTGGATCGAATGGTTGCTTTTGGTACAAGCAAGAACTTTAAGCCGTACATCCAACTATGGCTTGAGATTGTGGCACTCGCCATTCGCGGCGAAGAACCGTTTACCGGCGTTACTCGCCACCTCAACCACGTTTGGCTCGGCTGGATTAAAGACAAACTCAATAGGGACGAACAGCACCTCAGCCAGAAGGTTTACACGTCTCTGCAGGGCATCCTCTTGTATCGCTTATCGCAGGGCGAGCAGTAGCCGCCGGCCGATTAACCTGCCTCTAAGTAGGCAATCCTCGTTTCATGCTTGATGTCTCGTCCGAGTCCAAAGTCCTCGATCTAGGCCGCACTTTGCTGTCTAAGCCAGCTTAACTCTTCAGTTAGTGCCTGACGGCCGGCTTCTGCGGTGGGGTCCTCAGGGTAATAGGCCAGTTCTGATGGCACATCGCCTTGGACGCGCGTACCAATTAAAACTCTGGGTTCGCGGTAATCGTAAGCCCTCGCGCGATGCAGCAGGGCCCGGTTGTCCCAAATGAGGGTGTCTCCTTCCGTCCACTCGTGGGAATAGACTCGGGATTCTTCGCTTAGCACATGAGCCATCAATTGATCGAGTAGCGATCGACTCTCATCACGCGACAATCCGGGAATGCCAAACGCATGACGACCGATCAGCAGGTTTTTTACACCGGTTTCAGGGTGCGTTTTTACCAGCGGTCGCAAATAGGCCTCTCCGTGATAGATAGAATCTGGTTTGATCTCAGGAAAGTGGCCAAGGTCATTCGCTTGCGAGAAGACAGTGGAATGATAGGCAGCATATCCCGCGATCGTCTCTTTCATCGATTCAGGAAGCGTCGCATAACCTGCTCGCATATCGGCAAATTCCGTCTGACCGCCTGCGGAAGGCAATTTCACGGCCGATAACATCGCGACTTTGCTGCTAATCGGTCGATAAGTCGAATCGGTATGCCACGCCTCATTGCCGCGATTGATTTTCATCCACTCAGAGTCGATCTCCGCCATCTCGCCCAGCGTGCCATCTCGATGCCTGACTTGATTCGCGAGCGGCAAGGCCCCGAATTCTAACTCCCCGAAAAGTCCACCAAAGGCGATATTGCCCTCGTCCGACAAGAACTGGCTCGGGAACACTAAGAACCCGAATTCCAGCAGCGCCGAGTGAATATCTGCAAACTCGGCATCCGTCAGTGTTTCGAGCTTTACACCAGTGATGGTGGCCCCAAACGCTTTACCCTCGATTGGCGTGATAATCACAGATTCTTCCCCTCTCCCCTTTTGCTGATTCTAGCCTCCAATCGATGCAGAGGGACAGGCTGAGAGGCGAGCTCAGCGATAGAAAGAGGGTTTGTATAAAAGGGCGCTCCCTTTTCTTATTTCACACCGATGGGCCCAGTTGAATGCTCGACTCTATCTCGAAAGTCGAGAGCCCTAGGCTAGCCCACAGGGGTGCCCCTCGGAGGGTTGGAGTCCAGGGTGGGTAGTCCTCAGCACACAGCCCCCGCGCGGGCTGGGAGCTAAGCACTGCTGCGGGTGACCACTAGCTGTAGTCGTAGAACCCTTTACCTGTCTTGCGGCCGTACCAACCAGCCCGGACATACTTACGCAGCAAAGGGTGCGTTCGGTACTTGGAATCACCGAATTCCTCGTGCAAGACATCCA
>CAJXDD010000208.1:0-5302 GCA_913052075.1 uncultured Gammaproteobacteria bacterium
GTCGATTTTGAGACACTCTTTGAAGAGCAGCGGGCCCGCCACGAGCTTGGCTACCCTACTCGAACACAAGATAGCGTCACTCAACTCCCCAATCCTGGAGACTTTCATTGGCGCAGTGGTGGCGACACCCACATGTGGGACCCCATTAGCATCTCAAATCTCCAAGTCGCCGCGAAAACCAATAATCAGGATGCCTATCGCGCCTTTGCCGATCAGGCCAATGACGTTGCAGCAAGGAAAGCGACCCTACGCGGGTTAATGGATTTCAATAAGGATGTGCAGCCTGCGGTACCGCTTGATGAGGTGGAATCCGCGAGCGAGATCGTCAAGCGTTTCTGCACTGGCGCGATGAGCCTTGGCTCAATTTCAACGGAGAGTCACGAGACGCTCGCCGTCGCAATGAATCGACTCGGAGGCAAATCCAACACCGGAGAAGGAGGCGAAGACCCTATCCGCTTCCAGCCGCTTGAAAGTGGGGACTCCAAGCGTTCTGCGATCAAACAAGTGGCTTCGGGGCGTTTCGGCGTGACCAGTTGGTATCTTGCCAATGCGGATGAAATCCAGATCAAAATCGTCCAAGGCGCCAAGCCAGGCGAAGGGGGCGAACTCCCAGGAGGCAAGGTCGATCAATATATCGCCCAATTGCGTCACTCCACACCGGGCGTGGGGCTCATTAGCCCACCTCCTCATCATGACATCTATTCGATCGAGGATATGGCCCAACTCATCCACGATCTCAAGAATGCTAATTCCAGTGCACGCATTAGCGTGAAGCTCGGTTCAGAGGTCGGCGTTGGAACCATCGCAGCTGGTGTGACTAAGGCCAAGGCGGATCATTTGGTCATTGCGGGACATGACGGTGGAACCGGCGCCTCGCCGCTCACCTCCATCAAGCACGCGGGCTTACCTTGGGAGCTCGGCCTCGCAGAAACCCATCAAACCCTTGTGATGAACAACTTAAGGTCACGGGTCGTGCTACAGACGGACGGTCAAATCAAAACCGGGCGAGACGTTGTCATTGCGTCGCTCCTCGGTGCTGAAGAGTTTGGGTTTGCCACCGCGCCGCTCGTAACCCTCGGCTGCATCATGATGCGAAAGTGTCACCTCAATACCTGTCCTGTGGGTATCGCAACCCAGGACCCAGATCTACGCAAGAAGTTTGAAGGGAAGCCAGAAAACGTCGTGAACTACTTCTTCATGCTTGCAGAAGAGGTACGAGAGATTATGGCCGAACTCGGATTCCGCAGCTTCAATGACATGATCGGACGAACTGAGTTTCTAAATACACGGGATGCCATCTCTCACTGGAAGGCCAAAGGGATTGATCTCAGCAGCATTTTGATTAAGGCGCCTATTATCTATGAAGGCACCGAAGTGTACTGCACGAAATCACAGGATCATGGACTCGATAAGGCGCTGGATAATGACCTTATTGCTGCAGCTGAGCCCGCGATAACAAGAGGCGAGCCCGTGCTCATCGAGCGACCTATCATCAATATCAATCGTGTGGTGGGCACCATGCTCTCGCACGAGGTGACCCTAGCCACTCAAGGCCAAGGGCTACGTGATGACACCATCCATGTAAAGCTAAACGGGTCAGCTGGACAAAGTCTTGGAGCATGGCTAACCAGAGGAATCACCCTAGAGGTTGAGGGCGATGCCAACGATTTCGTAGGCAAGGGCTTATCTGGAGGGAAGGTCGTTATCTACCCCCCCAAAATCAGCAGTTTCCAAGCTGAGGACAACATCCTCCTTGGCAACGTCGCGCTCTATGGCGCCACCAGCGGAGAGGCCTACTTCAGGGGGATTGCAGCAGAGCGATTCTGCGTTAGAAATTCTGGTGCCAGTGCAGTGGTCGAAGGCGTGGGTGATCATGGCTGCGAATATATGACAGGCGGAAGAGTCGTCATTCTTGGCGAGACAGGTCGTAACTTTGGAGCTGGAATGAGTGGTGGCATCGCATACGTTCTGAACCAAGATGGCGGCTTCAAAGCGAGATGTAACCTCGAAACATTAGACCTTGATCCGCTAGACGATCAAGATCACCAAGAGTTACGACTGCTTATCGAGCGACACTTTGCCTATACGGGCTCAGCGGTTGCCGATCGGCTACTCAAAGATTGGTCGGAGTCGGTCAAGCAATTCATTAAAGTGATGCCAAGAGATTACAAGCGAGTTTTGAGTGAAGGCCTCGTCGAGAGAGTGGCGCTCTCTGCTTAGGAAGTGACAGATGGGTAAAGCAACAGGTTTCAAAGAATTTGATCGTTCAACCGTTCCCTACCGGGCGGAGGCCGATCGCCTACTTGATTACAAAGAAATTTACACGGTCCCGGAACCATCGCATCTTGAAACACAGGGCGCGCGATGTATGGATTGCGGCGTACCGTTTTGCCAAAGCGATCACGGTTGCCCCATCTCTAATCTGATCCCTGAGTGGAATGATTTGGTCTACCGAGGGCAGTGGCGCGACGCGCTGGATCGACTTCACAAAACCAACAATTTCCCCGAATTCACAGGTCGAGTCTGTCCTGCACCTTGTGAAGGCGCTTGCGTGCTAGGTATCACGAACCCTGCCGTCACCATCAAAAATATCGAGGCATCGATCATCGATCGAGGATTCGAAGAAGGTTGGGTTCTGCCTGAACCACCAGAGAAACGCACCGGCAAGTCGGTAGCCGTTGTTGGATCAGGACCCTGCGGGTTAGCTGCTGCTGCACAGCTCAACAAAGCCGGTCACCAAGTCACGGTGTTTGAACGCGCTGACCGGATCGGCGGCCTCCTCATGTATGGCATTCCTAACATGAAGTTAGACAAGGAAACTGTCGAGCGTCGCGTTCAAATCATGCGCGACGAAGGCATCGAGTTTCGTGTTAACTGCGACATCGGCGTTGATGAGAGCGTGCACTCACTACTCGAGTCTTTCGATTCAGTTCTACTTGCGACTGGAGCCACCCTTGCTAGGGACTTGCCCATTCCGGGAAGGGAAGGGCCAGGAGTCCATCTTGCAATGGAATTCTTGACGGCCAACACAAAGAGCCTTCTGGATTCGAATCTTGAAGATGGTCAGTACATTTCTGCCAAAGGCAAAAAGGTCATCGTCATCGGTGGCGGAGATACTGGAACGGATTGTATCGGCACGTCATTGAGACATGGCTGTGAAAGTCTGGTGAATTTTGAGTTGCTGCCCCAACCCCCTGCGGAACGAGCCGCCAACAACCCGTGGCCCCTTTGGCCCCGCATTTACCGAGTGGATTACGGACACTCTGAGGCTGCGAATCGGTTCGGCGACGACCCCCGAGAATATTCGGTCATGAGTAAGCATTTTGTCCGGGATGACCAAGGAACGCTCACCGGCGTCGTAACCGTTGACGTCAATGACAAGCTTGAAGAAATACCAGGAAGCGAGCGAACCTGGGAAGCAGATCTTGTTCTGCTCTCGATGGGCTTTCTCCAGCCCGAGCACTACATCAACGATGGTCTGGGCCTCGACATCGACGAGCGAGGAAACTTCAAAGCCAGCAAGACCGATTACAAAACGTCGGTGGCTCGAGTGTATGCTGCTTCAGACTGTCGACGTGGTCAGGACCTCGTAGTGCGAGCTATCAACGAGGGGCGAGAAGCTGCTCGGGAGATTGACCGCGACCTAATGGGTGAAACCGAGCTTCCCTAACCCGAGAGGCTCTCGCCAAGCACCGCAATCAAGTGTTGTTCGTCAAACTCACTGACGACCACTGCCTCGCCGAGCGCTTTCAGCAAAATAAGGCGTAAACCTTTCGCAGTCGCTTTTTTATCACGTCCCATGGCTGTCAAAAATGTATCAACGCTGATGGGTTGCTGCACACGCGTTGGCAGGTTGAATGCCTTCAGCAATGATTCGACCCTCGTCACCGCATCAGCTTCGATCAATCCGTGACGGCTAGAGAGTGTTGCAGCCATTACAGTACCAATCGCCACCGCCTCACCATGCAAGATCTCGCCATAGCCCACCAGGGTCTCGATTGCATGGCCAAACGTGTGTCCCAGATTGAGCAGCGCTCTCTGGCCTTTTTCTTTTTCATCCGCTGCAACGATGCGCGACTTAATCTCGCAGCTCTTGCGGACCATTTCCGTGAGTACAGTGTTATCCAGCGCATTAATCGCCTCGATATGCGCTTCAAGCCACGTTAAGTAGTCTGCATCGGCAAGTAGCGCATGTTTAACGACTTCTGCCATCCCTGCTGCGAATTCTTTTGCCGGAAGCGAGCGCAGCACTCCCACATCTATCAGCACCGCTTCGGGTTGATGGAAAGCGCCGATCATGTTTTTGCCAAGCAAATGATTCACTGCCGTTTTTCCGCCGACCGAAGAGTCGACTTGTGCGAGCAGTGTTGTTGGGATCTGAACGAAGGGTACACCGCGCTGATATATGGCTGCAGCAAAACCCGTCATATCACCCACGACGCCTCCGCCAAGCGCGATAAGCGAGGTTTCCCTCGTGTGACCAGCCCGCAGCAAGGTCTCGATGATGCGCTCCAATTCACCGAGCGTTTTGTGCGCCTCACCCTCCGGGATCAAGTGAAGGTCCACTTTCAGACCGGATAACATATCGATTAGCGGCGCCGCATACCGGTCGGCGATGGTCTGATTACTGACAATTAACACCGATTCGCCAACAAACTCGTCCAAGCGGTTTGGGGCACTCTCTCGATGGGACAAAGATCCTGTTTCGAACAAAATAGGGTATCGACTGTCCGGTAACTCGACCCAAGTCGTATCAGCCGTCATCAGTAATTAATCCTTTTCGATTCAGGCGCCTTAAAATTGCATCCATCATTTTCTTCCCTGGTCGGTTATCTACGGGGATTTCAACATCAGCTACTTGCCGGTATAGCGGATACCTTGCAACACGCAACTCCTCTAGCACGGCCGCCTTATCTTTGCCTTGCAGTAGCGGTCTCTTTCGATCAGTCAGCGTTCGTTTAATCTGAGTCTCAAGGTCGGGATTAAGGAACAAAACGAGACTTTTCTGCCTGAGCCGAACCCGATTAGCCTCGCGAAGGACGACTCCTCCGCCGGTCGCTACCAGCACTCTTTTCCGATCCATCAACTCATCGATGGCTCGCTCCTCTCGATCGCGGAATGCGTCTTCTCCCTCGATATCAAAAATAGTAGCTACCGAGACGCCATTTCGGCGCTCAATCTCATGATCGGAATCGATAAATTTAAGCCCTAGCTGACGGGCGAGGAGCCGCCCAAGCGTGGTCTTCCCAGATGCCATGGGTCCAACAAGAGACAGCCTCTCGTATCCGACTAACTCCATAAC
>CAJXDD010000209.1:0-5180 GCA_913052075.1 uncultured Gammaproteobacteria bacterium
GGCGCACGATTTCCGTGAGGCCGGCCTGTTTTATTGGCATCGATTTCAACGTGTTCAACTTGCTGCTTGCTGGTGCTTTGAAGCGTCAAGGGATTAAAACGGTTCATTACGTATCACCCAGCGTCTGGGCGTGGAGACAGGGTCGAATTCGTCGGATTAAGCGTAATGTCGACTTGATGCTCTGTTTATATCCCTTTGAGATTGATATTTACCGAGATCACGGCATCCCGTGCGAGTTTGTTGGGCACCCTCAAGCGAGGCGGCTGAGGGCGCCAGTAAAGCAAGCGGAATGGCTTCCCTCCATGCCAACGTTGACCCTTGCTTGTTTGCCCGGCAGCCGGCGCTCGGAAATTGCGTCGATGATGCCGCTTTTTGCAGGAACGGTATCCGCCCTTGAGCATAAAGGATACGACGTTCGTGTTCTCATCCCTGCTCCTCGTGAATCTCTCCGGGCGGATATTGAGCGTCGGCTCCCCTCAACATTTGGTACTCGCCGGGTAACGCTGACCTTAGGTGATGCTGAGGATGTAATGCGCGATGCAGATTGTGTGCTCGTGAACGCGGGGACCGCTGCGCTAGAGTCAATGTTGCTCGGTAAGCCGATGGTCGTTGTCTATCAACTAGGCGCATTGACCTACCGACTTGTGAAAACCATGGTTCGACTCGAGCGTTTTTCTTTGCCTAATATATTGAGCGGAGAGGAACTTATCGAAGAGTTTATTCAGGATGAAGCGCGGCCCCAAGCTATATCGGAGGGCATTCTTCGAGCGCTTGATCAAGAGGCGCATCAGAGACGGCTTAAGGTTTTTGATGCGATTCGCGCCGACCTCTCAAAGCCGCTTGAAGAGGGGGCTGTCCCTGCGATATGCGCGTTAATTGAATGATTGGTCGACAGATGCTGTGGGCTGGTGTGGATGAGGTGGGACGTGGCCCACTGGTTGGCGCTGTAGTCGCAGCTTCGGTGATCCTGCCGGTTAATCACGATATCCGGGGTCTAAAGGACTCTAAACGTTTGACAGAGAAGCGCCGCGAGGAACTGGCGTCAGAAATTGAGCGGTCTGCTCTTTCTTTTGCAGTAGCCGAGGCCTCTGCAGAGGAGATTGATGCGCTCAATATTCACCAAGCGACATTGCTTGCGATGTCGCGCGCTGTAAGCGCGCTGTCGATGATCCCATGGAGAGTGCTGATCGATGGTCGCCATGTTCCCGCATTATTAGCGCATCAGGGAATTGCGATCGTGAAAGGAGATGCTCGAGTTGATGCGGTGAAGGCGGCATCGATTCTCGCTAAAGTTCATCGCGACCATCAGATGGCCCTTTTAGACCAAGTCCATCCAGAGTTTGGGTTTGCGCAACATAAGGGTTATCCGACGCCACAACACCTTGAAGCGCTATCGCGTTATGGACTCATTGATGAGCACCGTCGAACCTTTGGGCCCTGTAGAATATTGACGCAGTAGGGGTGTGCTAGCATCTGACGGCGAGAGCGCGTAATTCTTTGGCTGGAGATTGGACAAATGAACGATATTACAAGAATAGGTTCAGGGCCTCGTATGAGCCAGGCGGTGTGTTTTGCTGGCTTGGTGCATACGGCAGGACAGGTGGCTATTCACGCGGTAGATGAGGATGTTCAAGGTCAAACTCGAGCCGTCTTGGAGGCGATTGATGGATTGCTTGAGGCTGCAGGCACAGACAAAACAAGACTGTTAACAGCGCAGATTTGGCTTACTTCAATGGAAGACTTCGCAGCCATGAATGAGGTCTGGGACGCATGGGTTGCCCCAGGTGCCGCACCCACTCGAGCGTGTGTCGAATCAAAGCTCGCGCTGCCATCGCTCAAAGTGGAGATTGCCGTAACAGCAGCACTTAATTCGTAAAGAGACTTATCCGAACCAGGAGAAAACCGTGGCTGATTTAGACCAATTGATTGTTGAGCAAATCCAAATTGGACCGATGCAAAATTTCGCCTATTTAATTGGCGATAAAGCAACGCGAGAGGTCGTTGTGGTAGATCCGGCTTGGGATATCGATGGGTTGTTCAATTTTATTGACGAGCGCGAGTATCAATTAACGGGTGCATTGGTGACGCATTACCACCCAGATCATTGTGGCGGAAGTTTTGGCCACAATGTTGTTGAAGGAGTCGCCGCGCTGCTCGAGCGTCAATCGGTACCCATCTATGCCAATGAGCATGAAGTAGCGGGGGTGCAGAAGGTGACTGGCGTGTCGGCGACAGACCTCAAGTCGGTCTCATCAGGTGACAAATTGGCGGTGGGTGACATCGAGATTGAGTTCTTGCACACGCCGGGTCACACCCCTGGGTCACAATGTTTTCGTGTCAAACACACGCTGATCTCAGGAGATACTCTTTTTATTGATGGTTGTGGGCGAGTCGATTTGCCGGGATCAAACTCTGAAGACATGTTCAGGAGTTTGCAAAAATTAGCCGAGCTTCCTGATGAAACGATCTTGCTGCCTGGACACAATTATAGCGCCCGGGGTCATGCGACAATGGCAGAAACCAAGAAGACCAACGCCTACATGCGCATCAACAATTTAGACAGTTGGAAGATGATGATGGGTGGCTAATTAGAAGTCAGCATGGCCTGGTGTTCGGGGAAATGGAATGACATCGCGAATGTTATCCATGCCAGTGACATAGGCGAGTAAGCGCTCGAAACCAAGACCAAAGCCTGCGTGCGGAACACTGCCGTAGCGTCTCAAATCTAGATACCACCACAGATGGTGTTGCATTGTGTCGTCCATCCTAGCCTCGAGTCGGTCAAGGCGCTCCTCACGTTGGCTTCCGCCAATGATTTCTCCTACCCCTGGCGCGAGAACATCCATCGCAGCAACGGTTTTCTCATCGTCATTCATGCGCATGTAAAAGGCTTTGATGTCTTTAGGATAGTTCATCAGAATTACGGGGCGGCCGACGTGCTGCTCAGCCAGATACCGTTCATGTTCACTCTGAAGGTCGCGACCCCAACTCACCGGGAAATCAAAGGTTTGGCCTGACTGTTCAAGTATGTTGATTGCTTCACTATATTCCATGCGCTCGAAAGGGCTGTTTGCTACCTGTTCAAGGCGACTGATCACCTCGGAGTCGATCCGATCGTTGAAAAAAGCGAGATCCTGCTCACAGTGATCGAGTACGTGTTGCGTCACGTGCCTAAGTAGGTCTTCGGCAAGATCAGCATTGTCGTCCAGGTTGGCAAATGCGATTTCGGGTTCCACCATCCAAAATTCAGCGAGGTGTCTTGAGGTGTTGGAGTTCTCGGCTCTAAAGGTGGGACCAAAGGTGTAGACCTTCGTCATTGCCAAACAATAGGCCTCGACGTTCAGCTGACCAGAGACCGTTAAGAACGTTTCCTGGCCAAAAAAGTCATCATCGTAGCTTTGCACGGCATCCTGATTAATGAGGTCAAGGGTACTGACTCTGAACAGCTCTCCAGCTCCCTCACAATCGCTTCCGGTGATGAGTGGTGTGTTAATCCACTGGAAATCATGGGAGAAGAAATAGTTGTGAATGGTTTGCGCGAGCGTGGTTCTCATTCGGGTAACGGCGCCGAAGGTGTTGGTTCGCGGACGCAAGTGGGCTACGGTGCGTAAGTATTCGAAGGAGTGTCGTTTCTTCGCAATCGGGTAAGTTTCAGGATCCTCGATGGTTCCCAGAACCTCGATTTCGCTCGCTTGGATTTCCACGGATTGCCCCTTGCCCTGAGAAGCGACGAGACGACCATTGACCGTGACCGCGCAACCCGTCGATAGGTCGAGGACCTCGGATTGATAGTTTGGTAAGGATTGGTCAGCGACCACTTGGATGGAATCAAAGGACGAGCCGTCGTTAATGGCCAGAAATGAGAATCCCGCTTTTGAATCTCGTTTGGTTCTTACCCAGCCTGAAACGACGCAGTTGGTATTAATTTCATCAGGGGTAGCCTTAAGTAGTGCCGCGATAGCAGTCATGGTTCGATCCTTAATGAAGGCGAAGCGATCTAAGAAATGGTTCGATGTCGATCCTTATATTGAGGATTGAGCATCTTCCGTCGCGCTGGCTCTGATTAAGCGCTTGTCAATTTTACCCGAAGCGATTCGAGGAAGGGGAGCATCAGAGATCGTGAGATATCGCGGAATTTTGAATCGCGCTAATTGCGAGGCGAGATGCGAACGGAGGTCCGGTTCATCAAGGGGCTCCGGTGCGTACAGGGTTGCACCGACCTCCTCGCCGAGCCGTTCGTCGGGGATCGCATAGACGGACGCTTCGATCACGCTCGGGTGACTAAGGAGCGCGGCCTCCACTTCAGCGCAGCCAATATTCTCCCCGCCGCGAATAACAAGATCCTTTAGTCGATCTACAATGAATAAGTATCCCTCTTCATCGAGATAAGCGATGTCTCCGGTTTTTAACCAACCGTCTGAAAACGTTTCCGCATTCGCGTCGTCGCGGTTCCAATAGCCTTTGATCACGCTCGCACCTCGCACCCACAGCTCCCCCGGTGAGAGAGGCGGTAGCGGTGAACCGTCTTCATCCACGACAATCAGATCGAGCACCGCGGAGGCTCTGCCCGAGCTTGCGGGACGCGCCAAATAGTCATCGCCGCCAATGCCCGTGCCGATAGCATTGGTCTCCGTCATTCCCCATCCGGTACTCGGCTGCGCTGATGGAAAGGTGTCATTGATTGACCGCACTTGAGCCGGCGCTCTGGGAGCGCCACCACCACCCACTGACAGCAAAGCGCCGAGGTCCACGGAGGCGGCTTGCGCGTGTTGAACAAGGTCGCCTGTCATCGCAGCTGGCGCGATAAATGAAGTGATGTGCTCTTGTTCGATCAGTGTTGCGGCGATGGCGGGATCCCATCGATACATGGACACCATTTTTCTCTGTGCTCGGAATGATTGGAGCATGACGGCATTGGCGCCCGTCGTATGAAACAGCGGCACTGCTAGCAACGTTGCGGGTTGATTAGCACTCGCTTGAGGTGTGATGCCGGTTTCCATCTGCCGTGCTGCGAGGTCAAGTTCCCAGGAAAAAAGAGCACTTACAATATTTCTATGGCTCGACACCGCTCCTTTGGGGAAACCCGTTGATCCGGAGGTAAAGAAGATGGTGGCAGCATCATCTGGATCGATATCAGCTTCGGGCATCGGCTGCCCAAGATTTGACTCGATCAATGATTC
>CAJXDD010000210.1:0-5151 GCA_913052075.1 uncultured Gammaproteobacteria bacterium
GCGTATCGATGAAGCCCTTTAGCGCAGCGATAGGTGTCTTTAATTCGTGCGAAGCGTTGGCAACAAAATCGGTTCGCGCTCTCTCGAGCCGCATGACCTCCGTAATGTCCTGCAAAACGATAATGGCGCCCTCAAACGAGGGGCTACCGGTACCCAAGACAGTAGCCGCCACTGTATTACCTGATAGCTTTATTGTTCTAGATTGATTGCTGGCCTCCTCAAAGAATGAATCGACCAGCTCTCTCAGCGGTAGAGATATGGGTAAGTGCATGAGGTTGGTTCTAGTGAGATTTTCGGATGAAAGACCGAGCAAGGTTCTAGCGATATTATTAACGTGAATGATGCGCTGCATCCGATCAATCGCGATCACCCCCTCCTCTAGGCCACCCAAGATTGCTTCTAACTGATTCCTGCTGAGCGTTAAATCCTCAACTCGTCGCTCGACGGTGTCCGCCATCCGATTAAAGGCCATTGCAAGCGCGCCAAATTCGTCATATCGATGGGCGGGCACTCTGAGATCCAACCCTCCTTCGGCGATCAATACAGATACTCTTTGTATTTCACCAATGGGCGTCGATATTGATCTGGCAAATAACCATCCAACGAAAAAGGAGCCAGCGAATAGGGCTGCCGTCGCCAGCAATAGGGTTTGCCTTGCTGTACTTACCCTATCCTCAACAACTCTGAGTGGCTGACCAATACGAATGAACCCAATCACTTGATCCGCAACTGTCAGTTTAGCGGCGAGATAGAGCATCTCTTGATTGATGCGATTGTTGAACCTTCGAGATAATCCCAATTCGGTTTTACCAGCGCTAATGACGGCAATTTCAGGATGCCGCAACTGATTGCCTATCGCTGTTTGTGCGGAATGAGTGTCAGCTACAACACTGCCATCGGGCAGAATCAACGTGACGTGATGCTGGAGGTTGCTGCTACCAAAAAAGTGGACAAGATCAGATGACTCGCCAAAAGATCGTGAACTTCGCTCCATCAATTGTTTTTGTATCTGCCCATGCAGAAGCATCAGTTGCTGTTCTGAGCTTTTCTCTAGTGACGCGAGGCTACTCTGCCTGATCTGTACTGTAAGGATCACTGCTGACAGCGACATCGTAATCAAGATAACGACATTCAATGCGGCCCAGATTTGCCAAAACAGCTTAGATTTCAGTGGCTGGAGAGAGTTGCTAATCTGCAAATCGGTACCCAACACCGCGCACCGTTTCTATATGGCCCGCGTATTCACCGATTTTTTTTCGAACTGCACGGATGTGAACGTCGATATTCCTGTCAACCACTACAACGCCGTCACCCACAACGCGATCGAGCAGTTGCTCTCGTGAAAAGGCTCGGCCTGGATTTGCTGCTAAATGACGGAGGAGTTTAAATTCTGTGGCTGTTAGTTTCACGGGCTGCTCGGCAATACTCACCAAGTGCTTTCCAGGATCGACAATCAGATCCCCGATCACAATTCGGTCTTGGTCCGATAGCTGCTGGGATCTTTGAGTTCGTCGGAGAAGCGCTTTTACTCTGGCTATTAATTCGCGGGTGCTGAAGGGTTTTGGCATGTAGTCATCAGCGCCGATCCCGAGACCAATGACCACATCACTCTCCTCTTCCTTTGCGGACACAATGATGATGGGCGTGGCCTGGATTGCCGTTTCGGCTCTGACTTGCTGACATACGGTCAGCCCATCCATGTCTGGCAGCATAAGGTCTAGGATGACCAGATTGGGCTGTTTGGCTAGAATTGCCTCCAGCCCTTTGGAGCCAGATTCGAAACCTTCTACCTCGTATCCCTCGCGGCCCAGGTTGTACAGCATGATCTCACGCAGATCAGGTTCATCTTCAACAACAAAAATTAACGGTTTAGACAAAGTTTCTTCTCAGCACGATTGAGGTGTCGGATAGCAAAGGACTCGACGAACACCATACTCATCTCGCAGTGAGATGCTTGGTTCCTTACTTGCCCTGCGCACCCTTGCAATATCTATTCATGCGGGGATAAGACGTCAACTGACTTTCTTATCGAAAACTAAAACAGCGTTGGTGCCACCGAAGCCAAAGCTATTGGACATTACAGTTTGCAGGCCAGCGTTGTCTTTACGTTCAGTAACGATCGGGCTGCCTTGAATCGCCTCATCCAGCGTGTCGACGTTGGCGCTAGCGCAGATGAAATTATTATCGAGCATAAGCAGCGAGTAAATGGCCTCGTGCACCCCCGCGGCACCCAGTGAGTGCCCGCTCAATGACTTCGTCGAGCTAATGGCTGGTACGTCGGCACCGAAAACTCGTTTGATCGCCGCAATTTCTACGGGATCGCCGGCCGGCGTGCTTGTGCCGTGGGCGTTGATATAGTCAATGGGCGTTGCGAGATTTTGAGTGGCCATGCGCATAGCTCGCTCACCGCCAATTCCAGAGGGTGCCACCATGTCTGCGCCATCTGAAGTCGCCGCATAACCAATGACCTCTGCATAAATTTTAGCGCCGCGAGCACGCGCGTGCTCTAACTCTTCGACCACTACGAACCCCGCCCCGCCAGCAATGACGAAACCATCTCGATCGCAATCAAAGGCTCGAGACGCTTTCGCTGGCTCACTGTTACGTTTTGTTGAGAGTGCCCCCATCGCATCAAAGAGCGATGTCATCGACCAATGCTCCTCCTCCCCGCCCCCTGCGAAGACAATATCTTGCTTGCCCAGCTGGATTTGCTCTAGCGCACTGCCGATACAGTGAGCACTCGTCGCGCAGGCTGAGGTGATCGAGTAATTGACTCCTTGAATCGAGTAGGCGGTGGCTAGGCAGGCGGAGATGGTCGAGCTCATCGTGCGCGTCACTCGATAGGGTCCAACGCGTTTTAGACCCCGCTGTCTCAGAACGTCGGCAGATTCGGTTAGATTCGATGAGCTGGCGCCCCCCGACCCAGCAATAATACCCGTCATTTCATTGGAGACATCGCTTGATTCAAGTCCGCTATCGTTAATCGCCTCTTGCATTGCAATGTAAGAAAAGGCGGCCGCATCTCCCATAAATCGCTTTAGCTTTCGATCGATGAAGGCATCCTGATCAATGTTGATGCTGCCCGCAATGTGCGACCGAAGACCCATTTCTTCGTACTCAGGTCGATAGGTGATGCCCGAAGTCGTTGATTTGAGCGACGCTAATGTTGTTTCTAGATCGTTCCCGAGCGGGGAAACGATACCCATTCCGGTAATAACGGCTCTTCTCATGATCCTTTGACCTCCATTCCGCTGCTCTCCATTCCGTAGCTCAAGGGGGCACGATTCCTTTCGTTTCGCGGGGTTGCACGATCGCTTCTGTTTTCCCTACGCAAAATCATCCAAAGACGTGAAAAGACCTACCTTGATGTCCTCAGCCACATAGATACGCTGCTCGTCAACGAAGACCTGACAATCTGCGATCCCTAGCACTGTGCGCCCTTCGCGAATGCGGGTGACGTCAATTTCATACCTTACTTTGTGGTTGGTTGGCAGTATTTGGCCACGAAACGCGACTTTGCCACAACCTAAGGCTCGTCCTAACCCTTTGTTTCCTTTCCAGGCGAGGAAAAACCCAAGCAGCTGCCACAAAGCATCAAGTCCTAGGCACCCTGGCATGACCGGATCATCGACGAAGTGACACTTAAAGAACCATAAATCGGGGTGGATATCGAGCTCAGCCACGATTTTCCCCTTGTTGGCTTTGCCTCCAGACTCCGAGATATGCGAGATGCGATCCACCATCAACATTTCATCGATGGGAAGATGTGCGCCCCCTGGGCCAAACATATTGCCGTATCCACACTCGAGTAGCTGGTCTTTGGTGTACTCGGATTGTTGCTCGAAGGTCATATCGGTCATGGACACACTCTTTTGTTCCGCTGTTACTCGATTCTTTTCTGCGTAGCCTAGCTGCTGCGAACATCTACGAACGTCGCCTAGTCCCACTTTTATGATCGCTGATAAAGTTTTTGTGGCTTGATTCGTGACTGTGAAGTGGCGACGAAGCCGGTCAGGCCGCGAGTATAGCACCCACTTTCTGCATTTAAACTTTGACTTTTGGTGAGGAAAATGGAAGTTTTCCCAACGTCATCCGCACATAAAGATCACTATTATGGCCAGTATCAGCCCACTCGCTGTTGTCGACCCTAACGCTCAAATCGCAGAGACCGCGGATATAGGCCCCTTTTGCACTATCGGACCCAATGTCACCATCGGTGGCGGAACGAAACTCATGAGCCACGTCGTCGTTGATGGCCATACCAAGCTCGGCGAAGACTGCATCGTCTACCCTTACGTTACCCTTGGAATCGCGTCACAGGATTTAAAGCACGAGCTAGATTCGGTGACCTACACCGAGATCGGGGATCGCAATATGATCCGCGAATTCGTATCTGTTCACAGTGGTACTGAACCTGAGTCGACTACGAAAATCGGCAACGATTGCGCTCTGCTTGCGCATTCCCATGTTGCTCACAACTGTGCGGTGGGTAATCACGTCGTCATGAGTCACAGCGCGACGCTTGGCGGGCATGTGTTGGTGGGTGATCACGCGAATATCGGCGGATTATCCGCGGTTCATCAATTTTGTCATGTTGGAGAAGCTGCCATGGTGGCGGGAATGGCGCGGGTGGTTCAGGACGTGCTGCCATTCACCATTGCAGAGGGATTTCCAGCACACATGCGAGTGATTAACAAAGTAGGAATGGAGCGCGCGGGATATGCTGGTGACGACATTAAGGCTGTGCGCAAGGCGTTTCGTATTCTGTTTGCCAGGGAGCTTCGGCTGGAGCAGGCCATTGAAGAGGTCATGGCTGAGTTTGGCGACTCCCCCCATGTTCAGAAAATGCTGATCGCCATCAACGATTCTCAGCGCGGACTCGCGAGACCAGAATCCGCAACCTTCGAAATGAACGTGGGCGGCTAGTAAAGGCATCGTCTGAGGGTCCGCGCGCCCGAAATGGAAGGGGCTCCTAGGATTAGCCAATTCCTCGGAGACAAACCACCAGCAAGCCCGGTTTAGGGGTTGTTAGCCAGCGCCTGGAATAACCCAGCGCTAGTCCGTTGGGCTAGCTGTATTAATTCAAGAGAGAGGAACATCGATGTTAGAGGCGGTTTTGTGGGATTTTGGGGGGGTGCTAACAACGAGCCC
>CAJXDD010000211.1:0-5143 GCA_913052075.1 uncultured Gammaproteobacteria bacterium
ATTTTGTGGGGTTCGGTCGCCTCGATATTTGTCACGGCTGGACTGTCTTTCTTCTGGCTGAGGTTCTCAATCAAACCGGAGGAAACCTTGATATCAAGCGATGCTCGAACCGCGAGCTAGGTGCGATTGGAGCGAGTGTTCACTGTCAAACCGAAGACGGCCACGGCCGCCAGCATGTAAAGCGCTAAGAACGTATAGAAGGCCCAGTCGTAGCTGCCCGTTGTATCAAACACCCATCCTGCGAACGGCGTCCCGCCCAGATGAATCACTGACATCGGTAAGCGCATCGCGCCCATAACGCGTCCGAATGAAGCGCGACCAAAGGCCGCCCCGACCACTGCGCCTTGCATAGGCACGATGCCGCCCATGCCAAAACCAAAACTACACGCGCCCAACAAAAAGCAGAAGTAGTCGGGCGTATTGAGCATGATGAGTTGCCCAACGATTTGAAAGCTAATGGCTAGCCATAGCGCGTGCCTGGTATCCCAGCGGTCCACAAGCGCGCCGTAGGCGAGCTTACCAAACACACCACACCCCGCGGTGGCAGCGGCGATCAATGATGCTGCTTGCAGGTTAATCCCTCGGTCGGTGAGCTGCGGCACCATGTGAATGAGCGTTCCGGACTGCACACAAAATAGAAGACCGATGATGGTGACCAAAAGCCAAAAATTTCGATCACCCAGGAACTCTTTGGTTCTGAGAGGCGCTTTGACGACAGGCAGTTCGGTCGGTGACTTTGCGCCGTCAGGCAATTGAGCGACATCCTCCGGGCGTGAGATTACGAGCCTTAACACCAGGGGAACGACCAGGGTGAGCGTAATCAGGCCGTACACCAAGAACCCGGAACGCCACCCAAATTCGGTGACAAGGTAAGCACTGATATTCGGCATGATGACCCCTGAGACAGAGATCCCCGTCGCTGCGATCCCGAGCGCAGTCCCCCTTTTTCTTACAAACCAATTGCTAACCAGTTTTGATGTGGCCAGCTGGCCCATCGCGCCGGCGCCAAAGCCAACAAAAATGCTAAGGACTAGGTAGAACTGAAATGGAGATTGAACCACCGACAATAGGGAGAACCCAGTTCCCATGGAGAGCGCGCCGAGCGCCATGATTCGTTTTAGTGGATAGCGGTCGAGGGCTCGCCCAATGAATGGCGCGAGCATGGCGCCAACGCCTTGGGTGAGGGTAATGCCGATGGCAACATCTAAACGGGAATCACCGAATTCAGCCGCGATCGACTTAAAGAAAATGCCGTAGGAGTAGAAGAAAAAACCGACGGCAATGAAGTCTACGAAGAACGCCACACCGGCCATACGCCAACCAAGAAATGGTTGCGATGATGGGGCTTCAGTGTTCAAGTGAGGGTGTCCTCAGCAGTGCTACGGGGAAGCCGAAGTCTACGGAAGTGTCTCTTTTGAAGCGAGCTTTTTCGCTGATTAAGCCCCTTTCGCTGTTAGAGTCCCGTGGCCCAACCTAGGCTCGGCGATGGTGGAATGGGCACGACCCATCAAAGATGAATCAGGAGATAGCGATGGTGATGTTCAACGCTCCCAGTGATCAAGTCGTAGGCGAGACGGCGACCGGTCCCATTCATGGCTGGGTGAAGGCCGGATATGAGCCCGTGCTAACGGCCTTTGCCGACAATTTCGAGCATCGCGGCGAAGTGGGCGCGAGCCTCTGTATTCTGAAGGGCGACGAGACCCTGGTCGATGTGTTCGCAGGGACCTCGATTGACGGTGAGCAGCCGTGGCAACGCGAGACGATTAGTGTGGTCCACTCCTGCACCAAAGCCGCGGTTTCCCTCTCCCTTTTGTGGCTGATTGATCAAGGGGAGGTAGCGCTTCATCGCGAAGTTGGTGATTACTGGCCTGAGTATCGCGAGGCGGGTAAGGATGCAACTACCATCCGCATGTTGCTTGATCATTCGGCGGGATTGCCAGCCCTTCGCGGCAAGTTAGCCCCTGGTAGCTTTTTGGATTGGGATCTCATGGTTGAGTTGTTGGCAAAAGAAGCGCCATTTTGGATGCCAGGCAGTGCGCACGGCTACCAGATGACGACCCATGGCTGGTTGGTGGGTGAGATCGTTAGACGCGTAACAGGGGTCTCCCTTGGACAGTTTTTCAATGAGCAGTTCGCTCAGCCTCTGGGTCTGGATTTTTGGATCGGCTTGCCCGATGACGAGCATCACAGGGTCACGCCGCTGAAAGGGGCGAAACCTGTTCGTGGAGAGGCCGTCCCTCAGTTCACCAAAGCACTCCTTGATGATGCTACCGGCATTCCGGCGCTTGCGTTCTTCAATACTGGGAAGTTTAGGGCGGATGATCCGGCGAGCTACCGAGCGGAGTTCGGTGCAGGTGGCGGGATTACGAATGGCCGAGCACTGGCGCGACTCTTTGCACCGCTGGCTATTGGCGGCAGCTTGGGGGGCACGCGCTTCTTCTCCGAGAGCGCGATTGATCAAATGTCAAAGACTTGGGTCGCAGGTGCCGACCAGACGCTGTGCATGCCTTCGCATTTCGGGTTGGGATTAATGAAGTCGATGGACAATACCTACCGGCCTTCAGGTGCGTTTGAAAGCTGCGTTATTGGCCAACATGCATTTGGACACGCCGGTGCGGGTGGGAGTATGGGGTTTGCTGATCCAGCTTTCGAGTTCAGTTTTGGCTACACCATGAATCAGATGGGGCCTGGTATTTTGCTCAACGAGCGCGGCCAAGCGCTTGTAGATGCCATTTACAGCGTCAATGGCTCCAGCCGATCTGCTGCTGGCGATTATCGCTAACCGCTAATCCCGGGACCTAAATACGGACATCAAACATCTAGCCTGGAGCCATCATCGACTCAGCAGATTTACTGTGCTGGAGGATTGAGGGATGGCCGCAAAGACGGCCTTGGCGCTCTGCGGTGTCGGTGTTAGGTTAGGGGTTCGGCTGGTAATGGGGAGGCGTTGCTCCGTAAAGGGGAACGCGATCGCCGAATTGAATATGACGTCTCGCATGGTTTACCTCATGGCTTGAAAGGCCTTGGGGAAATCAGTAGCCGTTCGAGAGATCATCGTGAAATGATCGGTGTGATCAGAGGAGCCCCTAAGCAGGCTCGTGACATTATTAAACTTAAGGTAACTAGGATATGAACTTTGAATTTTCAGAAGAGCAGAACTTGCTCAGGGAGCAAGCACAAAGCTTCTTAAAGGATCAGTGCTCCTTGTCGGCAGTTCGCGCCGTGCTCGATGGCGAGCAATCTTTTGACGAGGGACTTTGGCAGCAGGTCGCCGCGATGGGCTGGACTGCGACCACCATTCCAGAGGAGTACGATGGGCTCGGGCTTAGCTATCTTGAGCTGTCCGTGATCGCTGAGGAACTTGGTAGGCAAATCGCGCCCATTCCTTTCTCTAGTTCTGTATACCTTGCTACAGAGGCGATTTTGCTTGCGGGTTCTGATGCACAGAAAGCGCACTGGCTCCCCCAACTCGCGGCCGGCTCAGTGATTGGTTGCCTAGCGGTCAATGAAAGCGCCGGCGAGCCTTCTCCTGACGCCCTGCAATCCAGTTTCTCTGATGGCGAGGTCAGTGGCTCAAAGATTCCAGTCGCTGATGGTGACATCTCGCATCTCGCAGTGACTTTGGTCAATACGAGCGAGGGGCCTACCGCTGTTTTGATTGATTTGAATCAAACTGGCGTGACGCGAACACCAGTTAAAACAATCGACCCTAGCCGGTCTCACGCTCGACTCGATTTTGAAAAGGCTAGTGCCGAGATACTGGGTGAGCCGGGCCAAGGGTGGTCGTTGTTGCAGCGAGTCTATGATCGCGCAGCGGTGCTCTTTGCCTGGGAGCAGGTCGGCGGGGCCGAGACATCGCTGAATATGGCAAAGGAATATGCCCTTGGAAGATTTGCTTTCGGTCGCTCCATTGCCAGCTACCAGGCCATAAAGCACAAATTGGCGCACGCCTACGTAAAAAATACGTTGGCCCGCTCCAACTGCTACTACGGTGCCTGGGCATTGTCGACCAATGCAGATGAGCTGCCTCTCGCCGCTGCAACAGCTCGGGTGGCGGCCACTCAGGCGTATTACTATGCGTCAAAAGAAAATATTCAAACTCATGGCGGCATGGGGTTCACCTGGGAGTTTGACTGTCAATTCCCGTACCGACGCTCAAAGCTTTTGGCCGTGACCATCGGGTCCGAAGCGGTTTGGCAGGAGAAGTTGATTAGCGCCGTTGAAAACGCGCGAGCGGCGTAAGGAGAGTAAGCGAAATGGACTTTAACGATACAGTACAAGAAGCAGATTTTCGTGAGGAAGTGAAAACCTGGCTCAAGGACAATGTTCCGAGCGAGGCAGAACTCACAGGGCTCGATTACATCGGGCGGGCAAAACTTTGGCAAAAGCGCAAATACGATGCCGGTTGGGCCTGTCTCCGTTGGCCGAAAGAGCACGGTGGCCGAGGGGCAAGTGCCATTGAGCAGGTGATCTTCAATCAGGAGGAGTCGAAGTATCAGACGCCAGATAGCATCTTCTCCATCGGTCAAGGCATGTGTGCGCCCACTATGATGACGTGGGCGACTGAAGAGCAAAACGAGCGCTTTATGCCACCACTCGCCAGCGGCGAAGAGGTGTGGTGTCAGCTGTTCAGTGAGCCCGCCGGAGGCAGTGATTTGGCAGCGCTGCGCACTCGAGCGGTCAAAGATGGCGACGATTGGATCGTCAATGGCCAGAAGATCTGGACATCTGGCGCCCACTATTCCGACTACGGCGTGTTGGTGCTAAGAACGGATCCGGACGTTCCCAAGCACCAAGGACTGACCTATTTTTTCTTGGACATGAAGTCGCCAGGCATTGAGATCAAACCCATCAAGCAAATCTCGGGCGGCGCAAACTTCAACGAAGTGTATTTCACTGACGTTCGCATCCCAGATGCGCAGCGTCTCGGCGCGGTCGGCCAGGGCTGGCAGGTGGCGCTCACGACGCTGATGAATGAGCGTGCTTCCATCGGCGGTGGCGGCGGTGGTTGTAATTTTGATTCAGTGTTTGATTTGGCAAAGCAAGTGTCACTCGCAGGGCGCCCCGCTATCGAGGACCCCTCAGTCCGGCGCAAGCTTGCCGACTGGTACGTGCAAGAGTCGGGTTTAAAGTTCACGGGCTA
>CAJXDD010000212.1:0-5067 GCA_913052075.1 uncultured Gammaproteobacteria bacterium
CACCAGAGGAGGTTCCCCAAATCGCCACTCGGGCAGGGTCCAGATTGTATGAGTCCGCATTTGCGCGCAGAAACCGAATGGCAGCTTTCATATCGACCAATTGCGCCGGCGCTTTTGCCATCGTCGACGGTCGGTAGGCCACGATGGCGATCGCGAATCCCGTTTGCTTCGAGAAGTCGATCATATTGGGTATGGCCCGCGCCAGGTTTTGGGGAAACCAAGCAGAGCCAGGCACATAAAGAATCCAAGGTAAGGGGGAGCCCACCACCCGGGTACCAGCAAGCCGACTGACCCGAACACCGGATGAAATCAGGTGCAGTCTGACAGTGCCGGTCTCGTACTCCGCGTAGACGATGTCAGTTATCAGCGTGGGTTGTGGCGCTTCATCTTCGCTTTGCAGTATCTGCATGCCGGCCGGCGCTTCCATAGACACCGGTACTGTCTGCTCCGACCTCACAACCAAGTTTTGAGAGACCAGCAGTAAGGCCATCATCGAAGGCACCCATCGGAAGCGGACGGTTGCCATTCCGATGCGAACGGGTAAGCGGATCAAGCGTTTCGCCAAATGATGCGGTCTAGTCACTCACTCCTCCTAATTCCCATCGCTGAAAAGGCCAAAAAAAATACGGATCTTTGAGACTCGAATTTCAACTGACCACAAGCTGCTATCGACAAAGCTTTAGCGCCGACTCCTACTTCCCGAGATCAATCATTTGATTGGCCTCGCCAACCAATTCGAAACTAGCGTCAGCAAAGGAGGGAGGCCCAAATCGCCCTGATGCACCGTTGCTAAAACCGAACTGCTCTTTGGGAATCCCAAAGAGCCCAGTATCTAACCGGTTATTTCGATTCGCATCGTGGAACACGCCGATGGCGTATCGTCCTTGAGGCAGCTCAAAGGTATAGGTCACCGAGCCAGGCTCAGCCTCTTCTACGACGCCGTCAACGATCCCCTCCGCTGGTCCACCCTTTTCTCCCTTGTCACCCTCAAAAGCCTCAGCGCTGTCATAAATGGCGATGTGAATCTCGCCCGGATCCTTGATACCGGAGACCTGAACGGTCAGGGTCTCAGCCGACAGTGGCAGCTGATAAGCAAGCAAAACGGCACCCCAACCGGCAAGAAAACGTTTCATGATACAGTCCCATTTTTTGCGGCGATCATATCGTGGACTTGTTACTTTCTGAAGCGCAGCCAATCCCGTCTCACGCGCTCATCGCCCTCTTCGCTATTGTGCTTGGCGGCGCTCAATTCCTTATGACCAAGGGAACAATGGCTCATCGCTGGTTGGGCCGCATCTGGGTGTCAGCCATGTTTTATGTGGCGATCTCTTCGTTTTTTATTCATGAATTGAAGGTGTGGGGCGACTTCAGCCCCATTCATCTTCTTAGCATTTGGACGCTATTTTCACTGGGCTACGCCATTCACCTTGTGCGCACCGAGAGAATTAAGCAGCATCAACGTTGGATGACCTCGCTGTACGGCCTGGCGCTGATTGTGACAGGGGCATTCACCTTGGTTCCGGGACGTGTAATGCATGCCGTTTTGTTTTAGCGCTAGCAGCTCGCGCTGCATTGCTCTCCAATTCGCGGACAGCGTTGCCATGCCGGCAACAGCCAATGAACACCAAAGCGCTTTACGGCGCCAAGCTTGCAGAAATTCAATTCAGCCAAAAGGGTAAGCGTTATGATTTCCTGGTTAAAAGAAAACAACGTCGCAGTGATTACAGGCGGCGCGAATGGCATTGGCCGTTCAGCCGTTGACGCCTTCCTTGCACGAGGCATGCACGTTGTTGCTATTGATCGAGACGATCAGGCGTTAGGTGATCTCAAAGCGGCAGCGGCGGACGCCAGCAAACTCATGGTGATCACCTGCGATGTGAGTGACTATGCGGCGATGACCCATGTGCGCGATCAAGTGTTAGCGCGCTTTGGTCGCGTGGATTGCTTGATGAATAACGCTGGCGCCATGGTGACCAGGGGCCTGCCCTGGGAGGATCTCGAGGGCTGGAAAGCCCAGGTCGATATCAACCTCTGGGGCATCATTCACGGCTGTCATGCTTTTCTGCCTAGCATGGTCGAGCAAGACACGCCAAGCGCCGTCGTTAACACAGGGTCAAAGCAAGGAATCACCAACCCTCCTGGCGGCTACGCTTACAACCTGTCCAAGGCGGGCGTCTTGGCCTACACCCAAAGCCTTGCTCACGCGCTACGGCAAACCGAGGGGTGCCAAGTCAATGCACACCTACTGGTGCCAGGCCTTACGTATTCCAGCATGATTCAACGCTTCGCTCCCGAAAAGCCGCCCGGTGCGTGGACCACGCAACAAGTCATCGAATTTATGCTGGCAGAAATTCAAAAGGATGCATTCCTTATCTTGTGCCCTGACAACGATACGCCCCGGCGCCTAGACGAGCGGCGGATCCAGTGGAACACTGATGACCTCATCAAAGAGAGACCTGCGCTATCGAGGTGGCACCCCGACTACGCCCAGGAGTACGAGGCCTTTGTTGAGCGCTCCGACTAACGGACGGAACCATGACTTCTTCGTCCACCGGAGACCAAACCGCGAAAGGAATGGCACTATGAACGAGTTAGACCACTTCAGGGATGAAATTCAAACGTTTCTGGCAGAACACCTCACCGCCGAGTTGCAACGCGCCGGCAGACTCGAAGCAGGTATTTATGCTGAGCGCCCCGTCGCTGAGGCTTGGCTAAAAATACTAGATCAGAAGGGCTGGGCGGTTCCCTCTTGGCCTACCGAGTGGGGCGGGACCGATTGGTCAGCGGAACAACACGCTATTTGGCAACAGGAGCTGACCCTCGCCTCGGCGCCTTCTATTCCGCCTAATGGGATCAAAATGGTAGCCCCGGCGATCATGCATTACGCCACTGATGCCCAAAAGTCCCATTACTTACCACGCATCCGACAAGGCATCGATTGGTGGGCTCAAGGGTATTCCGAGCCAGGGGCAGGCTCTGATCTTGCCTCCTTGAAATGTGCCGCCGTGCGGGATGGAGACGACTACGTATTGAATGGCACCAAAATCTGGACCACCCACGCTCATTGCAGCAACAAGATGTTTTGCCTGGTACGAACGGATAACTCCGGGCCACCGCAGCAAGGCATTACCTTCTTGCTGTTTGATCTCGATCGCCCTGGGATCAATATTCAGCCCATTATCTCCATGTCAGGTGACCATGAATTCAACCAAGTCTTTTTTGACGACGCGCGCGTGCCCGTCACGGGCAGACTAGGCACAGAGAATGATGGCTGGTCAGTGGCCAAGTACCTGCTCACTCATGAGCGAGCCGGTAAATCTGCGACAGGCATGATGATGAAGGTCGCCCAGCTTCGACAATTTCTGACCGAACATGGAGAACAGGGTTTTGATCTGCTAAGCGATGACGACTATGTCGCCGCTCTGAGCAATCTCGAAATCGAACTGGAATCCTACGTAGCCTTTGAGAACCGCGTTTTTGCCACAGTTTCTGCAGGCGAATCGGTGGGAACCGTTTCATCCGTGCTCAAGATTAGGCGAACCGAACTGAGGCAACATATCGACACACTTGTGCTTCAGGCAGTCGACTACTACGGACTGCCTTATCAACCCAAGGTCAGGGATTTTCCGCATCCAGAAACCCCCATCGGTTCTGAAACGGCGGCCACCGCCATGCCCCGCTATCTGAATGACCGAGCGGCAACCATCTATGCAGGGTCTAATGAGATACAGCGCAACATTCTCGCTAAACGGGAGCTCGGGCTATAACACCGCTAAAATACGAGACTTAGAGCGACGCGCTCATCAAAAATGCAAGCAAGCTCTATGAGGCACTCGCTCAAGAGGCACCTAAACCATGACGATAGACCGAAACACTGTATTCGCACTGTCCAGTTTACTATCTGGCCTCTTAATTACCGTCTGGCTTTCCTTCGGCATAGGAACTGGCGCCATCAATGATTACGAGCGCTTTGTTCGCTACACGGCAAGACTCGCGTTTTTTCTCTTCTTACCCGTTTTTGTGGTTGGGGCGCTCACGCAACTCACCGATATCGGGCTCGCTAAAGCGCTTCGGCCAAAGCGGCGTCTCCTTGGCTTGACGTTTGGTGCGGCGCATCTCTGTCACATGGTGGCAATTTTGATGCTGCACAATGAGCGCGGAACGTGGTTTACGGTAGATGACGCCGCGGCGCTGGTGATCTACTCACTCCTCGTCCTCCAAATCGCCACATCCAACCATTGGTCAGTTCGAGCATTAGGCCGAGGCTGGCGTGCACTCCACTGGGTCGCGACTTACGCCATCTTTACCGGATTTTTTGTCACCTACCTAGGCCGATTTCAGGACATTGGTGGGTTCATTTATGGCGGGCTGTTCGCGCTCGCCGCTAGCGCCTGGCTGCTTCGAATCGCTGCTTTTTTTCAAAAGACTTGGGGAAGAGTGCCCGCAGCGACCTAGCCTATCCACCAAGATTTGGTTCTGGCGCATTTTCATTTAAGGTCGAAAGTCAGTTCAGCTGATTTATGCAGGCACGGTTCACGCGGAGACGAATCGATCCTCCACCACCAGGGCACACCATGAAAAAAGAAAACATCATTGTCGCCGCACAACCTGAAGCGGCTGAAGCAGGCGCCAAAGTGTTGATGCAAGGCGGCAACGCCGTTGACGCGGCAATGACAGCGGCGCTAGTTCAGGGCGTTGTCGACCCGCAGATGACGGGAATCGCGGGGTTTGGCAACTGCCAACTCTATTTGCCTACAGAGGGCGTTCACACCTGTATTGATTTTCATGGCAAAACGCCCCTCGCTGCGACAGCTGATATGTGGGAGGACCGCTTGGAATCCGAGACGCGAGACGGCTTTGGGTTCGTGCTTAAGGACAATGTGAACGACATTGGGTACCAGGCGATTACCACGCCCGGGAGCCTCATGGCATATGGCCAAGCCATCGAACAATACGGAACGTTAGACTGGAAAGACGTCTGCCAACCCGCCATCGAGTTCGCCAAAAAGGGCTTCGCGATACGTTCAAAGATGTACGCCTGGTGGAACGATGGCGCTGCTTACGGCC
>CAJXDD010000213.1:0-5046 GCA_913052075.1 uncultured Gammaproteobacteria bacterium
TCCAATGGACCCGAGCACAATGGGGTGAGCGAGTTTGGGGCGGAAGTCATTCGGGAGATGAATCGACTAGGCATCATGGTGGACGTGTCACATGCGAGTGACGATGTGTTCTTTGACGCGATAGAGCTATCAAAAGCGCCGATCATTGCGACGCACTCCAATGCTCGGGCTGTGACGGGGCACCAGCGAAATATGACGGATGAAATGTTGAGGCTGCTTGCCGAAAATGGCGGTGTGATTCAACTGACGATGTTGTCTAGCTATTTAAGGGATGCGCCGCCCAACCCAGAAAGGGAGGCAGCTATCGCGGCACTACAAGCTGATATGAAACCAGCGACTAAGATGACGCCAGAAGAGCGATCGGCTATGCGTGATCAAATAAACGCAATTCGCCGGCAGTACCCGGATCCGCTCGCGACGGTGGTTGACGTGGTTGACCATATCGACCATATGGTGAGTGTTGCGGGCATTGATCACATTGGTATCGGGTGCGACTTCGATGGAGGCGGAGGAATTGATGGCGTCTTCGATGTAAGCGAGGTCGCCAATATTACAATCGAACTCGTGCGGCGAGGTTATTCCGAGGAGGACATCCGGAAGGTCTGGGGTGGAAATCTGCTACGTGTCTTCAAGGATGTACAAGCGGTTGCCGCAAACTGGGAGGCTTGAGCCTGCGTCAATGCCGAGACCGCTGATGAGAACGCTGCGCTTAGCATGGGTGGCGGCTTTGCTGCTGGTGCCAGTGCTTTGTTTGGCGCATCCGCTGCGGCTTTCGCTCTGTCAGATCGAATATTCGAGCCAAGCGGCAACTTTGACGGTGAGTCTGAGGCTGTTCTTGACCGATGTAAACGAAGCGCTTGTGTTCGACCCATACAGCCGAGCATTACGATTCGCCGAGGCTGACGAATCGGAGAATGCCGAGCCGCTACTGCTTGCTTATCTTGTTGAGTTTTTCTCGTTAGAGGCTAATGGAGAGCTATTGCCGGTAACCATTCAAAGCAAAGTACTCGGTGGCGCAGGGGAGGATACGACCCTGAGCATCGAGTTTTCCCATCCGCTGTCGGCGCCGCTTCGGTCCATGACAATAAAGAACGTTGTGTTTACCGATCTCTTCTTTGACCAGACTAATATCGTTTATGTCCATGTGGATGACGATTCACACAGCATGATGCTGAGTAAGTCGACACCATCTCATACGTTGGAATTTTAATATGCACTCGATTGCGCTTTATCTGGAGTTGGGGCTGAAACATATCTCTGATTTAGCCGGTTACGACCACATTCTGTTTCTGGTCGCGCTGTGCGCGGTCTACCGGGTGGAGGACTGGCGGCGGCTCATTATTCTTGTGACGGCCTTCACCATAGGCCACAGCATTACGCTAGCACTCTCCAGCTTTGAAATCGTGGTCATTCCCTCGAACATCGTCGAATTCCTCATTCCTGTTACGATTTTTCTCACTGCGCTACGCAATGTAACGGGCAGTTCGAGCCCGGGCCAATCTGTGAATATGACAAGCCACTATTTGATGGCGTTAGGGTTTGGTTTCATCCACGGCATGGGGTTTTCCAACTACTTCCGGGCGCTCATGATGGACAGTTCATCCATTTTGGTGCCACTGCTAGGGTTTAATCTCGGGATTGAGGCTGGGCAGCTGATGGTCGTGGCGGTCATCATGTTGGTGGCGTTTTTAATTGTAAATGTGATCGGGGTGAAGCATCGTGACTGGAATCTGTTCGTGTCGGGTGCCGCTGCTGGCATCTCGCTCGTACTGATGAACGATACTTGGCCCTGGTGAGGCAACAAGCGGACGGCGCTCAACTATGCGGGCAAGGTAACCAAACAGAAAGAAACGAGCAAAACCAAAAGGGGAATATGATGATTGATGTGATTTTACTGACGCTACTGCTGGCGCTGATCCAGCTTTGGTTGCTGCCTATGATACTCAATATCAGCAATATGCCATATCTACTTTCTTCTCGAGATGAGCCGATTGATGAATCGATTTTGCTAGGGCGGGCAAAGCGGGCGGGAGCCAACCTCCAGGAGAGTCTGCCAGCATTTCTTGCGCTCGCGGTGCTCGGACATCTCGGTCAGGTCGATATGGTCCTGGTTGCCAGTATTTGGCTTGCCTTGAGAGCGGCGTATGTGCCGCTTTACGTCTTCAACGTGACGCATATTCGCTCTTTAGTTTGGATGGTGTCCCTCGGTTGCCTCATCTGCATGGCGGTAATGTTGGTCGGCGCTGCCTAACGCTTTGTTTCCGCAGCTAGATAGCAGCACGCTGAGCGCTGCGATAACGCCACTCTGGGAAGCAATATCGCTCTTCTCGCTTGATAGCGTTTATCCCCTCCATGGCAACAAAGCCTACAAGCTTGCGCCCAATATAAGGGCTGCGCGGGAGCAGGGGTTTAACCAAATCCTGACCATCGGCGGGGCTTGGTCTAATCACCTTTGGAGTACTGCGCATCTCGCCAGTAGTGCTGGAATGGGCGGGGTGGTCTACGTTCGAGGTGAGCCAGGCCATGGGTTGACGCCAACTATGAGCGATGTCGAGCGCTGCGGCTTTGATATCGAATTCCTCCCCCGAGGTGAATATCGGAGAAAAGAAGAGGACTCGTTCTTAGAATCGCTTAAGGCTCGCCATCCAAAGGCGTATTGGATTCCTGAGGGTGGCAGCAATGAGGCTGGCGTCGCCGAAGCAGCGCTGATTGCTCATCACGTGTTAGCAGCCTGTCCGCAGGTTCAGCATGTGGTGATGGCAGTAGGAACGGGCGGCACGTTTGCAGGGCTGGTTCGAGGACTGCGAGGTCGCGCGATGGCACATGGGGTTTGCGTGACCAAGGACGATAGCACTGGGGCCAAGGTGCGGGATTGGCTCGGAGAGGGAATAGGGCGCGATGCTTGGCGATTACATGGCGATTACCATTGGGGCGGCTATGCGAAATGTCCTAAGGATCTGATCACGTTTATGCAGGAGTTAGAGGCTCAGTGTGGGCAATTACTCGAGCCGATCTACGTTGCAAAAGCGCTGTGGGCGACTAAAGCGCTCCAAGAGGCAGGAGAGATCGCAGGGCAAACCGTTGTGGTGCATACAGGAGGGTTGCAAGGGCGCCGCGGTTTCAAACAGCTCGCGCCGCCCTAAGTACTGCCGCATGTTGTTGTGCTCAAAGACACGCAACTGACCAGTTCAACCTGGCCGCACTGAAATAAACATCGCGCCACGGTTTGATACCAGCCTAGTGGTAGGGTGGTCGTTAGCCCACTAATTTTCCTGGCACGCCGGCCACTGTAGCACCCGCGGGTATGTCCTGAAGCACCACACTGCCAGCGCCAATTTTTGAACCTTCACCGATATGAATGTTGCCCAGCAAAGTCGCGTTGGCGCCAAGGAGTACATTGCGCCCAATTTTGGGATGTCGGTCTCCTCGTTCATCGCCGGTGCCCCCTAATGTCACGCCATGAAAGAAAGACACGTCATCCTCAACATGAGCGGTCTCGCCAATAACGATGCCGGTGGCGTGGTCAAACATCAGTCCGCACCCCAAGGTGGCAGCAGGGTGGATATCGACACCAAAAAGCATATTCATCTGGCTCTGGAAGTAAAAAGCCAAAGAATGGCGCTCGTTGTGCCAAAGCCAGTGGGCGACCCGTTGTGCCTGAAGCGCATGGAAGCCCTTGTAAAAGAGAAACGGCGTGGAGAAGCTATTACAAGCCGGGTCTCGCTCCCTAGTAGCCTTGATATCAATTTCCGCTGCGTGAATGATTGAGGGGTCAGAGGCGTAGGCCTGCTCAATGATCTCTCTGATCGCCATGCTAGAGACGACCGGGCTATCCAGCTTGCTCGCCAAAATGAAGCTCAGCGCTCCTTCGATCGTTTCGTGATTCAAAATTGAGCCATGAAAGAAGGTCGACATGATGGGCTCGAAGTCGGCGCGGAGTTTGACTTCGTGACGGATGGCTTGCCAAAGCGTCCCAGCCGCATGAAGTTCTTGAATGTTGTGATTGGCCGAAAATTCGTCAGCGTGCCTGAGAGAGATTCTGTTTTGCATACTAGGCGCCCCCTAAAAGCCAAGTGTTGGGGCTTTTGCCCCGGAATGCAACCTTTAGTTATTAGCTTATACGCGAAAAAATCCTAATCGTTGCAATTCCTTTGCTTGTCGAATTTAATTTGCCATTCGCCAAAGCTTAGGAAATCCCTTGACCACGTCGTCTTTTACTAGCGTGGGGGTATTCGCTAACCAATCCACCCCCTTGATCCAGGAGTCGCTACAGCGAGTGGTAGCACTGCTGAATGCGCGTGGCGTGCGTGTGATGGTCGAGGAGACTGCGGACGAGGGGCTCGACCTTGCGGCAGAGACCGCCACTCGAACGAATATCCTGCCGGAAGTGGAGCTCGTGATCGCGATTGGCGGGGATGGAAGTATGCTAGGCGCAGCCAGGGATGTCGCGCCCCACGGGTTACCTCTTGTAGGAGTGAATCGAGGCAGACTTGGATTTTTGGCCGATATATCTCCCGAGCAACTCGAGGGGCAACTCTCAAAAGTGCTTCACGGGCACGGGCAAATTGAAGAGCATTTTTTGCTAGAAGGCGTCATCAGTGGCGGTAAGGCGCAGCCCGCGACTGCGCTGAACGAGATTACCGTCCACTCGGCGGCGATGCCCAGCATGATCGAGTTTGAGCTCTATATTGATGGGGGGTTTGTCTACCATCAGGCATCCGACGGACTCATTGTATCATCGCCAACCGGATCCACTGCATATGCGCTGAGTGCTGGTGGGCCAATCATGCCGCCCAATCTTGATGCGATTTCTCTTGTCCCGATGTTTCCTCATTCGCTGAGCAGTCGGCCCCTGGTAGTGCCAGGCGACGCGGAGCTCACCATTACACTCGGCGAAAAGGCGGGCACCGAGGCCAAAGTCAGTTTTGACTCGCAGCTTGAGTTCAGTGTGCAGCCAGGAGAGTCCGTGGTTGTGAAGAAAGCAGAACATCGACTAAAACTGCTTCATCCACCCGGACAGAGCTTTTACGGCGTATGCCGTTCAAA
>CAJXDD010000214.1:0-5015 GCA_913052075.1 uncultured Gammaproteobacteria bacterium
GCGGTGGTCACTCCATGCCAGCTAACTGGGGTCATATCTGGATCCCAGCCGATTTGGGCATCCAAGTGGGTATGAATGTCAATAAACCCTGGCGTCACCATTTTGCCAGTAGCGTCAATTACTTCTTTTGCGTCTCCTTCCACCTGTCCAAGTGCGGCAATCACGCCATCTTTGATTCCCACGTCCCCTAGTACTGGCTCTGCACCCGTCCCATCGACGATTGAACCGCCACGAATAATGATGTCGTACATTTTTCCCCTCGCTTAAAAGAAACTACCTAAAAAACTATCACGGAACTTAACGATGTCAAGTTAGGATGATAGTCACTGCAATTGAGTAAAAACTTCATGTGAAACTCGGTTTTGCCTTTTGCGCGACATGCTCTTTGCTCGTGCGAATTAGGTTCTGAAAGGGTCGGGTGTCGAAACGCGCATTTCTGCTCGGGATTACGCATCAAAATTGCCGTTACCAATGCTTGCCCTGTATCTGGATGTTCTATCTTGGAGAAAGGGCAGCCAATTTAGTGACTCATTGTTTAGAGGGCTTAGTTACGAGCGGAATGGGTTCGCCAATAGCAGATTTTTCTGCTTACCTGCAGATATCAATTACCTCCTGCCGAGGGCAGAATAATGTTAATTTTCTTGCTCATACGGATCAGAAATCCAAACGACGGTTAGGTGGTGGAGTGGCTCAGCGGACGGACGCAAAAATATCGAAATATCATCACGGCAACTTGCGTGAGGCGTTGATTGGAAATGCTGTAAAGATTTTGGAGGAAGAGGGTATAGAGGCGCTCACTTTGCGCCGGGTTGCACGTGCTTCAGGCGTGTCCCAAGCCGCTCCATACAGTCATTTTAGCGACAAACGAGCGCTAATTACGGCAGTCTGTGCTCAAGGCACTAAATGGCTTGGCGAGTTTATGGTTCGTGAGGCGGCTGATAAGTCAGGGACTGGCTATCTCGCTGGTCTCGCCGTTGGCCATATCCGTTTTGCTCTTAAGCATCCAGCTTTGTTCCGTCTGATGAGCACAACGGATATTTCCGAATCGATCACTGACGTGGGCGAAGCGCCCGAGATTCTTGTTGAAGGGTACATGTTAATGGCAAATGCCCTAGCCGCCACGCCGCTTAATCATTTTGGGAAAGGGCTCTCAGGACTGGATATTCCGATCGCTTGGGCACAAGTTTATGGGCTCTCGAATCTGCTGATAGAAGGAAGAATTGTTCCGCAAAACTATGGCTTTAAAGATTTAGAGAGTTTTGTCGTCGCCGTTGTGAATCGGTTTTTAAGCAATACATGAGCGATCATTAAGGCTGTTGACTTTAGTTGAGGAATCTAAACAGTTTGGAACAGAAATGATTGTCAAACGTGATTATCGATTACCCAGTTTGCAGGATGGGCTTGAGCTACTACTGCGCAATAAGCGCTCAAATGCCGAAGATCAGTGTCGGTCAAGTATGACCGTTCTGTTTGTTCATGGCGCAACCTACGGCTCGAGCGATACGTTTGACTACGAGATTGAGGGAATGTCCTGGATGGATCAGTTGGCAGGGCTCGGCTTTGACGCCTGGTGTCTCGACCTGCTGGGTTACGGGCGATCAGACCGCCCAGTTGAGATGAGTGAGCCGCCTGAGGACAATGCCCCTTTGGTGGATACCAAGCATGCTGTCCAGGAAGTGGGTACTGCCGTCGACTTCATTCTTAAAGATCGCGGCATCACGCAACTCGACCTGATCGGCTACAGTTGGGGCACGGCGATATGTGGCACCTATGCAGGCCTTTACCCCGATAACGTCAGAAAGCTGGTGTTATGTGGTGCGCTTTGGGTTGAGAAAATTGAATCTGAAAGTCTTGCATCAGCGTCTCCGGGCGCCTATCGAGGAGTGACGGCTCATGCGGCTTTCGAGCGTTGGCAGGCAGGTCTCGAGTCTCGAGAAATCAACGCGTTGGTTAGCGAAGACGTTCGCCGTCGTTGGTGTGAGCATACGATAGCGTGCGATCCTGACTTTCATTCAATAGGGGAACTGCGCGCGCCCTCGGGTGTTACAAAGGATTTCATACAAGTGGCAAGGACAGGTGAGCCTTGGTACGACCCCGGATTGATTCAATCACCGGTGCAGATCGTAGTGGGGGAGCAGGATCAGGAGACAACCCCCGCTCAGGGTCAGGCCGTCTTTAGTCGTCTTACATCGGCTGAGGAAAAAAGACTGACGGTGCTAGGTGGGGGCACCCACTCCATGCTGCTTGAGAATAATCGGCATCATCTTTTCGATGTGGTCAGCGGATTTCTCTCTGACTGATGGGCCGTGGTTTAGCTTGCGGGTAGATAACGCAGAAAAGGTGAAAAACATTTTGCAGATGCTATTCCAGATCCTCTTTATCCTGACACTCGTTAATGTTGCTGTAACGCGGCTGCCTTGTAACGCTAATGAAACCGCAACCAACGAGGTGAGATCAGATCAATGGCAGGGCTTCTGGCTTGGTCAGTCGATTGGCAACTGGACAGGGCTGATTACCGAGATGGACAAGATTGGGGGCCAGGGCCAGTACGGCCAGTTTTACACCCGAGATGATTGGGGTAAGCCGGATCAACCCAACATTTGGAGTGAAAGGCCCAGCGACGTATCGAGTCATATCGACTTTGTGCTTCGCGGCCCCGACGAGATTTGGGGGGCAGACGACGATACAGACGTTGAGTACATGTATTTGTGGACCATGTACCAGCAACAGACCGCTAAACTTACACCGACCCAAATACGAGAAGCGTGGGTTCGTCACATCTACGACGAGTTGCAACCCACTCCTTATGGCAAAGACGAATTTGGCTATCAGAACTTCCTATGGGTGTCTAACCAGAGCGCGCACACGCTTATGTTAAAGGGCTATTTACCACCCGAAACAGCTCACCCAGATAATAATCCTAACGGCGACATGATCGACGCCCAGTTGACTACCGAGATATTCGGCTTGCTGGCACCTGGGGTTCCCAAAGTGGCTCTGGAGATCGCATATCTTCCGGTACGCACGGCAGGTTACGGGGACGCTGTTCTTATCTCAGAGTTTTATATTGTTATGCACTCCTTGGCAGCGCTAGAACCGCGGGGCGATTTGGCTCCCGAGCGTCTTCAGAACCTCGCCCATGCCGCTCGGCAGTACCTACCAGATAACTCGGTTCCAGCTTCGATGTTTGATTTCGTCAAGCGTCAGCATGCGGCCGGATTTACCTGGGAGGAAACTCGCGATGCTCTTTACCAGCGATACCAGGTTGAGCAGCAAGATGGCTACGATGTAACTTCAAGGGACTTGCATTGCAATGGCTGTTTTGCTTCGGGGATTAACTTTGCAGCAAGTTTGGTTTCGCTTTTTTATGGCCAGGGTGATCTAAAAGAGACGCTGAAAATTGCGGTCTTGGCAGGCTGGGACTCCGATAATCCTGCAGCGACCTGGGGAGGTCTTCTTGGCTACATCTTGGGTCGCGAGATCATAGAGAATCAATTTGATCAACAATTGTCAGGTCGGTTCAACATCCATCGGACACGCAGAGGGTTTCCCAACGAAGGTATCGACTCCTTCAGCAATATGGCGAGAATGGCGATTGAAGTTTCAGAAAGGGTCAACGTTGAATACCGAATACAAAAGCCCGACTGATGCTTTGGTGATAATGTTCGCATCGTAGGCTGTCAAGTCTAGATAATAGTGGTTGGGCTTCTACATCTTAATCGGGCTCTAGTGTGACATTTTCTTTCTAAACTATTGTTTTTAATAGTAAAAAATTACGGTTGCGATCATCCAAGGATGAGCTATCGCAGATTAACACGGGCTTGTTTCAGTCCCCCTCCGGCGTGAAAATTTGTTCGATTGGAAGATTAAAGAGGATCGAGATCTTGAAAGCCAAGGGCAAGCTGGGGTCGTATTTGTCGGTCTCGATCGCGTGTATGGTTTGCCTGGTGACATTGAGAGCCGAAGCTAGATCTGTTTGCGTCCAATCACGTTCCGCCCTTAACACCTTCAATCTGTTTTTCATCCGCGTGTCCGCCTTAGCCAGAATAAGATCGCTAGAGCGATATAGGTTGGTGCAGCGATGAATAAGAGATTCGCAGGGTGCGTGTCATCGACTAAACCTGCGGGTTCCAAGCTCCCATAGGAGACGGTGAGGATAAACATTACCCCTAGAGTGATCGCCATTGCCTCTAGGTGCGTTTGTCTTTGGAGTTCATCCATACTTCTCATGTGTCGAAAGAACGCGACCAGCATGAGGAGGCCTGCTGTAAAATTTACGATTACCGCAGCTACGGTAAGGGTAGCGTCATAATTCCACCACAGTCTCGGTCCATATCCCACGGCTGCAGTGCTTGCTGCCCAAGCCGCCGAAAAAAGAACTAGCGAAACTCCAGTTCTGCTCAATTCTTGGCGGAAAGAAGAGTGTCTCGACTTTTCGGTGTTCATGATTGGCTTCCTATACAATATGTACTGTGTGCTTTACATTATGAATGCGGAACGTTCGAAAAGTAAAGCTTGCTTTACTTTTCGAATAAGCGGTCTAGTGCGCATCAATTTCCTAGATCTGGCTCACACAGGCAGGGTGGAGATTGCAGAAAAGTAGTCTTCGACTAGTGAGAGGTTTATTCGGTCGCTGAGATCTTTGGCTGCAGGAACTAATGGCTCGAAGACGTCGACTGCTACTCGGTTCCCCTAATGACTGATTATGCTCAAAGAGAATCGGATCAACAGCCGCTGGGCCCTTTAGTTTTATCGAAGAAGAGGATCAGGACTGTAAAAACTTGATCGGATTACCGGCCTCCAAAAGTGTGTAAATTACGCACTCTTCCTACTGGATAGCGGTAAACATGGGTGCGTAAAATAGTGCGTAGAACCGCTGAAAAATAATCATAAGTTATTGATTAATAAACAATTATAAGAAACTGGCGGAGAGAGAGGGATTCGAACCCTCGATACGCTATTAACGTATACACACTTTCCAGGCGTGCTCTTTCAACCACTCAGACACCTCTCCG
>CAJXDD010000215.1:0-4984 GCA_913052075.1 uncultured Gammaproteobacteria bacterium
AGGGCGACCTTTACCCTGCGCAATGTGAAAAGACTGCTGCCTCAGTGGCTCACGCTGTGGGCCTCAGCAAAGACCAATGGTCGATGAGCTATCAATCTAAATTTGGCCCAGGCGCCTGGCTAACCCCCGCGACTATCGATCAAATGGCAGCCTTCCCGACTCAAGGAATCAAAGATCTCATCGTGATGTGCCCGGGTTTTTCTGTGGACTGCCTTGAGACTATTGAGGAAATTAAAGTTGAAAACAAAGACGCCTTCTTAGCAGCAGGCGGTCAACGCTTTCGTTACATCCGGGCGCTTAATGCCTCAAAGTTCCACGTAGACCTTATGGTCGCGCTAATTGAATCCTCCCTATATAGTCACGAGCTACGTTTCTGATATATCGAGGCAAGCCGTGGAAATAAGACTAGACGGACGCAAAGCGCTGATCACAGGCGGCAGCAAGGGCCTTGGCCTAGCGATGGCCACCACGTTTGCTGAATCGGGGGCTGATGTTGCGCTCCTTGCTCGCACAGCGAGTGAGGTGAGCGATGCCGCCGAGGCGCTAGCCGCAGCTACCGGACGGCTCTGCCGAGGCTATGCGTGCGATGTGGCTGATGCATCTGAGATTGATCGAACGTTCGCCCTCGTGCGCGCCGATTTTGGCGAGATTGATATCTTGGTCAACAATGCCGGCGTTGCGAAAGGGGGTGCATTTGAATCCATCACAGACGAAGAGTGGCAGTACGATTTCGATCTAAAGTTGATGGCTGCCGTGCGGCTCAGCAGACTGGTTCTTCCTGGCATGAAAGCAAACCGATGGGGCCGAATTCTCAACCTGCTCAACACTTACGCTAAAACGCCCGAAGCAGGAACAGCGCCGACTTCCGTCACGCGAGCAGCCGGCATGGCGCTAACGAAAGTGCTAGCCTCTGAGGGTGCGCCGCACAATGTTCTCGTCAACGCGCTCAATATCGGGCGCATCGAGTCTGATCAAATTCGCAGACAGCATGAACGCTCTGGATCAAATCTCTCCCTGGAAGCCTTCATCGAGAAAGCGGGCGAAGGCCTGCCGATGGGCCGGTATGGTTACGCCGAAGAATGCGCGAGCCTTGCTTGCCTCCTTTGCTCAGATGCCGGAGGCTATGTGAGCGGCACCGCCATCAATGTAGACGGGAACCTCTGCGCGGCAGTCTAGTGATTGGCCATCCCGCACCGCTGACTCTCAACGACTAACACGTGGTGAACACGCCATGAGCCTACTGACCCTCCTCTTTGTGATCATCGTCGCCAGCCTTACCGTCAACGTCTATGCTCCGCTGAAAAGTAGCGAGCGTCTGATGGGCCTCACGTTTGGCCTAGGGTGGCTCACTGGGGAATTAGCAGGACACGTCGCGGTTGCCATCGTCTTCATCACTTCGATCATTGCAGCCAGCGAAGGATTTGAGGGTTTCATCGGCTGGGCGGGATTACTCGTCATTCTCATGGCATGCGGGGCACTCGCGCGATTTCACTGGCAAGGCTTATCCATTGGCCCTTTGGTCGAAAGTAGCCTGCAGCAGGGCCTTGGCAAAGCGTACCTCGCCACCCTACTACCACATCACCGTAGCGCCATTCCACTCGGGCCCGACCGAGACGCCATGATGCTACCTTTCAAGCGTGACTGGACAGGCATCGATCACGTGACGGACGTGTCTTATGACCACGCCAATTTAAAGCTCGATATCTACCGTCCCAAACGCGCCGTTCTAAACGCGCCTGTGCTCCTGCATATTCACGGCGGTGCGTGGAAGATCGGGGACAAGTACGGGCAAGCGTTACCTCTCATGCAAGCCATGACTCGGCTGGGCTGGATCTGCGTCTCAATCAGTTATCGGCTCAGTCCTAAAGCTACTTTTCCGGATCACATCATCGACTGCAAAGCAGCACTCGCGTGGACCAAACGCCACATTCAAGACTATGGCGGCGACCCTGCATTTATCGCGGTAACGGGTGGTTCGGCCGGCGGGCATCTCACTGGGCTCATGGCCTCAACTGCCAACGATCCGGCTTTTCAGCCCGGCTTCGAGGACCAGGACACCACCATTCAGGCGGCGGTTCCGTTCTATGGTCCGTTCGACTGGACTGATCGAGACGAATTGCAACCCAACCAAGGGCTGCGTCACCTCCTTGAAAAAGAGGTCATTAAATCGTCTTTCGCAAGTGCTCAAGCGGTGTACGAAGCTGGATCGCCGCTGCTACGAGATCTCACCTCCGCGCCACCCATGATGATTGTCCACGGCGATCAGGACTCGCTGGTGCCAGTTGGTATTAGTCGCAAGATGGCCGCTCTTCACCGAGCTCAAGCTGAAACGCCTTGCGTCTATCTTGAAGTTCCCGGCGCACAGCATGCCTTCGATATCTTCGCCTCACCACGAAGCGAACATACCAAGCTCGGTGTCATGCGGTTTCTCTGCTTTTGCTATGCCGAGTACCACGCATCAAAAGGTTGAAACGGCAAGCTCTTTTTCAGTGATAAATTCGATCAGGGCCGCCTGACCGCGCTCGGTTGCCTCGATGCCACGCCGCAGCGCATCAACGATTTGCGAAGGATCCTCTACCCGCTCGCCGTAACCGCCGAAGGCCTCTGCCATTTGTGCATAGTTCCCGGAGATATCAGTGCTTCGATACTTTTCTGTTGCGACCTGCATGATGGGCAGTTCAATCGCCATGGAAAAATTATTAAAGAGGATCGATAAGATCGGCAGCCGCTCACGTACGGCTGTTTCAAAGTCCATTCCAGTGAAGCCGATGGCCGCATCGCCCCATACGTTGATGCAAAGCGCTTCGGGGCGCGCGAGCTTTGCCCCCATTGCGAGCCCAAGACCATAACCCAACTGCGTCGTTTTCCCCCAGCCAATATAGGAAAGCGGTGTTGTACTCTCCCAGAACGGTGACAGCTGATCACGAGGGCTGCCAGCGTCATGGGTGATAACCGTATTGTCTTTATCGACCAACCGGTTCAACTCCCAAATGACCCGATAAGGACTGATCGGCGCAGAGGCTGAGGTTAATTTCGGCATCCACTCCGAGAGCCACTTGGACTTCATGGCTTGGATGGTGCTCGGTGCCTCTGCCTTTCTAGCGGTCACCATGGCATCACGGGCATCGTCAGCCTTAAGTGACGCCATCACACCAGAGAGCGCTTGCAGCGTTAGCTTGGCATCACCCAGCATCACGTGCTGCGCTGGCACATCCTTATTGAGATCCTTCGCGTCCAGCGTTGCATGGATAATGGTCTTACCCTTTGGCATTTGCACACCAAACCCAGTCAGCGCAAAGCTACATCCAATCCCGAAAATAACATCTGCGTCTTGGAGGAAGGTGTGGACCGTCTCTGGTATCGCTCGCCCACCTGAACCCAGCGATAAAGGATGGGTTTCCGGGAAGGCACTCTTACCCTCAAGACTAGTCGTCACTGGAATACCCCAATCCTCAGCCAGCTGCTTCAGTTCATCCCACGCTTTTGCGTAGTGCACCCCTTGCCCTGCGTAAATCACTGGGCGCTCGGCCGACGCTAGCACCGACGCCACACTGGCGACCGCCTCTGGGTCAGGCCCTGTGCGAGTCTTGTAGCTTGGAACATAGTTCATGTCGCCTACGTCCTCTCGAAAGACATCCAGCGGCACCTCAACAAGGGCAGGTCCACCTCGACCATTTCTTAACTGCCAAAACGCTCTCCGCATGACCTCAGGCACCGCCTTGCCCATCGAGATGGGTTCGGCACTCTTGGTGATGTGCTGCATGTTGAGCGTCGAATTAAAGTTGGGGTAGTAATGGGCCAATCGCCGGGTGTAGCCAGCGGGCATCACCAAAATCGGAACGGACTCACTGTACGCCTGGGCAACGCCGCCAAAGGCGTTTTCAGCGCCCGGGCCATGCTGCATGACAAAGACCCCAATATCATCGCCGCTCGAAAGCCTGCTCACCGCATCTGCCATGTGCAGGCCGACTCTTTCCTGCCGGACAATAATGGTTCGGATGTCTGCCTCGGCAGCGGCCTCGATAATGGGGTTAACCGGATAGCCAACAATAAATTTGACGCCTTCTTGTTTCAGAATAGCCGCGATGGCCTGTGCTACTTGCATACTGACTCCTTCAATCGACTGATAAGCGCTTGCTTGCCTACCGGTTGGGTCCGCGTTCCATGGGGAAAGGTTGCCACCGCTCGAGCGCTGATCGCGGCAAAACGGTGGGGTTCACACAACTCATCGGCCATTTGCCTTGAAGCGCCATCGCCACTTCACGCCCGTTACGCCGCCGGGTTTCGGTCCGCATTCGCGTCGTTGCTGACGCAGCGTGTGGCGTAATCAAAACGTTATCCATAGAAAGCAGCGGGTTATCTGGAGCAGGCGGCTCCTGCTCGAGCACATCGAGGCCTGCAGCAGCGATCTCGCCCGCCTCAAGCGCCCGGATGAGCGCAGACTCGTCAATCACAGGCCCTCGCCCACAATTGATAATGACGGAAGTGGATTTCATTTTTGCGAACGCTGCATCATTCATCATGCCTCGCGTCTGATCATTCAGCCCTGGATGCACAGACAAATAATCACTGCGCTCAAGCAACTCATCGAAGGTTACTGGCTCTACGCCTTCAGCAGTCATCTTAAGCTCAGAGATATAAGGGTCATAAGCGATCACGTGCATTCCGAACGCTTTTGCACGCCGAGCAACCGCTGTCGCGACATTACCGAACGAGATGAGTCCTAGCGTTTGCCCCCAAAGCCTCGGAACATGATTCAAAATCGGGCGCCCTTCATACCAGCGGCCCTCACGAACCAACTGATCCATGAGCTTGACTCGCCTGCCGGCCGCCAACAGCAGCATCAACGTATGATCGGCGACTTCTTCAATAAAGATATCTGGCACATTGGTCACAACAATGCCCGCTCGGGTAGCCGCATCCACATCGACCATATCGACGCCAACACTACCAACGCCGATCACCACGCACTGCTCGAGCGCAT
>CAJXDD010000216.1:0-4972 GCA_913052075.1 uncultured Gammaproteobacteria bacterium
TCGACCGATAGGCAAACACTCCCTGCCTTAGGTTCACAGCCAGCGGATTGCCTGAACGAGCCCAATACCGAAGCAAGCCAGGCTCGATGGTGCCATCGCTTGCGCTTGACACCAGGACCTCTGGCAAGCTGGTCGCTACGACCGACGTTAACATTGCCCCATCGCGACTAAAATCCAGACACTCGATAGGCGCCGAATCCATTACCAGATCACTGGGGATCAATTGCTCTGCCAGGTTGGAAGCCATCGCTACTCCCACGCCTTGAGGCTTAATCACGTGCACCATGTCCTCTTCAACGAGCAAGCGAATCATGTTCTCGTGCTGCAGCAGCTGGCTATCTATCCCAATAAATTCAACTCGAATGCCGGCTTCGTCGAAGGCATCAATCACCGATCGCATGATCTCTTGACGCAACACCACCACTGACAATTGATCGCCTTCCCTTCGACCAAGCCCGATAAAGTGATCATCAATGCTACCCACGATTTGTTCTTCCACCAGAAAAGGGATCGCATCTAGTATTTGTCGAGTGGGCTTGGATGGCACCGTGATCTGAGTGATCAATGCCTCTTGACCCGAAATCAGTACGGCTGCCTCCGGATCAACAAGTGGCGGATCCATGGCCGCGAGCGCCTCGGTGAGCGACTCGATCGAACCATGTCCTTCTTGGATGGGCTGTCCAGCATCATGGATTAACCACTCGACTGTCTCGCCCTTCCAGCGTATCAGGAGGCCTTGATTCATCCTAGATATCTTCCTCTTCTACAGACGGTTCCGGCAAGGCAAAAGGCTCATTGAGCGAACGATGGAGTACCGAGATTTTCCCTGATGAAGGTTCTCGATATAGCAAGGCCGCCAAGAAAACGACTTGGTCAAGAAAATCCACGCGAACTCGCACTTTAAAAAACGACGATTGTACACCAAGGGGGAAACTACCCAGATTAAGGCCAGCAAACTCAGGGAGAGCCAAAAAAGCCTGAACGGTATCAAAACCATCTTGCTCATCGCGCAATAACGCAACCGCCTCAGCGGCTTCCGGCGTGATCTCGGGCGCGATGAGCATGATCGATGAGGGAGGCATTGTATTGACATTCAAGGGAAGCGTTCCTGTCGGCAGCGCGACCACTGATGAGGACAATCTCGAATAGGCCTCCGGCGTCATTGACCTTAAAAGCCTCAGCTCCGACAAATGGACTAATGCCTGACTACTTGTCCTATAAGGCTGTTCCAACCCGAGGTAATGATAGTCCTCGGCGCCCAGTGGTTGCGGAGTCTGATCGATGTCTGTGAAATCAATCAGTTCGTCAATCCAAAGCGGATCCAACCCTAACTGTGCGGACAATAGCGAGGCGTCAGCCTGACTAGCTGAACCGGTCCATTGGTTGATGTTCAAAAACCGCTCCTGGTCCTCGATCCATAGCGTGATCGAACCACCCTCGATTTCATAAACCAAGTCACTCGCCAACCAAGGATCGATGGGTCCATCCCAATTTGGCCTGGCCTCGAAGTCCTGTGCAAGAAGCTGCCTCGCCCATTCTTCGCCACCCCTGGCATAAAACAGCGCCTGTTGCCGATTGAAGTGGCTACTGGTCGCACGAATCGCTTCCGATTGTCGCTTTGCGATCGAGGTTGATAGCGCCACCGCCAACGCAACCACCAAAAGCACCATGATGAGCGCAACCCCTCGCTGCGCGCTATGACCACGGAACGACTTTGTGTGCCGCATCATTGACCACCCATCCGCGAACGGACTAGATCCATGCTCACTTCTTCGGAGGGTCTCGAGTCTGGTTGTTGTTCAATTCGATTGTCATCATCGATCAAATCAGATTCGCCGGCGTCCTGCGGCGCAGTGCTTGCGATTTCACCTACAAAAACAGGCAAATCGTACAAACGGGTGAGATCCCCCCAGGTATCAGTTGTGATCGTGACCTCGATAGCGACTGGTAGCTCTGAAAAGTCATCCCCAGAGATAGACTCCACACGATCGCCATCAGGCATAACCAGATAAATGGTTAGCGCATCAACGCCCGCCATGAGCACCTGCGACACAGGCTCCGAATCCTGGGCTCTATCGAGCACAAACCAGACGTGCCGCTCTAGCGAATCACGCTCAACGACATAACCGACACGTTGCAACTCGCTCCGAGCTCGCTGCAACGGGTTATTCCATCCCTGTCTCGTAAACTCAATTGGGTAATACCCTTCATTCACTGCCACCGCAGCGTTTCGGTCGCCCAACTCATCGCGAATTTCTCGGTACCGCAATTGAATGAAATCGCGATCCATCAAGGCGAGTGTCCGGACTAGTCCCTGATACGATTCCGTCTGCCGATCTGTTACCCGATCGATGTTCCGAACGGAACGGAGTAACTCAAATGAAGCAAGCCCGACAATTGAGAAAATCGCCATGGCGATCAGCACTTCAAGTAGCGTAAAGCCCCTCATCGCCATCATCAGTGCCGACCCACAAAGGTGTTAAGCGTCACCAACACATCTTCTGGAGTGTCAGCATCACTCACCGAAACGGTGAGCGCCTTGAGATCATCATTATCAGTGGATCGCAACGTTGTCTCTACGAACCAGGACCGATTGGCCTGGAGCACTTCTTGGGTTCTTCGACCGGCTCTTTCGATAGGGGATTCGTCCTCCGCACGAATGAAGCGATCATTGGCGACATTACTCGCCACAGACCACGCGAGGGCCCTTTCTTCCATTCGATCGGTTTGCAACACGACGGATGACGCGTTTTTCGCAAGGGTAATGCCAACCGCGGCGAACACCGCCAAAGCGATCAGCACCTCAATCAGGGTGAACCCGCTTCTCCTGACTCGCTTAATCCTCTGGAGACTGAACATCAAATGTCACCGACCCGAACCCCGAACCCGTTAAAAGGTAAGAGGAACCACGGGCATCGTCGAACAACAATTCAAAGATGCTGGTTTCACCACTAGATAGCAGCAATATTTGCGGCACCAAGTCCTCACCCTCGGATTCACTAGTATTTGGCGCGCCACCCAGCATTTGCTGCCCCTCCTCCAACGCAAGATAAGGTCTGAATGACGGAGGGAAGGTGCGATATCTGTGCTCGTGGTTAAGGCTTGGCTGCCATCGCTGGCTAATAGGCTCAAAAACAAGTATCTGATAACCACGCTCATCTAACAGGACGCCATGCTCGGAGGACTCTCTTTCTGCCCTCTGAAGCGCGCGATTCATCACTTTATGCAGTCGCTCAACGGAAACTAATGTGTCATTGGTGTCCAGTGCTTGAGGGAGATTCACGACCACCAGCCCAGAGAGGATCGAGACAATGAATAAAACAACCAAAATCTCTAGTAGCGTGAATCCAAGAGGAATGTGGCGATCCTGCACCTAAATATCCGATAGCCTTAAGTCAGTATCCACACCCTCACCGCCCTCGCGTCGATCGGCCCCAAGACTGTAAACGTCATATTGGCGGCCCTCGTTTAGATAAAGATAAGGCTCACCCCATGGATCGACCGGGACGCGCTTTAAATAGCCATCTGGGTTCCAACGCCGCGGCTCGGGATAGCCTGCAGGCTTATCGACCAACGCCTCTAGCCCTTGATCCGTGCTTGGATAGTGGCCGTTATCCATGCGATACAAATCGAGGGCATTCCCAATTTGTTGAATATCTGACCGTGCGGCAGTGGCTCTGGCTTCGTCCGGGCGTCCCACAATATTCGGCACTATGAGCGCACCGAGAACACCCAAAATGACGACGACCACCATAATTTCAATCAGAGTGAAGCCTGAGGTGCGAGCACCTAGCTCTCTCGCCCATATCCTATCTTGAAGGCTCTTCATGTTGCGTTCCTCTTTCGCCATTCTTTTCTGCGGCCCTTATTTGGTGGTTTAACCCGTTGCAGTTTACCTTGTACAGACCTTATACCGTGCAAGCTATTTCTAAGGCACGATTTAGTGCTCACTGCCTTAGGTCTCGAAACTCACTACTATCCTACCCCTGGGGTACGATTTTGCCTGATTACGTGGCACTGATCATTAGGCCTAAGGTTGTTATCAACGCGCCCATTCTTCTGAACATATCCACGCTTTTCGTCTGCTTCGATCTCTACTGTGTCGCCAAATAAGCGTTGACCGCATAGCGAGGTTTCCTACCCCTCTTTTGTCTGGAGGCGGGTAGTCCATTCGCTCAACGTCTGAAAGGGGAACCCTTGCTAAACACCTTTATCTTTCAAGCCACCAACTGATTAAGGTTGATGATTGGCAACAAGATTGCCATCACAATAGTAAAGACCGCGCCACCCATTACGATTAGCATGACAGGCCCCAAAAGGCTCAGCAACGTCGCCAATAACGACTCAACTTCTTGCTCCATGTACTTCGCAACACGGGCAAGCATTGAATCTAATTCGCCGCTTTGCTCTCCGCTCCCAATCATATAAAGCATCATCGGCGGGAAGTATCCGCTCACTGACAATGCTGACTGTAAGCTGCCTCCCTCGCTGACCTTAATGGTTGCCTCCTGAATTTTCGTTCGCAACCAAACGTTTGAGACGACCTCACTCGCGATTTTCATCGCTTCAACAAGCGGTACACCTGACGCCGATAGAATGCTCAGCGTGCTGGCGAACTGAGAGGTATTCCGCCCTCGACTCATGGAGCGCAAAAAGGGCGCATGGAGAAGGTAACGGTCAAATCTCAGCTTGTTGGTAGGCATAGCCAGCAGCTTGGTGGTAATCCAGGCAAGACCCGCTGCAATGAAAAGCGTATACAACCCGTAATCAGCAACCCAATCACTGGCTGCTATGACGACTAACGTCAGTCCAGGTAGCGCCTGACCCGTATCCGAAAACACTTCCACAATATCTGGAACCACATATCCCAGTAAGCCTGCGAGAATCAAAATAGTGAGTGCAAACAAAACAATGGGGTAAATCATTGCTTGCTGAATTCTGGTTCGAGATTCGTGCTGCGACTCGCTGAAGT
>CAJXDD010000217.1:0-4965 GCA_913052075.1 uncultured Gammaproteobacteria bacterium
ACGCCAGTGTCTAGATCTGTCGTGCCGTATAAGTTAGCCGCGAGAGCTGTCCTTCCAAAAGCGGCGTTGGGTTGAGGGCTTGCAGCCTCGTCAACGCCTGGACGTGCAGGCAGACCATAAATGACCGCCCCTGAACCTGGATCGGTGTAAGCAAGTGCGCCGGGTGTTCCTTCTGGGACCGAACGAAGGCCATATACAGGGTAGTTCGTAGCCATTGATCCCCGCATTCCCACTGGACCTTCAGAAACATAGCCAAATGCTCCGATAGCGCGATCGGAGAGTCGATCATTAACCCTAAGCTTAGCGGAGAACGAATCTGTTGGTTCGAGCAGGAAGGTCATTGCCAGGTTTTCATCGTTGATACTATCTGTATCGCTTGTATCATTTAGCCCTTGTTGCCAAGGACTGCGCTTGCGTTTTGTACCAACAACCCGTGCGGCTAGCACGTCGTCTATAAGGGCACCCGAGAGAATTCCATACATTTCGACTGTGCCGTAGGCCCCGAGTTGAACTCGGACTTCACCCTCAGGGTCCCAAGTTGGGTCGTTGGTAACGTAATTTAGAGCTCCGCCTATTGAATTACGTCCGTAAAGCGTCCCTTGCGGACCTCGGAGCACTTCAACACGTTTCAAATCGTAAAGCCCATTTTCGGTAGCCGCGATTCCGAAATCTGGTGAGAAAATACCGTTGTAGTAGGTTGCGACTCCCGGATCACCCCCAAGCGCTCGATAGTTTCTCCCAACCCCACGAATGCGGATGTCAAAAGCATCTCGAGTGGTTGCTGGAATGTAATTCACCAGCTCGTCAGGATTCTGAATACCAAAACCCTCGATGGTGTCCTCAGAGAAAGCTGTGATGGAAATTGAGGTGTCGGAGACGGTTGCTTCGACCCTTTCCGCGGTTACTACGATCTCTTCGAGTTTGCGATCGGACTCAGCGCCCATCACCAAGAGGGGCGAATAACCGATGGCGAAAAGAAGGGGAATAAGAAATGCTGCTGGTTTCGAGTGTTGTTGCTCCATAGTTGCGCTCCATGCTAAGTGCACGCCGGCGCACCTAGAGCTTTGCCCTCAATCCCCCCGGCGAAGGTTTACCACACAGGATTACAATAGAAATTAAATTATGAGCGGTCAATCCTTTGGTCACTCATTTTTACTCGATCATTGATGAGAATGTTGACGATTTAAGGATCTGGAAAGTGCAGGCTCACTCTGACTTCGGGCTACTAAGCTGCTAGGATGCGCGAGCAGCAGCGCGGAGTCCTCGTTATGTCAACGATAAAGCCCTTGGGCGTTACTTTTGGAAGTTTGGGAGTGCTGGGTCCTGCGGCCGTGACGGATATTGCTCGACTATGCCAGGCGACTGACTACCAGAGCTTGTGGACTGTAGAGGCCACGGGTACCGATGCCATGACCTTGCTCGGAGCGGCGGCTGCAACCGCACCTGGGCTGGCGCTGGGCACAGGGATTATCCCCATTCAGCTAAGAAGCCCGACATTGACCGCAATGACTGCTGCGACGCTTCAGGCACTGAACCCAGAGGGTGATATCTATCTAGGCATCGGTGTTTCAGCGCCAGGGGTCCTTGGCCAACATGGTCAAGCGAGCGCAACTCGGCCACTGGCTATGATGCGGGAATACGTAGCGCTACTTCGAGATTGCTTAAGCGGTGAGCGCGTGACCTTTGAAGGGGATTACTATCAAGTCAAACGCTTCTCGCTTGGCATACGTCAGGGAGAGCGTCGACCACGCATTATCATGGCAGCGTTGAATCCAAAGATGCTCGCCCTGGCGGGTGAAATTGCTGACGGTGTCTTGCTGAATTATTTGCCGATATCCCATGTTGGACCCAGTGTTGAAGCCGTTCGGTCTGGTGGGCCCGCGACCATTTACGCTTATGTCCACGCCTGTGCTGGATCGCTTGATGCTCGGAGAAAGTCCGCCAAGCGCGATTTATTCAACTACGCGATGGCAGACGGATATGCGGCGATGTTTTCTAGAGCGGGATTTGCCGATGAGATAGAGGTGCTCCGCGAGCGTTTTAAGGCTGGCGATCGAGAAGGGGCGCTCGATGCGATTTCAGATCGTATGATCCAAGCGATCGATTTCATTGGCGGGGCAGAAGACATCGGACATTTTGTAGAGGACTATCGGGATGCTGGCGTTGAGCATCCGATTTTGATGCCAATGCCTTGGGGGGACGATCGATGGGACGTGACCGTTCAGACCATGGCAGCGGCTCGCAATGGACGCGGGTGACGTAGGGTTCATAAAACAGGCTCCGCGACTATAGATATTTGGATAACAGGTAATTGCTCGTTAGCGCGTCGCGGGCCGGCCTTGCCTCATGCCAAATAAGGGTTCGGATTCGCTAACCCTTTGTAAATCACACCACCTTTCATCACCGTCAATCGATCATGGGCCTGAAGAACTCGAATGTCCTGATCGGGTTGTCCGTCTACGATGACAAGATCGGCGAAACTCCCCTCGGTTAGCGTGCCCACTGATCCAGCAGGGTCAAAGGCAAGCCCCCCGTAATTCGTTGCGCACATTAACGCCTCAAGCGGACGCATATCGAAGTATTCAACGAAATATTCGAGATCCTTGGCGTAGGTTCCATGCGGCGCGATCGAGATCCCGTAATCGCCACCTACAACCATGCGAATGCCTGCCTCACGAAGTTTAGCAACCGTTTCAACCGTCGCCTCTATTTCGCGCTCGTATCCCTGATCGATCACGGTTTGTTTGGACACGCCAATCGATTCGCAGTGGGTGAGGTAGCAAATCTCCCACGCGAGCGCAGGTCCTACAAATACTTCATCTTTTCGATCTGCAAGTAGGGCAACGGCCTCATCATCGAGATAATTAGCATGGCCAACTAGATCGACACCCGCGCGTACGGCTTGCTTTACCGCGGCCGCTGACCGCGCGTGACATGCAACGCGTAGCTTTCTTCTGTGGGCTTCATCGACGATCGCGTGAACCTCTTCGTCAGTGAAAGAGAGTTCGCCAGGAGGGTTTTTGGGGTTGATGTTCTCGCCATCGATAAAAATTTTGACTATATCAACGCCGAGTTTGCGTTGTGAGCGCACGGCTTGTCTCAGCGCCCAGGGCCCGTCTGCAATTTGGGAGAGCCCGCCAGGAGAATCAACATTACTCGAGGTTGCGCCAAGGTCTCGTCCAGCGGCGCGCAGCCGGGGACCAATGACCTGACCCGTGTTGATGGCTTCTCGCAAAGCAACATCGATTTGGTAAGTGGAGCCAAAACTCACCGCGGATGTGAAGCCCGAGGCAAGCATCAAGCGTGCATTGCGAACGGCAGTGATCGTTCCTGTCTCGACACCAGTCTCACCGATGGCGAAAGGATTGGCGTCGGCAAACGACAAATGGGCGTGTGTCTCTGTCATCCCAGGCATCACAAATTTGCCATGGAATGAATGCCTTTGAGTATCGCTAGGAAGCGATGGGCAATCGTCAAGCGACCCAGCAAATTGGATGCGGTCGCCGCTCACCCATACAACCCCGTCCTCGATGACGTGTTCATCCACGCCGGTGAAAAGCCTGATGCCATCAATGAGCTGGTTCATGCGGCCCGCTCCAAGCGCAGTAATTTTTCGGCATTAGGGGTTAGGCTAGCGGCAAAAGCGTCAGCGTTAGAGGGGGTATCCCAGCCGCCAAAATTCGTACCATACACCAGGCGATCAGCATCGATGACCTCGGTAAGCCGTTGATGCGCAGCCTCGCCATCAACGTGTGCATCGAACCACAGCTTATTAAGGAGAGCCTGAAACCCATGTTCTTTAATAGAGTCTGGAACCCAAGCACCGAATTGGGTCATTCCAATGAAACGATCTAGAAAATAGGCCACACCGCCACCGCCATGGGAGATACAAACATCAAGCTTCGGGTGCCGGTCTAGGACGCCACCAAAGATCAAGGAGGCAATAGTCATAAGCTCCTCATAGGGGTAACCCAAGAGAATGGAGAGATTAAAGCGATTGAGCCTCTCGTCGAGTGGGCCCGCGTCCCCCCCAGAGGAGGCAGGATGCATAAAGAGCGGAACGTTGAATGCGGTAAGCGCGCTGTAAAACTCGTCCATCGATGGGTCATCTGGCGTCACAGGAAAGTCTGTTCCGGTATATGCAGCAATGAGACCGAGCTGGCTAGTTGCCCGCTCAAGCTCCTTGATCGCAAGGTCTGGCGATTGCATGGGAAGGCAGGCAGCGCCAAAAAATTGGTTAGGGTTTGCGGCGACGATCTCGGCCATCGAGTCATTATGAATCTTGCAGAAATGGTCTGCCGTCTCGGCGGGGATGTGATGAAACATCGTGAGCGGGTTAGGCGATAGCATTTGCAGGTCAATGCCCATTTGCTCCATCCGTTCCAAACGCTGGTCGATCTCCATGAAAACGGTGCCACGATATTCCATGGGCTTCATTTGGTATTGACCAATCCTAAAAAACGGCACGCCGTCATTGTCCTTTGCGAGTTCCGGACCGAATTTTCCGGCCTGACCAAACCCAGCTTCGAGTACGACGTGGGCGTGGAGATCGATAATCTTGCTCATGACTTAGATATCCACAAAGTACTGGGTTTTTTTCTCCCCATTGGGTCCATAAACGGGCTCGCTGGCTGCGACGAGATGCGCCTGATTAATGCTCTCGACGATACCTGCGCCATGAAGCACCTCAACCATTTTGTGGTAATTCGGATGCTGAAAATGGGCTGCGAGCGAGTCACTGTCTTCCCACAGTTCGTAGACTTGGATGCGAGTGGGAACGGAGGGGTCGGACGCAAAGCAATAATCCAAGCACCCAGCTTCTTCTTCCCGGGTTGCCAATTGAACATCGGCTGTAGCTGCTACAGCGGCATCTCGAGCTTCTTTTGTTTCAAAACGAAGGGCGGCGACAACGATGATCATAGGGGTCCTCCTCAACTATCGACGATCCATCGTAAACCAGAACGG
>CAJXDD010000218.1:0-4881 GCA_913052075.1 uncultured Gammaproteobacteria bacterium
TTTACTGAACATGGTCCGGGCGCGGGGTTTGCCGAGAAGAATGAGGCGGGTGAGATTACGTCTTTTACCCCAGCGAACTACGTCGTTGGATTTGGCAACGTTGATGGGCGCCGAGTAGTCGTTGGGGGAGAGGACTTTACCTTGAAGGGTGGTTCTCCCAATGCAGCAGGTCTTCGCAAGAGCGTTTACGCTGAAGAACTTGCTGTTCACTTTCGAGTACCCTTGGTTCGATTCCTGGAAGGTGGCGGAGGAAGCGTCGCCGGCAATAGTGGCACAGGCCCGAAAACGGTGGGGAGCCCTGTCTTCGCTGAGCCTCGTTTCAAAATCATTGCCGACGCGCTAGGCGCTGTGCCGGTTGCCTCAGCAGCGCTAGGCCCGGTAGCTGGTTTCCCAGCAGGTCGGCTTGCTGCCTCGCACTTCTCTGTCATGGTTAAGGCCCAATCCCAGGTCATGGTCGCTGGTCCGGCTGTGGTCGCGAGGGCGCTGGGTAAAACGCTAGATAAGGAATCGCTTGGGGGATGGAAGATTCATGAATCCAGCGGCGTGGTGGATCTGGTTGTTGATAGTGAGGCGGATGCATTCAAGGCGATTCAGCAGTTTTTGTCCTACCTTCCGCAAAATGTGCACCACCGGCCGCTTCGAGGTGATTGCACAGATCCAGCTGAAAGAGCCGATGAATCTTTGCAGGGTATTGTGCCGAGAAATGCTAGAAAACCATTCAAGATGCGAGACATTCTAAGCAGCGTGTTTGATCTTGGATCTTTTATGGAACTCTCGGAAAAATTTGGGCGTGGTCAAATCATTGGCCTTGCGCGGCTCCAAGGGCTCCCAGTGGGCGTTATCGCCAACGATTGTAAGTTCTATGCAGGCGCGATGACGGCCCATGGGTCACAAAAGGTGCGCAGGATGATCGAATTGTGCGAGACGTTTCATTTGCCCATCGTTAACTTCCTAGACGAGCCTGGGTTCATGGTGGGCCCAGATGCAGAGCAATTAGGGACCATACGCTACGGCATGAGTGCGGTTGCAGCAGCAGCGCAATCCAGCTTGCCTTGGGCTACCGTCGGGGTTCATAAAGCATTTGGCGTGGCTTCAGCTGCGCACTTCGCCCCGTACACATATAAGCTCGCCTGGCCTTCTTATGAGACAGGGGCGCTTCCTGTTGAGGGTGGTGTTGCCGTTGCGTTTCAGCGCGAGCTGGCGGCTAGTGATAATCCTGAACGGCTGCGAGCAAAGCTAGAAGCAGAGCTCGCGTCAGCGCGCTCACCCATGGGACTGATGGAAAGTTTTGCGCTTCACGAGCTCATAGCGCCAAGGCAGACACGACAGCGGCTCTGCGAATGGTCGCATTGGGTAGAGCCACTGTTGGATGACTTAAAAGGTCCGGCAAAGTGGGGTTTCAGGCCATGAATATCGCCCAGGGCACGGCGCGACTCGGAAGCGCCCTCCTTTTTCCACTACTGCTCAGCCTGCTAATCGGCACATTCTCCGGATTAGGACTTGCCAGCACCTCGAATTGGATCAATACAGGGCAGGCTAATGCACGGATTGTTGCTTCGTCTGGATCGGTTATGCCCGGTGATTCGCTGTGGATCGCGGTGGAAATTGATCTCCCAGAGGGCTGGCATACGTATTGGCGAAACCCTGGTGACTCGGGGGCGCCGCCGACGCTCGATTATCATCTTCCGACTGGAGTGACTCTTGGTCCCATTCGTTGGTCCAAACCGGAGCTAATCCCATTTGGACCGCTCACGAACATTGGCTACAAGAATAGCGTTGTGTTTGCACAGCGGATGATGGTCTCTGACCAGTTTGAAGAAGATACTCTGCCGATCACGCTGAAGGGCCGATGGCTCGTTTGTGCCGACGTTTGTATTCCTGAGTCAGGAGAATTAGCGCTGACGCTGTCCGTCGGTATGCCTTCAGAGAGTGATCAGTTGCTCGCTTCGAATGAGGCATTCTTTGAGTCTCTCGCATCGACCTGGCCAAGTCCCCTGGGGGTTGGTGATCTCGCGATCTCAGATCAGGAGATGATTGTAAGGGTGCCGAAGGAGTTCGCGGCGCTGGACCGGCAAGCGACCGTCACTTTTTTGCCTTTCGAGCCCGATCTCATTGATCTTGGTGCGAGCCAAGCGTGGATTGCTTCCAAGGCACCGGAGATCGCCGAACTCAGATTACCACTGCTCGAGAAGCCCACGATGGATGTTGCTGGGCTTTTGCTCTTTGAAGAGGAGGTCGGCGGGCAATGGCTAAGTGGGGCCGTTGAAATCAGGTCCGATCAGCCCGCTACCGGGGGTGTAAGTGGTCAGCTGAGCTTGCTTTCAGCGATTTTCTTCGCTGCGCTGGGTGGCCTGATTCTCAATCTAATGCCCTGCGTGTTTCCAGTGCTATCGATCAAGGTGCTTAACTTAATCGAGCCGACGTCGGCGCTCAGTCGGTCGCGATCCGGATGGTTCTATGGATTGGGGGTTCTTGTCAGCTTCTTGGCGCTTGCCGCCATACTGATTGGCCTGCGGGCGCTGGGCGAGTCGCTGGGGTGGGGTTTTCAGCTTCAGTGGCCTTGGCTCGTTGGCTTGCTCGCGCTTTTGTTTGTGATGGTTGGTCTTAATCTGAGCGGTTATTTTGAAATCGGTCTCGGCCTTCAGACGATGGCGGGTGATGTCGGCAAGGGGAGGCTTGACGCTGAGGGCTTTGGTACGGGTGTGCTGGCTGTTGTGGTGGCTGCCCCCTGCACTGCGCCATTTATGGGCGCTGCGCTCGGATATGCGGTCACCCAACCGATAGGAGTGATGCTGTTGGTTTTCGGCGCACTGGGCGCAGGCATGGCGGCTCCAGTCGTTGCACTAACGCAGATGCCAAGTCTGCTCAGGTACCTCCCAAGCCCGGGTCCTTGGATGGTAAAGCTAAAAGAATTCCTAGCCTTTCCGATGTATGGCTCGGCGCTGTGGTTGATCTGGGTGTTGGTGAGCCAAGCGGGGAGCGAAGGACTGTTAATCTGGGGCGTCGCTCTTTTACTCATTCTCTTGCTTATCTGGCTTGGCAAACAATGGCGTAGCGCGCGGGGTTTACTGTGGATTGTGGCGGCAGTGGTGCTCGCTTTATTGCTGCCTCGACTCTCGCCACTTCCGCCTACAGCAAATAGCACGCGAATCGACGTTGCCGATGACGCTGAAGGCATCGCCTACTCAGAGGAGGCGATCGCTGAAGCGCTTGCGGACGGTTCGATTGTCTTCGTCGATTTTACTGCTGATTGGTGTATTACCTGTAAGGTCAATGAACGGATTGCAATTGATGTGGTCAGTACTCAAACGCTGTTTGAGCGCGAAGGTGTGGTGTTCATGGTGGCCGATTGGACCCTAGAGGACGAGGCGATTACAAAAGCACTGGCACGGTTTGGGCGAGTAGGGGTACCGCTCTATCTGGTTTATCGGCCAGATTTGTCCGAACCGGTTGTGCTGCCGCAGTTGCTAACCCCAGAGATTATCCGAGATGCCGTTACTGGTTAGGTGCCTTGGTTTCTAGGCAATGGATCCAGGTTGTCTGTGATCTCTCTAAGAGATGCGTTTCATGACTGCTCACAGAAGGAGTCGCGATTTGAAAAGGCGTTTATAGCTAGCGTATCTCTTAAGAATGCGCTCAAAAAGAACGCGCCGACAAAGAAACCGCCTAGAAAGAAAGCGTTTACAAAAAAAGCGGATATGACGAAAGCCTCAGCAAAGAGAGCTTCTGCAAAGGGAACTCAGCCAAAGCGTTTCCGGAGATTGTGTGGATCAAAAAGCTACAAGCGCGATCGTACAGTCAGTGTTAATCGGGCGACGTGGAGTGAAGGTGAAAGGAGTTGATTAAATGGCTGGTTTTGAGCCTTTGTGTTTTGGCGCTCTCGGGGATGATGCGAGGCCCGCGGTAGTGCGGGCCCCATCGTTTCATCAATCAATATCTGAAAGCTATGGGTCCACCTTTGCAGAGGCTTGCCCTTTGATGACTTCGACGCCTTCTTCGTCTTTAGTCGAAACGCTGATATCCACGAAATGCTCGCCATTTTCTTCTCGAATTGCTTCGATCGTCGCAGTCGCCGTCAAGGTGGCACCAGGGAAAACCTGTGAGGTAAACCGAACGCCATAGGCGGTTAATCTTCCATCGCCGACGTAGTTGGTGAGCATGCGTCCTGTCATTCCCATGGATAGCATTCCATGGGCAAACACTGACGGATAACCAGCGACCTGGGTGGTGAAAATCTCATCCGAATGCAAAGGATTATAGTCCCCAGAGGCTCCCGCATATTGAACAATTTGAGTTCGAGAAAGATTTCGGCAAACTTCCTCGCTGTACGTGTCGCCCACTTGTAATTCACTCGCGCGTAATGTCATGAGTCGTCTCCCCCCTTAACTGGTCGTTGCCGGTCGTTCTGTGCGAACGCCAACACTGGTTGCTGTGACTACAAGATCACCGGATTCGTCCCGATATTCAGTGACAGATTCACTGAACATCAGCTTTCCGCCGCGACGGCCTTCTTTCTCCCAACTATTTCCGGGCTTTGTTGTTGCCGTCAGGACGTCTCCCGCTTTGAGGGGCTTGTGGTAGACGTAATGCTGTTCAGCGTGCAGGCCGCCACCGCCACTTCCACCGCCGGAACCCTCTTTTTTTGTGATGCCAGTTGGCCCCTTGGCAGATCCAAACCACTCTTCGCCGATTTTTGGCCGCAAAAAGTAATCGGGATCGAATTGAGCGCTGGCTTGAACAAAGGTCGGCGGAGCAATCACTGTACCAGCCTCAGACTCCTTAGCGTGCTCCGCATCGTAGTAGATGGGGTTAGCATCACCAATTGATCGCGCGAACAACATAATGTGTCCCGCTTCGATGGGGAATTTATCGACAGCCATA
>CAJXDD010000219.1:0-4878 GCA_913052075.1 uncultured Gammaproteobacteria bacterium
CGAGGCCCTTCACTGGGCCGCGGCCGACGCTGCGGTACGGTCTCTACTTATCACAGGGGCAGGTAATGCTTTTTGTAGCGGTGGTGACGTGAAGCGCATGAATCGCGACGCTGACCAATCAGCACCGCCCACTCCAGCTGCGGCGCTCGATGCGTTGAAAACCCGGCACCAGGGCATTGGTGGCGCACTCCGATCACTCCTAAAGCCCACAGTCGCGGCATTGCCCGGTGCTGCTGCGGGAGCAGGCCTTGCCATAGCACTTTGTTGTGACTTCCGCATCGCCGGCCAGAAGGCGTTTGCTAGTACTGGTTATGCGAATATAGGCTTGTCGGGCGATTACGGTATCGCCTGGCTGCTCACCCAGGTGGTCGGCCCTGCCCAGGCGAGAGCACTGATGCTGTTAGGCGATCGAGTCACTGCCGAAGAGAGCTTGCGGCTCGGCTTATTTAACGACGTGGTGGAGGATGGGGCGTTACCTGCTGCGGCAACGGCGCTGGCAGTGCGACTCGCTGGCGGACCGGGCGCGGCTTATGCTGCGATCAAAAAGAACTTAGATGATGCTTTGAGTATCGATCATCACACTGCAATTAATCGAGAAGCCGAGCGTCTGGCTGAGTGCCGGCAGACTGATGACTATCGTGAGGCGATTAGGGCGTTCGCCGAGAAACGAGCGCCGAACTTCAGGGGGCGTTAAACGAGCGTTTCACGAGCGCCGCCGTGGTGATTGATGTAGGTGAGTGAGTGGGTCTGTAAGGTACTCATCATAGGGCCGCCTGACCTCACTCATCTAAATGCAAGCGGGCAGTGTAAAAGCAGTAACGGCTCGCGGTTGCAGACGGAGCCAAAGAGATCGAATTCGCGAGATGCGAGGGCCAACAGTCAGAAGACAATCGTCAGTTCCAAGGAGCGTGAGATGACAGAATCGACACAGGATAATACGAGCGAACAAATGCAGCTCAGCAATCGTGAATCGTTCGACAAGTGGAATATTGACCCGTTTGTTGATCCGATGAACCTTGAGCTGGAAACATTGGATCCCGCTCATCCTGCCCTCTTCGAAGCCAACACGTTTTGGCCTTATTTCGAGCGGCTGCGAGCGGAGTCCCCAGTTCATTACACGCCCGAGAGTATGGTGGGGCCCTATTGGTCGGTTACGAAGTTCACCGACATCATGCACGTAGACACGCATCACGAGGAGTTTTCCTCAGACATTAATCAGGGCGGCATACGCATGGGTGGGCGGCCAAGGCAGCCGGATGAGGAGCCGGACCCTATGTTTCATTTGCCTATGTTTATTATGCAAGACCCTCCCGTTCATGATGACCAGAGACGAGTCGTGTCGCCAAGTTTCACCCAAGCCAGGCTTCAGGAACTGAAAGGGCTGATTCGGGAACGCGCCGGAGCAATTTTGGATGGATTGCCGAGAAACGAGACGTTTAACTGGGTCCGGTCTGTTTCAGTAGAACTAACAGGGCAGATGCTTGCGACCTTATTTGATGTCCCGCAGGAAGATCGACATAAACTGATTTACTGGTCTGACACCGTCGAAAACATTGGTAACCCTGACGTATTTGAAACGCCCCAAGAGGCGTTTCAAGAACTTTGGAAATGCTTTGAATATTTCGATTCGGTATGGAAAGAGCGCGCCGGGCGCTCCGAAAAGGGGAGTGATCTAATCTCGATTCTCGCGCAGAGCGAGGCCACCAAGGACATGCCGCCTAATGAATTTTTGGGGAATATGCTGCTGCTAATTGTCGGTGGTAATGACACCACGAGGAATTCAATTTCAGGCGGAGTGCTGGCCCTCAATCAGCACCCTGCAGAGTACGATAAGTTGCTCGCCGACCCAAGGTTAATTCCCAAAATGGTCCCCGAAATGATCCGCTGGCAGTCGCCTGTGGCGCACATGTGCCGTACAGCGGTAAAAGATGTAGAACTCGGCGGCAAAACTATTCGGGCGGGGGACAAAGTCGTGATGTGGTACATCTCGGGTAATCGCGATTCGGATGCTATTCCTGACGCCGATCAATTCATCATAGACCGCGCGAATCCGCGCCATCATTTATCGTTTGGGTATGGGATCCACCGCTGCGTCGGTAATCGCCTCGGTGAAATGCAATTGACGGTGCTGTGGGAGGAGATCCTGAAGCGCTTCAAGCGTATCGAGGTCGTGGATGATCCCGTGTATTTGAGGTCCAACTTCATCCATGGTATCCGTGACCTACCCGTCCAGATTAAGGGTTAATCGGGATGCCGTCGCTAGAGGTCAAGGAGAACAAGGTCGCGATCGGCGAGCACCAGACAGCGTTCCTCGAAGCGGGTGATGGAGATGCGCCGGCGATTGTGCTGGTGCATGGCTGGCCGGAACGGGCGATCAGTTGGCGACATCAGATCCCTGTGCTGGCGGGATTGGGGTTTAGGGTTATCGCGCCAGATCAACGGGGCTATGGGGATTCAACCGTCTATCGCGAGACATCGGATTATGCGCTCGAGGCACTAACCAGTGACATGATCGGGTTGATCGATGCGCTGGAAATCGATCAAGCGGTGTGGGTGGGACATGATTGGGGCAGCCCTGTTGTGTTCAGTGTGGCGAGCCACTTTCCAGCACGTTGTCAGGCGGTTGCGAGTCTTTGTGTGCCTTACTATCACCTCGAGCGGGGACTTAATCACACCATCAGTTTAGTAGACCGGTCGATCTATCCAGAAAAGCGTTACCCTGCAGGGCAGTGGGATTATCAGCGCTACTACGAGGAACACTTTGCCGAGGCGACCCGAGCGTTCGACGCAAACCCTCGTGCCACCATTCAAGCGCTATTCCGAAAGGGAGATCCCGCCGGACAAGGGCTTCCTGCGGGAACGGCAACCACCCGCCGTGATGGCGGTTGGTTTGGCGGGTTGGGCCACGCGCCGGACGCGCCGCTCGATACTGACGTGCTCACTGAAGCAGATTTAGCGGTGTACGCCGAAGGCCTGGAGCGAAATGGGTTCTTTGGACCTGATGCTTTTTACATGAATCACGAGGCCAATGAAGCGTTCGCAAATGAAGCGCTAAACGATGGTAGATTAGACATGCCTGTTTTGTTTCTAGCCGGTCGTTACGACTATGTTTGTGAGACTGTGACCTCTAGAGCGGCGTGGCCCATGCGGGAATTTTGCGCGGAACTCGATGAGGTCATTATTGATTCTGGTCATTGGATGGCGCAGGAACGACCGATTGAAGTGAACCAAGCGTTGGTGCGCTGGCTGACAACGCGTGCACTGTTGCCGAGTAGTGCCCAAACCCCTTTTGAACCTTAGCGACGATTGGCTTTGGTCCGTGAAAGCCATCGGATGCCGCGCAATGGTAGCACTACGATTACGAGACCCGCGGGGAACGATCTTCGGCGTGGCGAATCCAGAGTCCCGATTTGATGTCAGCGTCTGAATTAGAAGACTCAATGCCTTTCCCTGGCGGGCGACTGCAACGGCCCGCGAAGTCTCGCTCTAGCGCGGTCCTCCAATTTCGTCAGGTGCTCTCTCGACACCTTGTCACGATGTCTCTGGTTGCGGTGGTGATGGGGCTATGGTTAGCCCGCGTCGATGACTGGCAGGGGTTGTTGTCTCCATTGATCGCGCACCCTGTTCATTATCTCGCCATGTGCGCCGCGATTGTTGCTGGAATCGCGATCTACCAACGCCTTAGAGGCATCCCTTGGTCTGCAACTCAGATGGGCTGGGTGGGATACCTCTTCCTGATCTCGGTTGTAGAAGAGTGGGCTTTTCGCGTGTTTCTACCGCTCTACTTAATGGATGATTTAGGAGCGCGCGTAAGTATTGTAACCAGTAGTGTGCTTTTTGGCGGCCTCCATTACTTCACGCTCCGCTGGCGGTTGACGGCATGTGTGATGACCATGCTGGGTGGGCTCGGGTTCAGTCGGCTGCTCGACGTATCAGGCGATCTGGCACTAGTGATCCTCGTGCATTGGATCGTTACATTCTTGAATACGCCTCGCCCACCTGTTGGTGAATCCAGATAGTCGTAGGCTAGAGTTTCATCTTAAAGTGCGGCTCCGGAAATGAGTTTATACCGCTGGCTATGAATCAGGTGTATTCAAAAAGGCGATGATGTCGCTCCACGCGTTTTTGTCCTGAATCATGAACATGTGACCACCCTCGTACCATTTGAGTACCGCGTTGGGAATGAGTGAGGCCATGTGATGCTGGTTCGCGGCTGGCGCAATGCCATCATATCGACCAGCGCAGATCATGGTGGGAAGATCGATCGAGGATAGCGCGTCGTTGACATCATGGTGCGAACGCGCTTCAAGCTGTCGCCTAGCGCCCATCCGGGAGGCGCTCGAACCATGGTCCGGAATCCGTGCCTGCAATACCCCTTTGATCATCGCCTGAAGTTGCTCGGGGTGCTCAGCCTGCCACTTCTGGTCAAGGCGAGTATCAGAGATGCCCACTAATTTTAGAAATCGCTCCTCGGGGGTGAGGTCCTCCGGAATCAAGTGGAAGGGGTAGCTCGGCATATCGCCCCCCGGCGATGTGCAACACAGCACCAACTTTCGAATCATTGATGGATGGCGGATGGCAAAGTGTTGAGCCACCATTCCGCCGAAGGATACGCCAATAACATCCACCTGCTCGATGCCAAGTGCGGCGAGCATTGCCGCCGCGTCGTCGCCATACTCGCTCATCGTGTAGGGCCGGTCAGGTTTCTCAGTTTGGCCGAGCCCGCGTTGGTCATACGCGATTACGCGGTTATGTTTCGGAAGCGAGCTATTCAGGACATTCGGGCGCTGGCGTAAGTCGCCACCTGTTCCCGATATAAAGAGCACCGGTGCGCCGTCTCCCTTTTCCTCGAAGTAGATATTCAAATGTTCTGTGGTG
>CAJXDD010000220.1:0-4871 GCA_913052075.1 uncultured Gammaproteobacteria bacterium
TGATGGCGCTACACTCACCGAGATTAAGGAGATTCAGTATGGCGTTCGATACCCTCATCAAGGGCGGCACAGTCTACGACGGCGAGCAGATGGAACCTCAGGTCCAAGACATTGGCATCAAAGATGGCGTTATCACCGCACTTGGTCATTTGTGCGAACAAGCGAAGGAAATCATTGATGCTGATGGCGCCATCGTTACCCCAGCCTGGATCGATATACACACCCACTATGACGGACAAGTGACGTGGGATCAGGAGATGGACCCATCAGCAAGCCACGGCGTCGGCACGATTGTGATGGGTAACTGCGGGGTGGGATTTGCCCCTGTTCAGACAAACGGCGCGCAAGACCTGATTGATTTGATGGAGGGAGTTGAGGACATTCCCGGCACAGCCTTGCATGAGGGCATGCCCTGGGGCGAATGGTCATCCTACGATGAATACTTGAATCTACTCGCCAATCGGGAATACGCAATCAACATCTCATCACTCGTTGCCCATGGCGCAGTGCGCAATTTTGTCATGGGTGAGAGAGGCCGCGATAATCTCGCGGCGACTGAGGACGATCTTAAGGCAATGACTGCGCTTGTCCGATCGGCGCTCGATGCTGGAGCGGTCGGGTTCTCCACCTCACGAATTTTGGGCCATCGCTCCATCCAGGGTGAGCCTGTGCCTGGCACCTTCGCGAACGATGCCGAGGTGATGGCGATTGCCGCGGCCTTACGGCAAAGCGGTAAAGGCGTCTTCCAGATCATCCCATCAAGCACGCTAGGCGAGGGAAGAGAAGGTTTCAAAGAGCACTCAAGCCTCGAAGATGAGATAGGTTTGATTGCGAAAGTCAGCCAACTGAGTCAACGCCCCGCCACTTTTACCCTCTTTCAGGTCGATGACTGGTCCGATAAGTGGCGCGAGGCTATTCACCAGGTCAAAGCGCACAATGCGCAAGGTGCTGCTATCTTTCCTCAAGTCGGCAGCCGTCCCACAGGCTTGGTGTTTAGTCTTGAGACCTACCATCCCTTTATGCTGCGACCAACCTACCGAGCAATGGCGCATATGGATATCGACGCCAAAAAGACGGCAATGCGCAATCCCGATGTGAAGCGTGCCATCTTAGAAGAAAGTAACGACCATTCAGGCGTACCCATGGGCTCAATGGAATTCGGCATCGCCCATGCAGAAATCAATTACGCGCAGATTTTTGAGCTCAATTCTCAAAGCACCTATGAACCCACTCAAGATGAAAGCTTTGCTTACCTCGCGCGGCAGGCAACCGAGACTCCAGAGTCCTTTCTCTACGATTTTTTGGTGAAGCACGGGCTCAGCATGGCCATTATGTTCTTCACCAACTACACCGATTACTCCCTTGATGCCGTGCGTGAGATGCAAATGGACGGTGCAACGGTTACAGGTTTATCTGACGCTGGCGCGCATGTTTCGCTCATTTTTGATGCCGTCAATCCTACCTATCAGCTGACGTACTGGGCACGCGATCGATCCCGGGGTGAGACGATCCCGCTTGGGCAGGTGATCCACAGAGCCGCCCGCCGAAATGCGCAACTCTTTGGCTTCAATGATCGGGGTCATATCGAGATAGGTAAAAAAGCAGATATCAACGTCATCGACTTTGAACGGCTCTCCCTTGGCGATTTGCACATTCGCCAGGACCTACCGGCTGGCGGTAAGCGACTGATGCAGGGTGCTAGTGGTTACGTCGCTTGCCTCATTAATGGACAAGTCACACGCAGGCACGATGTCGCGACTGGCTTTTACCCTGGGCGACTCATTAGGAGCGAGTGACCACATAGGGTCACCGACACAAACCAGGCGCCGCCCTCTTCTTTGCTGACTGCGCTGACTAATTAACTCGCCGATCGATGGTGCCTTCCACTGGCACTCAATATCTGAGCCTACTTAGGTCACCTACCCCGTGCATTGATCGTTAGGGGTGCCTTAACCATCTGATCATGGGGTGGCGCAAAAACGGTGACTACTTCTTGCCAAAACCGCCTATTCTCTCCGCCATGTCAGGCCCTCGGCCCTCACTCTTAAAGATCTCGTGCGCCAATCCCGCGTCAAGTCCCATTCCGTCCGTGTCTTGCATCAGTCGTTTGTTGGCGCGTAGCGTGAACCAAGACAGTGAGAGCATTTCCTGACAGAAGTGATGAACATGCTCGATGAAGTTCTCTGCCGGCAGGACCTGATTCGCCAATTCTAGGGCCGCAGCTTCCTCGGCACCCACCGTTCGAGCGGTTAGCATCATCTCCATAGCCTTGGTCCTACCCACACGCCTCGGTAGGCGCTGACTCATTCCCCAAACCGGGGTGAGCGCCCATTTCGCGTGGGTATCTGCAAACTTGGCGTCTTCTGACGCAAGTATCAGGTCACCCGCAAGCGCCAATTCCAACGCGCCTGTATAGCAATGACTATGCACTGCAGAGATGACGGGTTGAGGCAATCCAGACAGCGCGCTAATCACATGGGCTTGATAGTTGGGTCGTGGAAGCTTCTCCCCTGCCCCAATATCTTTTAGGTCATGCCCCGCCGAGAAACACTTGCCACGGCCGGTGAGCACCACGCATCCAACCGCATCTATCTCATCACGGATCGAAGACACGTGAGACTCAAGTTCTTCAAATAACGCCACATTGAGCGCGTTTAGCTTGTCTGGTCGGTTAAGAAATAGGTAGGCAACCCCGTCCCGATTTTCTCGCTCTACTAGTGCTGTCATTGGTTTATTCCTTTGTTCATCCAAATTTACGTTTAACCCCGAGGTTCCTCCGGAGTCGGATCAAATCGCAACTGACTGTCCAGTCAAAACAGCTGACCCGACCGCTCTATCTCTTTCTCGCTACATTGAAAGTCGCGGCGATCGCCGAAACCTCCAATGCCCTCTGATAGGCCAATCACGAAGTAACGCATTCTTCGGGTTGTTTGATCGTAGTATGCGGCAGTGATCTCGTCTTGCATGGATTTCACTGTGGCTGTCTCCTCCACTTCTACCGCACGGCATAACGTGAGGTAGATGAGATCCGCGCGATCCTTTGGTTGGCCATCACCGGCGAGTCCTGATCCAAAGACAAATACCGCTTTTCTCCCAAACGCTGCCCCAGCGCAAAACGCAGCATTACGCTCGTACCGTTCGAATCGCTCCAGGTCCGCCTGCCCACGAGCAGAGTAAGCCATGTCTTCCCAAAATTTTGCGGAGGTTCGCCTGTCTCTGATACGCATTCGACAATTGCAGGGCGCCCATAGGCTAAAGGTGTCGCGAGTAGCGCTTGCGCAAAATCGGCGTAGCCCGGGGTATGTGATAACACCTTCATCTTTTGAGTGTAGCAGCCGCGGCGCGGAACATCAGACAGAAAAGGACACCATCGGTGCCCTTTTTTAAGAGTCGCGTAACTCCGAATAAGTGTGAGCGCGCAGCCCGACTCACTAGTCCCGTTAGGAGAACTCAAGCACCGAGCGCGCAACCTCTCCGGCTTTCATCGAACGGAAGGCTTCATTCACGTCTTCGAGCTTCAGTCTGCGTGAGACAAGACTGGTGAGGTCCAAACGGTCCTGCAGGAACAAGTCGATTAGTTTCGGCATGTGCTCTCGGAATCGAGTCGATCCGTACATGCATCCGAGAATTTTCTTCTCCTGCAAGAAAGCAGGACCTGGGAATGAAATCTCTGATCCAAGAGGGTGCATGCCAACGACCGTGCAAGTGCCGCCAGGCCGCAAAATATTAAACGCCTGGGTCGCAGCCGCAGGAACGCCAATCGCTTCAAACGAGTATTCAACCCCTTGGCCACCCGTAATATCCATGATCGCCTCATCAAGATTATCGGTCTGGGAGTTGATCGTATGCGTCGCACCAAAACGCGAGGCCATGTCGAGTTTAGATTCGACGATGTCTATCGCGACGATTTTAGCTGCGCCAGCAATGCGGCAGCCCTGGATGATATTGAGCCCAATCCCACCGCAGCCGATCACGGCAACGGTGGAACCGCCGGGGACTTCGGCGGTATATAGCGCAGCACCGACGCCCGTCATCACTCCGCAACCAATCAGCGCAGCCTCGGCCATAGGCATTTCATCTGGGATTTTGACGATCCCGTTTTCTGAGGTCACCATCATTTCGGCGAAGGAACCTACCGAAGCAAATTGCAGAATGGGTTGCCCTTTCCAGGTGAGACGTTGGGCTTGAGCCGCACTGTGCGATGGATCATTACAGAGGTTGGGTCGACCGCTCAGGCAATAGTAACAAGTGCCACAGAACGGACGAAAACTCATGATCACTCTATCGCCCGGTTTTACGTAGGTGACTCCCTCACCAATCGCTTCAACCACACCAGCCGCCTCGTGCCCGAGGACACAGCTCGTCGGCAACTGCCACGCCCCATCCACAAAATGCAAATCGGAGTGACACACACCCGAACAAGACGTACGGACCAATACCTCACCCGCCCTGGGGTCGATGATATCCACGTCCTCAATGGTGAGCGGTTTATGCGCTTCTTGAAATACGGCAGCCTTCATAGCAATTCCTCTATTACAGGATAGTAACCATTGCTATTTGTACGCGTTTCCAGGGCCGAGTTCAATCGCTCGACGCACGTCTAGGTGCATAGGCCAAAGGACCCTATCACACGGCTTAGGTCAGGCGCGTTTCAGCCGGGGGAGTATTGGAGCTTCGACCGTGTTACAGCCACAAACCAGTTCGAGCCAGAACAACGCTCGAACCAAAAAATGGGAAAGCGCTGAAAAAAGGGCATCGTGCCCCCCACTTGATGGACGCGCTCACCCGCGAAGCATGGAGCACGTGCGTGACAATTTGGCTCGGTTCCAACTCGAAGCCAATGGGGGTTGAGTCTGATTGGTTCCGTCAAA
>CAJXDD010000221.1:0-4838 GCA_913052075.1 uncultured Gammaproteobacteria bacterium
AGACCTTGGTCAACGAGGCTAAAGTAGCCTGTCATGCTGGATGTCATAAAGAGCCTTATTTACTGGCGTTGAGTGAGTATAATCGACCACCCACATCGATGTAGAGGTAGACGCTTGAACCTTAACAGTGAAGGACAGAGACACTCAGGTCGAGCAGCCGATGAACTGCGTGCCGTGACCATTGAACGGGGATTCAATGCCCATGCAGAAGGATCAGCGCTCATCAGCTTTGGCCAGACAAAGGTGATCTGTACCGTCAGCGTTGAATCAGGAGTGCCATCGTTTCTAAGGGGCAAAGGTGAGGGCTGGATCACAGCCGAATACGGCATGCTTCCTAGGTCGACCCATGATCGTATGGGCCGAGAGGCCTCTCGCGGTAAACAATCTGGCAGAACCCAAGAAATACAGCGACTCATCGGCCGGTCACTGCGTCAAGCGGTTAACCTAAAGACGCTCGGTGAACAGACCCTGAAAATTGACTGTGATGTCATACAGGCCGATGGCGGGACTCGAACAGCTTCGATTACGGGGGCATGCGTGGCTTTGTTTGACGCACTCGATACGTTGCCTAATAGCGGCACGATCGAACGTCAGTTGGTTGCCGCCGTCTCTGTTGGGATGGTCTCAGGCGAGGCGGTTCTGGACCTTGATTATGTTGAAGATTCCAGTGCCGAAACGGACATGAATGTAGTGATGCTCGAATCTGGCGGCTTCATTGAGGTGCAAGGGACGGCGGAGGGCGCTCCTTTTAGTCGCTCTGGCCTCGATGAGTTACTTGACCTTGCAGGTAAAGGAGTCGGGGAGCTTATTGAGCTTCAAAAAGGGTCAAGAAGCGGCGGCTAATCCATCATGGGTCATGGCCTATGTGCGTTTAAGCTTTGCATGCGCTGAAACGGATAGGACGACACGTCATGGAACGGGGAATAACAGATGGCACACAATAACAGAGCGTTTATAGAACTCGCGCTCGCGAGCGGCGTGTTGCAATTTGGAGCGTTCACGTTGAAATCTGGGCGTGTAAGTCCCTACTTCTTCAATGCTGGGCTCTTTCAAACGGGAGACGCGTTGTCTGCACTGGGCGCGTTTTATGCGGACCGCATTATGTCCTCTGATGGATCATTTGATGTGCTGTTCGGCCCGCCCTACAAAGGTATCCCACTTGTGTCGAGCATGGCCGTCGCGCTTTCAAGAGATCATGGTCGCTCGCTCCCCTATACATATGCCAGAAAAGAGGCAAAAGATCACGGAGAGGGCGGCATGTTGGTCGGCGCCCCGCTCGAAGGACGGGTGCTCATCGTAGACGACGTGGTGACCGCAGGCACCGCAGTGAACGAAGCCATTGAAATGATCCGAGCTGCTGGCGCTGAGCCTGCCGGGGTGCTCGTTGCGATTGATCGCGAGGAGCGAGGCCAAGAAGGCTCCTTATCTGCAGTTCAAGCGCTTGAGGCTAATCACGGTATTCCTGTATATAGCATCGTTACTTTTTCCGAGATTCTCGAATTTGTTGAAGAAATCCGAAACCCAAAAGAGCTTAATGCTATGTTGGCCTATCGAGACGCCTACGGAGTTTAGGCGTCAGCTTTGGTCAAGCCGATTTCGATGATGGGCCATTGTTCGGCGAAATGTTCGGTCGGTGGCTGTGTAAATTCGCTGCGAACGTAACGGGTGACTGCCCCCTCAATGAGTTGCATCACCAGCGCAGTCTGCGCGGTTGGCGAAAGCGGGGGTTTGGCAAAGGCCGTTGATTGAGCTTCCCGCAGCGCCTGTCTGCAAGCCGTCTCCATTTTGTCGAATAACTGACGAACGCGAGGCTTGAGTCTAGGCGCCTCGCCGACCAAAGGGTCGCCTAGCAGAAGACGGGCGATGCCTGCGTTGCGCTCGAAAAAAGTGAGCAAGAGCAACATAAAGTCTTGTGTTTTAGAGCTGATCGATTGATCAGACGTGTGGATTGTATTGATGCGGGAGAGTAGGGCCTCTTCAGCAAACGTGATGAGCGCCTCAAATATCTGGGCCTTACTCGCAAAATGGCGATAGATAGCGGCTTCTGATACGCCGACGTCGGCTGCGATCTTGGCGATGGTGATTTTATCGCCTGGCGCCTTCTCGAGCATGGTTGCGACCGTTTCCAAAATCGACGCTTTCCGGTTGCCGGTGTTTTTCTGGCTACGGGTCTCATTCATGAGCGGAAATCTTGGTGCCAACACCTTCGTCAGTCAGTACTTCAAGTAGCACCGCATGAGCAACTCGTCCATCAATAATGTGCGCGCTATTCACGCCTGCCTGAACTGCATCTAATGCGCACTGAATCTTGGGTAACATCCCGCCTGAAATAATGCCATCCTCAATCATGGTGTGGACAGCGTCTGCGTTTAGCGTGGGCAAAAGTGAGCCGTCTGCATCCTGAAGACCTGGCACGTTGGTGAGTAAAACCAGCTTTTCTGCCCGAACTGCCGAAGCGATGGCGCTTGCGACAAGATCAGCGTTGATGTTGTAAGTATGACCCTCATCATCGGTACCAATGGGCGCAATTACAGGAATCAGATTGCTCTCGGCTGCAAGGTCTAGCACTTGCCGTTCGATTTGGGTCACCTCACCGACATGACCAATATCAATGATCTCGGGAGTCGACAACGCCTTACTCGGGCGCTCAACCAACAGCTTTTTGGCTTGGATCATATTGGCATCCTTGCCGGTCATGCCGAGGGCTTTACCACCATTTTGGTTGATGAGGTTAACAATATCTTTATTGACCAACCCGCCAAGCACCATTTCGACGACATCCATGGTGGCGCTGTCGGTGACACGCATACCGTCAACAAAGTGGGAGGCAATACCAAGTTGTTCTAGCAGTGAGCCAATCTGAGGACCTCCGCCGTGTACCACAATGGGGTTCATTCCCACTAGCTTCATCAACACAACATCCCGAGCAAAACTATACTTCAGGTTTTCGTCGGTCATGGCATTGCCGCCATACTTGACCACGAAGGTTTTCCCCTTAAACCGTTGGATGTACGGGAGTGCCTCGGTCAGAACGGTTGCAATCTCTAGTGCTTGTTGCCTTGAAACGGTCATGGTGGTTCTCCTGACGTTAGGAGGATTGAAGCCCTGTGGAGCCGAAACCACCGCTACCTCGGGTGGAGGCCTCAAACGACGTTACCTCCTCGAAGGACGCCTGAATCACGGGCACAATCACGAGTTGGGCGATACGCATACCGGGTTCTATGTCAAAGAATGTTGTGCCTCGGTTCCAGCAAGAGACCATGAGTTCGCCCTGGTAATCAGAATCAATCAGGCCGACGAGGTTGCCCAATACAATGCCGTGTTTATGGCCAAGGCCAGACCTTGGCAAAATTATGGCGGCAGTGGCGGGGTCGCTCAGATGGATCGCAAGGCCCGTTGGAATCAGGGTAGTTTGTCCCGGCTCTAGGCGGACGGGCTCATCAAGATCGGCTGCAAGATCCAGTCCCGCAGAGCCTGGTGTCCCGTAACTCGGAAGCGCAGCTGGCGAAGAATCTCGGACTCGCTTGATTTGAACCTTCATGAGGTCGCCTCAATCCGATCAGCAATAACCGCAATTAGTCGCTCTGACAGCGCTCGCTTGGACATTATTGGGATGTTGAGTTCCCCACCGGACCAAAAAATGGTCGTTGCATTAGCATCACTGTTGAAGCCTATTTGAGTGTTCGCCACGTTGTTCGCAACGATCATTGCGAGATTCTTGCTCGCCAATTTTCGTTTGGCGTAGTCTTCAAGGTGTTCTGTCTCTGCTGCGAACCCAACTGTGAATGGAGCGCTCGGATGTTTCGCTGCTTCGGCGATAATATCTGGGTTTTCCACCAGCTCAAGGGTCAGGGTGGGTTCGCCACACTGTCCTTTTTTGATTTTCTGCGCCTCTACCATCTGCGGCCGGTAATCTGACACGGCTGCTACCCCTATCACGATATCCGTTCCTGGTAGCCTCGCCTGCACCGCCTCGTGCATATCTTCGGCAGAAATAACGCTGACGATATCCACTCTATCCGGCGGCGTCAGCGCGGTGGGGCCAGAAATAAGGATTACATGAGCCCCGGCATCAACGGCAGCACTGGCGAGCGCATAGCCTTGCTTTCCAGAACTGTGGTTACTGATAAACCGAACCGGATCGATTGCCTCTCGGGTTGGACCCGCAGTGATTAGGACAGTCTTGCCTTGTAGGCGGCCGGTTGCGAATAATGCGCTCGCCTCCAGTAATAGCGCATCTATGTCGAGCAGTCGCCCAGCTCCGATTTCGCCGCAGGCTTGAAGCCCAGAGTCTGGCCCGAGGAAATGAACCCCGCGTTCGCTCAAAATCGCTCGATTTTTCTGAGTGGGGTCCTTTGCCCACATGGCTTGATTCATGGCCGGCGCGACGGCGACCGGGCACTCTGCCGCAAGGCATACCGCTGTTAGTAGGTCATCGCCGTGGCCACTTGCAAGCCGTGCCATGGAGTTCGCACTGGCGGGGGCAATGAGCACAAGATCGGCCCAGCGGGCGAGTTCAATGTGCCCCATGACTGACTCCGTGTCTGGATTGTGTAGGTCCAGATGAACAGGATGCTTTGATAACGCTTGCATCGTGAGCGGGGTGATGAACTCGGTTGCCGATCGAGTCATGATGACTCGAACATCGGCGCCTAGGTCCTGTAAGCGTCTCGTTAACTCTGCGCTTTTATAGGCAGCGATACCACCAGTGATCCCTAACAAAATCCTGCGGTTGTGTAGCGTTATTAAGGGGTTGTCCATGAGATCGCCCTCTCCCTCTAGCCTTTGGCAGCGCAATGTTACCCAGTTTAAACGGGGTTGGCACCCAAATCACGTGG
>CAJXDD010000222.1:0-4797 GCA_913052075.1 uncultured Gammaproteobacteria bacterium
CTCGATCTGACAGGTAATACAGCTCGCGCGCTTTCGCGGAGCCGACCAATTGAGTCATGAAATAGGTACCGCCGTAATCACCCGAGAATCCAACTCTCGCAAACGCAGTCGTTAAGATCGCGTTTGACGCCATCACGCGCATATCACACGCCAGCGCAAATGAGAGACCGGCGCCCGCTGCAGCACCCGGCAAAGCAGCAATGGTGGGCTTGGGCATCTTAAAAAGCTTTCCGGACGTCGCACGCTGCATTACCCGCTGGCGATGTATCGCGCCATCGATCGTGTTGTCTCCTACCGTGCCATCTCCAGACGCCGCCATGCCTTTCACATCGCCACCTGCGCAAAAGCCCTTCCCGGCGCCTGTCAGCACAATGACCTTGACGGCCGGGTTGAGTTCGAAATCTGCAAGCGTTGCTGCAAGCGCTGTATTCATCGCACCCGACATGGCATTTCTTGCCTCGGGTCTATTCAGCGTGATCAGCCCAACTCCCTCATTAATCTCTGCCAATAAGTCTTCCGTTCCTGTAGTTACCTGTGTCATAGCTCACTTCCTCGTCTTCGCGATTTGTATCGAGTCTATCACCATCTTTCGGTCAGGAAACGGGCAATGAAAAAGTCCCGAACGCACTGACAGCGGCCGCGTTTTACGTTAGCTTCAAGGCTGAACCACACTTTTCTATGCATTTAGCAAGGGTCGAATCCGCATGAAGAAAACGCTCCTCATCGCTAACCGCGGCGAAATCGCTGTTCGCCTGGCAGCAACCGCTCGAGACCAGGGGTATGCTGTGGTCACCGTGTACCCAGAGGATGACGCAACCTGCGCCCACGTTCGTGAAGGTGACGCATCGGTCCTCCTACCTGGCATTGGCGCCGCCGCGTATCTCGACGCCGAGGCTGTCATTAAGGCAGCGGTTGAGGCGGGGGCAACAGCGCTCCACCCGGGGTACGGCTTCCTCAGTGAGCAAAGCCATTTCGCCGAAGCTTGCGAAGCGGCAGGCATCGCATTTGTTGGCCCAACGCCAGCCCAGCTCGCGGTGTTCGGCAACAAAGCAGGCGCCAAGGAAATTGCGAAGGCCTGCAATGTGCCCCTCGTTCCAGGCACCGAGGGAGCAACGGACCTTGACGCCGCACTCGCTTTCCAGGCGCAGCACCCCGACCTCAATCTCATGGTGAAAGCCGTTCACGGCGGCGGTGGCCGAGGCATGCGCATTGTTGAGGCAGGTCAGGACCTCGCCAAGACCTTCGAGCGCTGCGCATCAGAGGCGCAAATGGCCTTTGGCAGCGATGCACTTTATGTCGAGGCGCTCCTCGACCGGGTCCGTCATGTCGAGGTTCAAATCCTGGGGGACGGGCAAGGCTCAGTGACGCACCTGTGGGAGCGTGAATGCTCCGTTCAACGCCAGAATCAAAAACTTCTCGAAGTAGCGCCCTGCCCTAATTTTTTGACCGCTACGCGAGATAAGCTGCTGAGTGCGGCGAAAGAGATGGCCGCCAAGGAGCAATACAGAGGGCTTGGCACCTTTGAATTCCTGGTTTCGATCGATTCTCCGGAGGCGTTCTATTTCATCGAGGCCAACGCGCGGCTGCAGGTCGAACACACTGTCACCGAAGCGATCACCGGTCTCGACCTGGTCGCCTTGCAATTACGCATCGCTGAAGGCGCCAGTCTGACCGATTTAAACCTTACCGAAGCGCCCGAGCCAGAAGGATTTGCCATTCAGGCTCGAATCAATATGGAGGTACTATCTCCAAAAGGATTCTTTAAGCCCTCGGGTGGAACCATCGAACGTTACAGTCCTCCTCAAGGGCCTGGGATCCGCGTCGATGGTATGGGGTATGCGGGCTACACGACCAGTACCCGTTATGACTCATTGCTTGCCAAACTGATCGTCCACAGCCGAAGCGCGGATTTCGGGTCGGCAATCCAGAAACTCAAACGGTCGCTTGATCAATTCGACATTCAAGGATTTGATACAAACCAGTCGTTTTTAAGCTACATCTTAGATGAGCCCCTCTTTGAGGAAGGGGCGCTTCACACGCGCTTTGTGGACAGTGGGCTGAAAGATATCGCCCAAGCACTCGGCGAACGGAAAGCCGCTAAGACGCCCGCACCATCTGCTGATTCCACGGTCGCCGGAGCTCGGATCGACGCGGACGATCCGCTTGCTGTGCTAAGCCATAGCCAAAGAAGCACAGCAGAGCAGGTCACGGCGCCTATCGATGACGTTCCGCCTGGCACCGTCGCCATCCGAGCGCCGCTTCAGGGCACGGTCATTGAATGGCTCGTGGGAGAAGGTGATGAAGTCTTTCAGGGACAACAGGTCGCCATCATGGATGCCATGAAAATGGAGCACGTGATTCAGGCGCCCGAAAGTGGCCTTATCCAATCCCTGAATGCAGAACTCAACACCGCGATATTTGAGCATCACCCGCTGATCATCCTGACGCCCCAAGATGTGTCCGTTACAGCAGGCGCTGACACTGAGACCCAGGATCTCGATTACATCCGACCTGATCTCGCCGAAGCGTTTGAGAGACATAGCTTTGGTCTAGATGAAAATCGGCCCGATGCGGTAGCAAAGCGGCGAAAAACCAATCACCGAACGGCCCGTGAGAACGTGGATGATCTCTGCGATGAAGGCACGTTCGTCGAATATGGCAGTCTCACAATTGCAGCTCAGAGGCGACGACGCTCGGTGGATGATCTGATGCGCAATACTGCAGGTGACGGAATGGTCACGGGAATTGGTAGCGTCAATGGCGACTTATTTCCTGATCAAGACACCCAGTGTGTTGTCATGAGCTACGACTACATGGTGCTGGCAGGCACACAAGGCCTGCAGAATCATCGAAAAAAAGATCGCATGTTTGAGATCGCCGAAAAACTGAAGCTGCCAATCCTCTTAATTGCTGAAGGCGGCGGCGGGCGACCTGGCGACACCGATGGCGCTGGCATTGCCGGGCTCGATTGTCTCGCCTTTCAACTCTACGCCGAGATGAGCGGCCTCGTGCCGCGCATCGGTATCACGACCGGTCGCTGTTTTGCAGGCAACGCGGTGTTGCTGGGTTGCAGTGACATTGTCATCGCCACGAAAGACAGCAACATTGGTATTGGCGGGCCAGCCATGATCGAGGGGGGTGGCCTGGGCATCTTCACCCCGGATGAGGTGGGGCCCATGTCAGTGCAGGTTCCGAACGGCGTCGTCGATATTGCGGTGGAGGATGAGGCTGAAGCCATGCAAATGGCCAAAAAGCTGCTTTCCTACTTCCAAGGTCCCTTGCTCAACTGGGAGTGTGATGACCAACGCAAGCTCCGATTTTCGGTGCCGGAAAATCGACTCCGGGTCTATGACGTCCGCGAGATCATTGACACCATTGCAGATAAAGACTCTGTGCTTGAGCTTCGCCCCCACTTTGGCGTCGGAATGATTACCGCGTTTATCCGGGTCGAGGGTCAGCCAATGGGCTTGATCGCCAATGACCCAACCCACCTCTCTGGCGCCATTGATAGCGATGGCGCTGATAAGGCCGCACGCTTCATGCAACTGTGCGATGCGTTCGATTTACCCATTGTATCGCTGGTGGATTGCCCGGGCATCATGGTTGGCCCAGAGATTGAGAAGACCGCACTCGTGCGGCATGCAAGTCGGGTCTTTGTCACTTGTACCAGCCTTACGGTTCCACTGTTCGCATTCGTATTGCGCAAGGGCTATGGGCTTGGAGCTCAAGCGATGACAGGCGGAGGCTTTAAGGCGTCAGCGTTCACGGTCACCTGGCCTACCGGAGAATTTGGCGGCATGGGGCTTGAGGGCGCAGTCAAGCTCGGCTACCGCAAAGAGCTCGAAGCCATTGAAGATACTGAGGCGCGCAAAGAAGAGTACGAAAAACGCGTTGCGCAAATGTACGACCGTGGTAAAGCCGTCAACTTTGCAACGGCCTTTGAAATCGACGAAGTCATCGACCCCAAAGATACCCGCCACTGGATCATGGCCGGCTTCAAATCGACACCCAAACCCGTGCCTCGCGAAGGGAAGAAACGGCCGTTCATCGATACTTGGTAAGTGAACATCTACGATCTGAGAGTGACAGGGTCATTAAGTAATCAGAGTCATCACCTGCCAAATGGGCAAAAAAAAAGCGCTCTAGTGAGCGCTTTTTTTTGTATTCAAACGCGCTGACATTGCCCGCGCGCTCTTCGATGCTTACGCCGCGGGAATAAAGACCGCCTTGGTTTCGAGGAATTCCTCAAATCCAAGCTCACCCCATTCTCGGCCGTTACCAGACTGCTTGTACCCACCAAACGGCGCGTTGAAGTCTGCACCGCTGCCATTCACGTGGACGTTGCCGCTGCGGACGCTGCGCACAGCCTCCTCCGCAAGCGCACGCTCGAAGCCCATCTCCATCAGCTGCTGAATGCGACTGTCTACTATCGCGCTATCCGGCGCCCCTTTTGGCACGCCCGCGAGAAACGGGTCCTCGCCCGCCTTGCTCTCCTGCGACCCCAGCACCGACGCGCTGGCCGTCTCCACGGGCTTGGCGTCGGCCAGCAGGTCGAACTCGTCCTCCTCCGGCACCAGCCCCGAGGTGAGCATCGTGAGCGCCGCGTCCCAGTCGTTCTTCGCCCGTCGGAGCGCCCTCTCCGCCAGCTTCATTTCGAACCCCATATCCACTAGCTGCTGCAACCGCGAGTCCACCACCATCTCCGGCGCCATCTTCAGGTTGGAGCCAATAGTTGTGTCTTCCTCGGCCGCAGCCATGTTGATACCGTGAGCGCGAGACGAGCGGTGTCAAAAGAAA
>CAJXDD010000223.1:0-4775 GCA_913052075.1 uncultured Gammaproteobacteria bacterium
CGGGATACCAGTAGCTGACCCAACGCCAATCATCGAACTCTGGCTTTTGTTGACAATCGAGCTTGAAGACTTGGTCATCCGATACCAGTCGTACGAGGAAATACTTCTGCTTTTGACCCACGAACCTGGTCTGCTTGTCACGCTTAAAATGGGAAGGCAGCCGATAGCGCAGCCAATCTTTAGTCACCGCGACTATGCGAACATCCTTTTTCACTAGGCCCGTCTCCTCGCGTAACTCGCGGAACAACGCCTCTTCCGGCTGCTCGCCGCTCTGAATACCGCCTTGAGGGAACTGCCAAGCATCTTGTCTTGCTCGCTTACCCCAAAATACCTGACCTTGTTTGTTAGCTATTATGATTCCTACATTAGGCCGGTAGCCATGTTTGTCGATCATGATGGATTCTCAGTGTTAGTCTGCCTTTAGGCAGGCTAATAGCAGTGTTTTCAGCGCGAGCCGTCGTGGCCAAAAGCGAACAGCGGGCGGTCTCTCAAGGAGGCCCCGCAGTGTCTTCGCTTACCCCTGTATCACTCACTACTTGCCGCTAATTGAGCGGCATATTCTCGCTCGGCCAATCACGCTTGACTGGCGTCGGGTTCGCTCAGCGCTCTACAAAGAGCGTCGGCACCTGAACCTTGGCGATGTTTTCTTATATCGATAACTTTAGATTACCACTTGCGCGTTAAGATGGAATCCTATCTGGATCCACTCTCGATTCCTGTTGCTTAGTGGGTTGGCATAACGGGCCCGTTGCGACGCAGTGAATCACCTCGCTGCTCGCGGGTGGGCCTATCATCGCGTCGCGATTTGTCGCTATCCATTTGTCGCGCTAGACCGGGCGGCCAGGGAGGGTAAGCGCGTCGAGACGATAGCGACAAGCGATGCCCCGAGCCGGTAACGATTTAGCACTTAACCTAACCCGGCGCTCAGCTCGCGGCATAGGCCAAATCAAGATCGCGTGCGGCCTTAACATCATCCAATCGCTTAACAGGCATCGCGTGAGGCGCTGTCTTAACGCGCTCGGGATCGCTCAACGCTTCCTCACGGATAGCGATCATCGCGTTGATAAAAGCATCCATCTCTTCTTTGGTTTCCGTTTCCGTCGGCTCGATCAAGAGACACTCAGGAATTAAGAGCGGGAAGTAAGTGGTCGGAGCGTGGAGCCCGAAGTCAAGCAAGCGTTTAGCAAAGTCCATGGCAGTGACGCCGTGACCTTTTGCCTCCTTGGACAAGGTCACAATGAATTCATGGGTTGCCCGTCGATCCGGGAAAGCGAGCTCAAACCCAGCAGATTTTAACCGTGCCGCCATATAGTTGGCGTTAAGCGTTGCAAACTCGCCCACTCGCCTCATGCCCTCGGCGCCGAGCAAGCGGCTGTAAGCAAACGCTCTCAGCAAGATCCCAGCATTGCCCATGTGGGCTGACAGCGGGCCGATGGTGTCGGGCAGATCCTGCTCATCGAGCCAGCGATAGTACGAACCCTCTGCGGTCATCTCACATCCAACAATTGGGGTTGGCAAAAAGGGCAACAAACGAGGTCCTACCCCGACGGGGCCAGAACCCGGACCGCCTCCGCCGTGAGGCGTCGCAAAGGTCTTGTGTAGGTTCATATGCAGTACATCAAATCCCATATCGCCTGGGCGTACTTGGCCTAAAATCGCGTTGAGATTAGCGCCGTCATAGTAGAGAAGCCCACCAGCTTGATGGACGGCATCCGCGATTTCGGGAATCTGTCGCTCAAACACGCCGCAGGTTGATGGATTTGTCATCATCAAACCTGCTGTGCGCTCGCTCAGCACCGCCTTCAAGGCAGCAAGATCGACGTCCCCTTCTGACGTAACAGGTATCTCTCTCACCGTGTATCCGCACATGACTGCGGTAGCGGGGTTAGTCCCATGTGCCGCTTCGGGCACAAGAATCTCTTGGCGCTCAGTATCACCGCGCTTGTCATGGTACGCCCGAATCATGGCTACACCGGCGAACTCACCTTGAGCACCTGCCATGGGCGTTAGTGACACGCCTTGCATACCGGTCACTTCGGCCAGCTCTTGTTGCAGTTCGTAAAGGCAGGCCAGATACCCTTGGCTAATCGATTCTGGCGCGAGGGGATGACGGGCCAGAAATCCGGGAATGCTGGCTGCTCGATGCGCGCCTCGAGGGTTGTATTTCATAGTGCAAGAACCAAGCGGGTAAAACTGCTTGTCTATCGCGAAATTTTTAGCCGATAGATTCGTGTAGTGTCTGACAACGTCGAGTTCAGACACTTCGGGCAAGCCAACGTCTTCGCCGCGCAGGTGGCCCTTCAACGCCGCGAGTACAAGCTCATCGTCTTGTTTCCCTGGCGTTTGTGCACGCGCTTGCCGACCTGGCCGACTCTTTTCATAAATCAACATTACGCTGCCTCCACTTTAACGACCGACTGCATCAGTGCAACCAGATTCGCAAAATCTTCTTCTGTCTTTGTCTCGGTCACATTAATCAGCAGCGAATGGGCAAATCGTTCCCCCATAAACGCGAGGCTCAGCCCAGGCACGACACTTTCCCGGACGAGCGCATTCACCACAGCATCGGCCGCCACCGGTAACTCAAAGACTTGCTCGTGGAAGCAGGGACCGTTGAACCGAGGAGTAATGCCGATCGCTGCGAGCTCAGATCGCAGCATCCCTAGCCCTTTGTGTGACGCTACAGCGACTTCACGAAGGCCCTGACTGCCAAGCAGACTCATGTAAATGGTAGCTGCAGTGACTAACAGTCCTTGATTCGTGCAAATGTTAGACGTCGCCTTGCCGCGTCGTATATGCTGTTCCCTCGCCTGAAGCGTAAGTGTGAAGCCTGGCGTTCCATCACTGTCTTCTGTTCTGCCAATAATCCTGCCAGGCATCTGTCGAACAATTTGCTTCTTGCAACACATAAATCCGAGATAGGGGCCGCCAGACGACAACGGGATTCCGAGTGGTTGCCCGTCACCCACTACAATGTCCGCGCCTTGCTCGCCCCAACTCCCAGGAGGCTTGAGCAGCGCCATGGCCGTGGGATTAACCACACCAATGACCAGCGCGCCTTGCTCATGAGCGAGTGTCGTCAGCTCATCCACTGCATCAAGACCACCAAAGAAGTTGGGATAAGCGATGGCTAATGCCGCGGCATCCTCAAGGTCAGAGACAGGCCACTCAATGCATCCCGTTTCACTGCTGAAGGGGACTGAGCGAAGCTCTAAGCCTTGATTTTTAACAATCGCCTGGCATGCCTTCAAATAACGGGGATTCAAGTTGCCGGCGACCAGAATAAGTCGAGACTTATTTTTTTTGTTCGCGCGGACAGCCATCAACATGGCCTCTGCCAGCGCCGATGCGCCGTCGTACACCGACGCGTTGGCAACCTCCATTCTCGTAAGTCTAGAGATCATGGTTTGAAACTCATAGATCAGCTGCAAGGTGCCTTGGCTGGCTTCTGCTTGATACGGCGTGTAAGCCGTCATGAATTCGCCGCGGCTAGCGAGGTCCCATACGGCGGCGGGGATGTGATGCTCGTAGGCTCCAGCACCAACGAAATTGAGCGCCACTTCATCTCGCCTTGCACGCTGCTGCATTAGGCGCATCAAAGCCATTTCCGACAGGCTGTCGGGGAGGTTCAGTTCACCTTTGAATCGCATGTCGTCTGGAATCTCATCAAACAATGCAGCAGTGCAGGTCTCGCCAATCGCTTGAAGCATGGTGTCGATATCCGACTGAGTGTGAGGAATGAAGGGCATCGTTCTTTACTCTTTGGTCACTTTCAATAATGGACTAATGATCGCTCGCTTCGCACAACGCCGCGTAGGCTTCCGCGGTCAGCAGCCCGTCGAAAGCGTTAGGGTCAGCAGGCTCAATCACGAAAAACCACGCTTCATCGTACGGCGATTCATTCACTAGTTCTGGCGCTTCATCGAGCTGGTCGTTGACCGCGCGAATAGTCCCTGCTACCGGCGCATAAATATCAGAAGCAGCTTTTACCGATTCAACGACCGCAACTTCTGCTTCGGCATCGACAGACGCACCCACCTCAGGCAGTTCAACAAAAACAACGTCTCCTAAGGCATCCTGAGCATGGTCACTGATCCCTACAACGATTGAGCCATCTTCATCTTTTCTGGCCCATTCATGCGAGGCTAAATATCGCAGCTCGCTTCTTACTTCTGACATCGCGCTGTCTCCATGTTGACTTTAATTCGCTGTTGTTCGGCTTTTTTGTTGCTTTTTAACAGTAGTCTTTATCTGGTTTTGGCCTGCCTCTGGGCTTGCAGCTAACCTTAGTTTTGGGCTAGATCACTGCCTTTTGATCAATCGCCGCACCGGGCCTTTTCACTTCTTTCTAGCTTTTATGATCTTCTATCTTCTTTGTTGCCTTTAACGCTTTCTTTCATGCTCTCTTTGCATTTTCTGATGTGTTTTTGCTTTTTTGTTTTCTTTGTTTCTTCAGCCTATCGCGGAAAGGCTGCGATATAGCGCGCCAAGCCTTGGTTGCAATATCGACCTTCTACGCAATAGTCGATCAATTAAACTGCCCCCTTGGGACAAATGGTAAAGGCACCACCTCCACTGCTTGGCGCTTTCCCCTGATTTCGACCTCAAGTGTTTTCGATGGCGTACTTACCCGCGCGAGCCCGATACCACATGACAATGTCGGCGAAAAAGCGCCGCTCGTCACCACACCAACCGCCTCATCTCCAGAAAAAAGGGGGTGACCGGCGCGAAGCACCCCTTTGCCGACAAGTTGAACGCCGATCTGACGCTCACGA
>CAJXDD010000224.1:0-4762 GCA_913052075.1 uncultured Gammaproteobacteria bacterium
GGCGAAACTTGATCGATGATGTCATGAATTCGCAGAGATGGATTAGTTGATGGGGAGTTAGCCAAATGTCAGAAAAAGCAGCAGCCGCTTTAGAAATTTTCAAATCCATTGAAGGCCAAGAAGAGGGGGTCGGTGAATGGTTTGAAGTGACTCAAGACAGAATTAATTTGTTTGCCGATGCAACGTTAGATCATCAGTTCATTCACATTGATCCGGAAAAATCGGCAGAACTGTCCCCCTATAAAGTGACGATTGCGCATGGGTTTTTGACCCTGTCTCTGATTGTTCACCTAGGCAAAAGTGTTCCCCAACTTAAGCCTGAGGCACTAGAAGGCGTGTTTATGGGCGTGAACTACGGAATGGATAAGGTCCGTTTTCCTGGTCCAGTACCGGTCAATTCAAAGATACGTGCCCGTCACACGCTAATGCTCGCGGAACTAAAGGCGCCGAATACGATCCAAATTAAGCGTGAAGTGTCGGTTGAACTCGAAGGTGGGTCGAAGCCGGTTTGTGTTGCGGAGTCGTTGACGCGACTCATGTACGCCTAAGCACCAGAGACTTTTTGTTCAGAGATCGATCTAGAGGCTTGAACCCGCTCGCAGGATCGGGAGCTTAAGTAAGCGGCTCCAGATTGCAGGCCTGCGCTCAAGCCGCCTAGGTCGAAATAAGCGGTAGGCGCCTTTGTCGAGCGACGCAGGAAGCGGTCGTTTTATCGGCACACGGAGTGGGGTACGCCGCCTTCACCCAAACTCAATCACCAAGGAGCGCAATCGTTGAGTGTGATGATTAAAGAAGTTGATTTGATCCAGAGCGTTCAAGATGCGCTCCAGTTCATTTCATATTACCACCCGGTTGATTTCATCAAGGCAGTCCACGCAGCCTACGAAAGAGAGGCGTCGCCTGCTGCTAAGGATGCGATGGCTCAAATTTTGATCAACTCGAGGATGTGCGCTGAAGGCCAGCGACCCATTTGCCAAGATACGGGAATCGTCAATGTCTTTGTCTCAGTGGGCATGAATGTGCGGTTTGATACGGATCGCAGCTTGGAGGAGTTGATCAACGAAGGCGTACGCCGTGCCTATCTGTTGCCAGATAACGTGCTTCGAGCCTCGGTGCTAGCTGACCCAGCCGGCGCGCGAAAGAATACGCAGGACAACACCCCTGCTGTCATTCACATGGAGTTAGTGCCCGGGAACGAAGTCCATATCCAACTCGCAGCAAAGGGCGGGGGCTCGGAAGCCAAGTCAAAACTCGCCATGCTAAACCCGGCAGACTCCATTGTTGATTGGGTGCTCAAAACCGTGCCAACCATGGGTGCTGGTTGGTGCCCACCAGGAATGCTCGGTATTGGCATCGGCGGAACGGCTGAGAAAGCCATGCTACTGGCCAAACGGTCGTTGATGGGGGACATCGATATACAAACGTTGATTGATCGGGGGCCCAGCAATCGCATCGAGGAATTGCGGCTTGAGATCTTTGAGAAGGTCAATGCATTGGGGATTGGCGCGCAAGGGCTTGGTGGTCTGACGACGGTCTTGGACGTGAAAATCCTGGACTATCCCACCCACGCTGCCAACTTGCCGGTTGCCATGATTCCAAATTGCGCAGCCACACGTCACGTTCACTTCACGCTAGATGGTAGTGGGCCAGCTGAACTGACTCCTCCATCGCTTGAGGATTGGCCATCGATCACTTGGGAGGCTGGCGCAGGAGCGCGCCGCGTGAATTTGGATCAGGTAACAGCAGAAGACGTGAGCCAATGGCAGCCTGGTGAGACGCTCCTTATCAGCGGCACCATGCTCACAGGGCGCGATGCTGCACATAAAAAGATCCGCGATCTCTTCGAGCGGGGAGAGACGCTTCCCGACGGCGTCGATTTGAACGGAAAATTTATTTACTACGTCGGCCCTGTAGATCCTGTTCGGGATGAGGTAGTGGGACCGGCTGGGCCAACAACATCAACGCGCATGGATGGGTTCACGGCCATGATGCTCGAAAAGACGGGTCTGCTAGGGATGATCGGTAAAGCTGAGCGGGGTCCTCTTGCCATCGAGGCCATCAAATCCCACGGCGCTGTTTACTTAATGGCAGTGGGCGGGGCCGCCTATCTGGTATCGAAAGCGATTAAGCGTTCCCGTGTGGTGGCTTTCCCCGAATTAGGAATGGAGGCCATCCATGAGTTTGAAGTGGAAGACATGCCGGTCACCGTCGCTGTTGATTCCGAGGGCGAGTCCGTTCATCAGACTGGGCCGCGACACTGGCAAGGGGAAATTGGATTGATCCCCGTGACGGAAGCTGGATAATTCTGGGCCAAACAAAGAGCCCACTCTTCAATGTGAGCTGGGGCCAACGACCAATAGAAAGGATAAACGCTCGGTATGACTGACCAAGCCGAATCTGTTGATCAGCTTTACTTCAACGCTGAACAACTTTCCCAAGACTTCTCACTGTTTCCTCGAAAGGAGCCAGCGGCAGTGATCAAGGGGCTTCTGACAGAGCGCCAAATTAACGCGCAGGTCGAGCGACTTCAGTCTATGGAAGTGGACGAGTACATCGCCGCGAGTGTCGCACCCACCGAGGAGTCAGGGCGGCCAGGTGCCCGAGCAGTCCTACGATCGCTCAACGTGCCGCTGGTGAATGAGATGAGCCAGGGGCCATTTTATGCCTGTGAACTCACGTTAGAGTTCTCAACGGGTCCTAGAAAAATTGGTGTTATCGCGCAGGATCGAGCAACTGCCTCAGGAGTTTGGGGCCCAGAGCATCATGAGCTCGCAGCCCAAAGAGCGAGCAGCTACGCTATCCGGTCACTACCGATTTTGACATTGATGGACACCCCCGGAGCCGATCCGTACGAGGAAGCGAACGGGAATAATCAAGCCCATTCCATATCAAGACTGATTGCTGAGCTGTGTAATGTCGATGTGCCGACGCTCGGCATCATTATTGGGCAAGGGTATTCTGGCGGAGCAATACCGCTCGCCGCCAGCAACTTGCTACTCTCTTGTCGGACCGGCGTATTTAATACGATTCATCCACGCTCACTCGCAAATCTTGTGCGTCGCTACAACCTATCATGGCAAGAATGTGCGAAATTTGTGGGGGTCTCTGCTTACGAGCTGTATAAGCAGGGAAACATTGATGGCATTGTTGATTTTGATCCAGGTGAAACGGATACCATCGACCATTTTTACGCCGCGATCGTCAATGGAATCGAGTCGATCGAAACGGGTGCAAGAAATTTTGTTGCGGATCATCCTGAAATCCTGGACCACTATCATCGAAATATCCGCCGGTATCTAGAGCCCAGTCCCTTTCTGTCAGCAGTGAACGCTAGCTCAACGCTGAAGCTGAGAACGTCACCCACTGAATACCCCAATGTATTCGGCGTTGCCTACCGATACCTTCGTTACTTGGGCTTACGCAGCCGGATCAAGGCCACAACAACGACTCAATATGGCCGCTTGGTTGACGCTGAAATTCCGCCTGGTGAGCTAGCAGGGCGAGTCCACCGAGAGCGGCGCAGTTCTTTCTTAACTTGGCTGCAGGACCCAGACAAAATTCTCTATGAAGATCATTTATCTAAGGCATGGAAGACGTTTCAAGATCGTCGCGAACGATTAGGCGCTGAGCAGGGCGCTATCCGAACCTTCCTTTTTGGTGAGCCTCAAGATAATTACGAACGAGCGAAACGTGACTTGACCCTTGAGATTGGTTTGCACCTGTATAACCGCTGGAAGGCGAGTGCGAAAGATAACCTCCTGGCGCTCGTCGATTACTTGAAGGACTTTGAAAACGCCTCGGCACTACTATCTACCAAAGATATCAGAGACGTGAAGTCGCTCCTGCGCAGTATGTCTAGCGACTCGAGCGAGTTTATCCGCCGCGTGAAGTCGTCGTTCAGCTTTGAAGGTCGGAAGTTATTTGATGCGGGCTATATCGATCAAAAGAATATCGATTTTCTGAAGTCCGAACTCGCTTCCGAACTCAATCTAATGATCGAGACCGGTTTGCTCGTTGGTGATGGATCAGGCAGTGAGCTCTCGTTAAGCGATAGCGCGAAGGCCTTAATCAACGAGAGTCAGCACAAGAGCTCCTTTATCAAGGCGAACCGACGAATTCTCGAGGAAACCCTTTTTAATCAAATCGAGCCGTATCGCGCTATCGGTGCCCCTGGAGATCAACAAGATCTCACCGTCATCGACATCTTGCTCGATGGAGAAATTCAACCTCAATTTATTGAAGAATGTGGGCACTTGCTTGTGTTCTCAGAGGTCTACGATGCATTGATCGCAGATTTAGTGGCGATTGCGCGAGAAGCTCAAACCTCGCGTGCGCTTCAGCAGACTACGCTTGAGAAGATCCTCGCAGAGGCGATCAATCGATTGTCGGCGTCGCCGCTCTTTGCGGGCCGATCGGAGCAAGACATTCGAGGACGATTTGTCGAGTGGAGCATGCGGCTCTCAGAACACAGCAACGGCTCGAATTTTTTGCGTCAAGTTGAAGAATGGATGCGCGGCGTCCACAAAGATAAGTCGGATACGCTGTTCGTTGTGCTGAGCCACATATTTGAACGGGTCTTACCTGAGCTTCAGGGTGCGGCCGCCGCGGGTAAAGCATTTTCTGGACGGCTTGAGCCAGCTCGCATCGGACGCAGAAAAGACTTCTGGAATCGCTTGAATATTGCTTATCGAGATTTGCTGTTCAACGAGATATTGACCCGTGAAAAAAGGGCAAAACACACAACGATAGACAGCATCAAGGA
>CAJXDD010000225.1:0-4738 GCA_913052075.1 uncultured Gammaproteobacteria bacterium
TCATGGCCAACAAAAAGACTTTCCCGTTCGAAGCCACGCTCGAAAAACTTGAGGGCATTGTTGAGACCATGGAGTCGGGCGATCTTTCACTGGAAGAGTCGCTACGCGCCTTCGAGGAGGGTATTCAACTCACCAGAGCTTGCCAGCAGGCACTCTCTGATGCCAAACAGCAAATTGACGTGCTAATCGAAAAAAATGGTGAGCTGACGACGGAAACGATGATCGACGGTACCGATGGGGAGTGAATTCCTTGCGCCGCTTCAAAGTCGAATTGAGCGAGCTTTAACCGCGACGCTATCTCAGCCCTCGGCCTCTGATCAACTCGCCGAGGCGATGCGCTACGCTACCTTAAACGGCGGCAAACGCTTACGCGCAGCCCTCGTTTATATGGGCTGTGAGGCCCTCGAACTTGACCTCGAATTGGGTGACAGCACGAGCCTCGCTATCGAGCTAGTACACGCTTATTCGCTTGTTCATGACGACCTTCCCGCCATGGACGACGATGAGTTAAGACGCGGCAAACCCACTACCCACATCCAATTTGATGAAGCCATTGCCATCTTGGCTGGAGATGCTCTGCAGTCCCTCGCTTTTCAGCACTTGGCAAGTGACGAGCTGCTCTCTAGTGACGTTAGGCTTGAACTCATCCGTGAGTTGAGCGCGGCCATAGGTCCAGACGGCATGGTCGGAGGACAATCCTTAGACATGTTGGCTGAGGGTGCTGAAATCGAGCTTGATGCACTACAAAATATTCACGCAAGAAAGACCGGTGCTTTAATTCAATTCGCGGCTACCGCGCCTGGCATTATTAGTGGCCAGCATCAAGCACCACTTGCTGCTTTTGGGTCTGCATTGGGTATCGCATTCCAAATTCAAGACGACATTCTTGACGCCACAGGTGATGACCATACGCTCGGCAAACTATCAGGCGCCGATGCACGGCAATCAAAATCTACCTACGTCAGTCTGCTCGGCATTGACGGAGCGAGAAGTGCTCTCCAAACGACACTGGAGCAATCTCGTCAATCACTAGGTGACGCGAATCTATTGACTGCGTCCTTTGATCAACTGATCCATTTTGTCGCTCATCGCGACTATTAATTGTCATCAAACTGAGAGCGTTTAAGTTAAACTGCGCGCTGCTAAGGCAGCTTTGAAAGTCATGTTTTACACCATTCCGAAAAAACGACCTGAGACGCCACTGCTGAATGCGGTGAATACGCCCAGTGATTTGCGCGGGCTGACGACGGACCAGCTTGAGACCCTCGCCAAGGAGCTTAGGCACTTTCTGCTTTTTTCGGTCGGGCAAACGGGCGGTCACTTTGGCGCGGGCTTAGGGGTTGTCGAGCTAACCATCGCCCTTCACTACTGCCTCAATACACCACATGATCACCTAGTCTGGGACGTTGGTCACCAAACCTACCCACATAAAATTCTGACAGGTCGACGTGAGCGGATGCACACGCTGCGACAAGCGGGAGGTATCGCCCCATTCCCCATGCGAGAAGAGAGCTCCTACGACACATTTGGCGTGGGCCACTCATCGACATCCATAAGCGCGGCGCTCGGGATGGCCATCGCCAAACAAGCCAAGGGAGATCCCTCGCGCACCGTGGCTGTGATTGGCGATGGGGCAATGACCGCGGGACTTGCTTTTGAGGCGCTTAACCACGCGGGCGCAACGAGCGCGAACCTGCTTGTGATCCTCAACGATAACGCGATGTCGATTTCCGAAAATGTGGGAGGACTTTCTCGTTACTTTGCGCGCATCTTAAGCAGCCAGTTTTATTTGAGCGTTCGAGAAAGAGGTAAACGGATGCTAAGTGGACTCCCAGGCGCCAAGGCCCTCGCCAGACGAACCGAGGAGCATATGAAGGGCATGGTGGTACCAGGGACACTGTTCGATGAGCTTGGACTAAACTATATGGGACCCCTCGACGGACACGATTTACCCGCCCTTGTGGCAACCCTCAACAACATCAAAGATCTCCAGGGCCCCCAGTTTTTGCACCTCGTCACTCGTAAAGGGAAAGGCTACTTACCCGCTGAAGAGTCGCCCATTGGCTCGCATTCTCAAACTAAACTCGAAGCATTCAAGGGCCAGAATGAGAAGAAGAAAAGCTACTCCAATGTTTTTGGCGAATGGTTGGTGAAGCAAGCTGGAGAAAGTCCTGAATTGATGGCGATCACGCCAGCGATGCGTGAGGGCTCTGACTTAATTGCCTTTTCTGAGCAATTTCCCGACCGCTATTTCGATGTAGCGATTGCTGAGCAACACGCTGTAACGCTAGCAGCCGGCCTTGCTTGCGAAGGGATGAAACCGGTAGTCGCTATCTACTCAACCTTCTTACAACGTGCTTACGACCAAGTCATCCACGATGTCGCACTTCAAAATCTGGACGTACTCTTTGCTATTGATCGCGCCGGCCTTTTAGAGGATGGCCCCACTCACTCGGGCGTCTTTGACCTATCCTTTTTAAGACCCATTCCGAATCTAATCCTGATGACGCCATCCGATGAAGCAGAGCTGCACCGTATGCTAACCACCGGCTATTTATTCACGGGGCCAGCAGCCGTGCGCTATCCGCGAGGCGCCGGACCCGGGACTTTGTTGCCCGATGGACTCGAACCCATACCCATTGGCAAGGGCGTCACAAAGAGAGAGGGGAGCGGGGTCGCGATCTTAGCCTTTGGCAGCATGGTTGCACCTTCATTGAGCGCAGCCGAGTCGATGGATGCTACCGTCGCCGATATGCGTTTTGTGAAACCCATCGACGTTGACCTCATTGTGGCGACGGCTAAGACCCACTCACTGTTGGTGACTGTTGAGGAGAACGCTCAGCAAGGGGGTGCGGGCTCAGCTGTGGGAGAAGTGATTCATGAGCACGGTGTCCAAACACCGCTGCTTCGTATTGCCATTCCAGATGCTTTCATCGACCCGGATAAACCCGAGGCTATGCGCAAGCAATGTGCCCTCGACGCTGAATCTATCATTGCCGCGATTGATCGTTTTAAGCAAGATCTATAAGGCGGCCCGTTATCTTCGGGACGTCTCTCGATCACCTATGGTTTAGTGAACGCAGGATCTATCAGTCGGTCTTTCCACGGCCTTGTACTGCGAGGGAACATAACTTCTTAAACTCTGCATGTCGGATTGCGAGCAATGGGTCAGCCGCTCATGAAGATTCGTTGGTTTGCTCGAGCAGATGACCCATTTTCCCAGCTTTGGTGTCTAAGTAGCGTGCATTGTGATCGTTGCGCCCAGTCTCTATAGGAACTCGATCGGATACATCAATACCTAACTTCGTTAACGCGTTCACTTTTAGGGGGTTGTTGGTTAGTAGTTTGATGGAGCGAACCTGCAAGTGAGCAAACATATGGCGGCAGACAGAATAGTCACGTAGGTCAGCATCAAATCCAAGTCGCTCGTTAGCTTCTACAGTATCCGCGCCGGCATCTTGCAGTTGATAAGCCCTGATCTTATTGATCAAGCCAATACCGCGACCCTCTTGCCGAAGATAGAGCAGCACACCGGCTCCTCGCTCGGCAATCAATTGCAACGCCATCTCTAACTGGGCGCCACAATCGCACCGTTTGCTGAATAAACAGTCTCCGGTGAGGCACTCTGAGTGGACGCGACATAGGATGTGCTCCGACTGGTGAACGTTACCCAGCGTTAGCGCAATGTGTTCTTGACCGGTGTCCGGGTCTTCAAACCCATGCATCTCAAACGTTCCGAACTGAGTCGGTAATTCGCAAGAAGCTACGAATTGGACGGCCATAAGCAATCAACAGCAAAAAACAGAACGCGGAGTGTAGCAGGGCGCATCGACAGGAGGAAATCCTCCCTAGCGCTCTGGCTCCCTGGCACACTTAGGCTGGAGCCTTCATGGACACGCGACTATGATTGAAAAAAATCCCGCGAGCCGTCTGATGTCATCCTGCTCGCACCTCATCAACTAGGAGACTTTTTATGTCTGATATTGCTACTGTCGCCGATCGAATCGCTATTCAAGATGTCATGAGCAACTACGCTGCAGGAGTGGACGAGCGCGACCTTGATCGGTACCGCCGGTGCTTCGCCGACGACGTCGTCATTGTCGGGTTTGGCGACGGAACCACTCAGGGAGCAGATCAGTGGGTCACTGACGTTATCGGCAAGCTCGAGGCTTTTGGCGCCACCCAGCATATGCTGGGTCCTGTTTATGCTGAAGTCACAGGCGATCATGCTGACGTTCGAACCGACGTCCAGGCGCTACATTACATGGCAAACGATCCTGACACGACGCTCACTTTATGGGCGACTTATGTCACCGAAATGAAGCGAATCGATGGTGCCTGGAAGATTAGTCGGCATGAATTAATCCGCCGCGGCACACGTATCCAAAAAGGCTAAGGCCCTAGCCATCATTGGCAGTAATTCAACACATAGGGTCGTGAGCGCGATGCGATGACCCACAATGATTGATTAGATAAGGGCTCAGTGATGTCCAGGCGGTTACCCGCTCTGATCATCTGCGGGGTAGCTTATTCACCTATCGAGCTATCCCTCTCTTAAATAAACAATCACTAATCAAGGAAAACTCTTAAGACGACGCTGTTTGCCTCAACCACTTATCCAATCCGTTGGCGAACTTCTGCCGGTCTTGATTGGAGAGCACCGGAGGCTGCGACATTTCGATACCGGATGCGCGCATCGTATCCATAAAATCTCGCATATTGAGTCGCTCGCGAATAT
>CAJXDD010000226.1:0-4733 GCA_913052075.1 uncultured Gammaproteobacteria bacterium
AATTATTTGATCGCGAGGGGACGCATTCCGGGGGTCTCGGTCGAGGAACAGCTCGTTTCCCACGAGGCGCTACTCACGCTTAGTGATTCTTAATATTTCATCGATTAGTCAATGATTTTTATGAGTTGCCCCGGCTCTGGCTGACCTTTCGGATAGAGACCATTGATCACTCTCAGTTGATCGAGGGCATAGTTCGGCAGATCCGAGGCAGCCGCGAGCGACTCAAAGGTCGTCCCAGACTCTGCCCGAACCACTTGAACTTTGAGCGGCTTAGCGCCTTGAAAGTCGTCGCGCGCCATTCGCTCCATGCTAAAAATAATCTTGATGAAATCACCGTCTGCCGCGATGCGTTTCAGATCAAATTGGCCCGCACCCAGCCCGACGTACAAGATGCCCTTACGCTGGTCTGCGAGGAGTACAAGCCTGGATGGGCGGGTACCAAAGGGCGTATCGACTCGATCAGCGATTCCCAAATAAGCCGGCATGCCACCGATCGTGAGAGCCTTTCCCTCCCTAATCTGGAACCCCATTTGTTCCTTGGCCGCCTTAGCTAAGTCGAGTCCCCTTTTTAGCTTTAGCGTGCTGAGGTTAAAGACCGCGCTGCCATCCTGGGATACAAATTGCACACCTCGCCGCTGCTGCTTCTGACGCCAACCGGCAGGAATGGATAACTTTAAGCCCAGCCGAGGATGCATAAATGACTGGCGCCTCAGAACGCCCGTTTGTCGACTTGGTCCATAGGCCATGCCATTCAATTGCTCTAGGAATTCGTCAACCCGAATGAACTCACTATACTCGGCCAGCAGGGCGTCAGATGCCTTAATAGCCTCACGATAGCGGGTGTCATTGTCCGGATGGGAGGATAGGAATCCATGGTAAACCCGAGGCTCGCGTTTCTCTAACTTGGCGTGTTGAATCTCTACCCTATCCTTGTTCTTGAGAATGTCGATCGTTTTCAGCATGGCGTTGGGTGCATAACCGGCCTTCGCCATCACCTGAGCTCCCACCTCGTCGGCCTCTAATTCAAATTCGCGGCTATACCCCGTTATCAACACACCGCCGAGCACTTGACCCAGTTCAGCAACGCCCGGCTGACCCGTCAGAAACGCTGCACCGATCGAAGCAATATTTTGAAGTTTGCTCCTCGTTTCACGTTTCAGCGCATGCTTTTCCGTGACATGCGCAATTTCATGGCCTAGCACCGCGGCCAGCTCTGACTCAGAGTTCAGATGCATCAACATGCCGCGCGTGATGTAGATAAATCCTCCGGGCAAGGCAAACGCATTGATCATGTCATCGTTTAAGACGGTGAACGTATAGTTAAGATTGGGTCGGCTACTCTCTTTAGCCAGCCGCTGACCGACCCGGTCGATGTATGTGCTCAGCTGCTCGTCTGGATACACGCCAAACTGTGACACAATTTTCTGATGCTCTTTCGCGCCACGCTCAATCTCCTTTTCTTCTGAGACAGCCAAGGCGGCAGACGAGACCGACACAAGACATAGCGCCGCCAGTTGGCTCATCACTCTCTTTGTAACGACCTTCACTCGTTCAGTCCTTCTTTTTTTTGCTGTTTCTTTTTCGCTGTTTCCGTTCTTTCCATTCTTAACTGCGCTTTCAACGATTGCTTTTTTGTTTATGGTCCAAAAACCAAAGTTCCCACAATCAATGGTCGTATCAACCATTGCCTCACCTTCTGCTAGCGCTGACCAAACCTTTTGAGGCTATCGCTATCCTGGGCGGCTACGCTGGGCTCAACTCAGGCTCAATCGTTTGGTCTTGTATCCAAAGCCCCACAGCCTGCTAGGTTAGCCAAGGAGGCTGAACACTCCCTGAAAGACGCAATTAGTGTTACGCCATTTAAAATCATTCTGATTCACATTATCGTACTTACAGATCAGTATTCTGCAATCTTGGACACGAAGAGATGACACTATGAGCCTTCGTAAGGGGACGCAGGCATCCGCCAAAATCTCTCGCTTCCATCAAGGACGTGGCTTTTTGGAGCGTGTCTTGGGTGAGCAGTCGGCCAATGATGACCAATCTTGCGCCAGCCAAGGGTTCCTATCTTGTCTTCGCTTCGAACGCGCCCCCCTTATCTTGCTCTTGCTGTTGCTCCTGCCTCACCCCAGTCATGCAGCGACGGTAAGCAGGGCCAGTGAAATTGCCTTACCGGCTCATTTGGATGAACAGCGACTTTCAAATAATGCGTCAGAGCCGCAGGCGGAGGTCGATGCGCTTCGAATCCGTGCGCGCGCACTAGCGAGCGAAGGCGATATTCTAGGAGCGGCCGATACATTGGTTAACGCGCTTTATCTCATCCATCGCGAAGAAGGCGTCACGACTAAAAATCAAATCCCCATTGTCCAGCAACTGCAGAATTTGGCCGTTCAGGAAGATGACTTCAGGCAGGCCGATAAGCTTGCCCATCTACAGCACTTTCTCGGGCAGCGAGCCGACAAAGGTGATTTACCTTCCAACCAGACATTGCTGGATTGGTATTTCAATACTGCTCAGTACCGCCGAGCGAAGGCCCTCATTGCGGATGTCAAAGAGGACGCAAGCCCGATGGACGATGAACTCGAGCAGTCCATCATAGTCATGGAAGCACGACTCGCACGATTCATCGGCCGATGTTGCGGCGCCGAAGCGCTGCTAAATTTGATTCGGAAAGACGAGTCGAGCGTCGACGCGCAAGGCTCCCCATCGACCTCAAAGGTAGCATCCAGTGTGACTCGACAAACGGTCGAGGCGCTGCTGCTCAGGTCCAAAAAGCGAGATAACGATGCTATTGATCAGCTCACGGCGCAACTCTCAGACAGCGAACCCTACTTCATTCCCTCACTGCGCAGAGTCACACTACCTTCTGATGAGAGTATCCGAAGCCGCATGCTAGAGCAGCAAATCAGAATGCGGTACGCAAGGAACCAATCGATGTTCGAGGAGGACAGGGAGCTCGAGGAGTCCCCTCTCTTTTTTATTGTGCCCATTGATGGCATGTTGCCCGTGATGATTGAAGATCAGACTGGCTTGAAAACAGGTCCCGCCTTCGCGGCTGACCTTGTTGGCGAGCCGATTGCTTTCCTAAAACGTAAAATTAAGCAGGATTTGCCGAGCCGATACCAGCGCGATGAAAAGCTCGCTGATCTTTCTATCTCTATGACTATGACAGTTACCGCTCGCGGCCGAGTTACCGATCTCACTTTCGAACAAGGCACACCAGGCCAGGTCAAGCGATTGTTCATCGACATCATGAAACGCGTAAGAATGATGCCAAAAATTGAAGCAGGTGTCGCGGTAGCTTCCCCCTTCTCGTTCGTGCAGACCTTTCGGGGCGCAAACCGCCAGGGAGATGAAGCCATGCCTTCCGAAACCATTGAATTAGGAAGCCTGCCTGCCGAACACGTCAACCATGTTCAGCCTCAGGCGACATCCAATGATTGAGCGACTTGCCAGAACTATCCTCTTTCTCGGGCTAACGATTCCCCTTGCAAGCTTTGGACAACAGTCAGTGCTTAACTATTTGTACACTGAATTCAATGAGGGCAAGCAGCAACAAACCATTACCACCATCATGAATGGCTCAATGAGTGCTGATGCCCAAGAAGAACTGGCTTACGCTGAAGCAGAGACGCTGATGATCGAGCGTAGTACCCAACCTAGTCCTGCGAAGGACCAAGCAGCAGGCCAGTGGCTCGCGAATGCGGCAATGCTCGCGGTCCACGCAGGTCGCCCCGATCAGGGGCTACTGTCTTTATCGGAGGCATTAGATCTTCTAAACGCCGAAGGCACTCCGTTTGCTCCCGAGCTGTTCAAAGCCGTGATGGCTCGTGGTATCTCGGCGTTTCAGGTCGGCGATTTCGATCAAGCCAAAGACGACTTTCAATGGGGACAAAATATCCTGCACAGGAATGATGGGGTACTCACTTTTTCGCAGGCTGAGGCGGTGAACTGGCTGACGAGAGTCTATTTAGCGCAACGAGAGCTTTTCAATGCTGATACGCAACAGCGGTTTCTGCTCAGAGTAGCGGAGGCACACTACGACGAAAACCACCCGGTGCTCATCTCAATTAAGCAAAACGTTGCCGAATATCTTGGGCAGCGAGCAGCCCTTATCTCACCGCTAGAGAATGAGCCAACACGGGCGATTCGGCAGGCCATGTTCACTGAAAGTCTCGCGCTTCTCGAAACCCTCATCGGCACGCTTGAGCAAACCGCGGGCCGCACGTCGATTAAGCTGATCGACCCTCTGCGCTCCTTGGTGCGGATAAGGCAGATGCAGGGGACCGCCTTTCGCCTCAACGAAGCGCCACTCCAGCGAGTGCTTGATATATTGATGGCCCAAGAAACAGTCGATGATGAGGACCTAGCTAACGCCTGGCTCGAGCTAGGAGACGGAATGGTGCTAAGCGGGAACCCAAAATCTGGCGACGCTTATGAAATGGCGTGGTCACTACTCGCTTCCTCATCGCCAGAAGCGCTCGCTCAGTTCAACGAGCCAGTGCTACTAAATCCCAAAAAGATCACGCCGTTACTGCTTGAGAGACGACCTACCCGGGCCCCATCCGACGCAGACCTTTATGCTGATATGACTATGATGGTCACTGAGAAAGGCCGAACCAAAGGCGTCAAGATCACGGACCGGACGGTATCAGCTAAATTTTCGCGGTGGGCACGTTCACGCCTATCCTACACCCGCTTTCGTCCTGCCATGGCAGAGGGCGCGCCTGTGG
>CAJXDD010000227.1:0-4722 GCA_913052075.1 uncultured Gammaproteobacteria bacterium
CTTGGCGGGCGAAGTCCTTCTAAGGTTCCAGCTTCAGAAACCCTGTAGAGATTATATTGCCTCCCTAGAGGCACCCAGAACGACCTTTCATCATTTCTAGGAATATTCCGCTGAAAGTTGATTCCCCAGTCTTGTAAATCCCCTTTACCATATCTCAACGACTGGAAAGGTATGGCAAATTCAGCCGACCATCCGTACTCCGTTACTCTGGATTTCACGACCCATTTGGCATCCCAATTCATATTGACAGCTCCGCCACCGGAGCCGAATCGACCAGAGCCTTCTTTGATGATCTGGCCATCATATTCGACCGACGTTGGTGTTGTTCCGAACATCAACCCGTTTTGCCGATCCAAGAAAGAGTCAAAGATAACCATAAAACTATCGACATCTGACAAATTCGAATCACGACCGCTATCGGATACGATCAATTTGTCAGGTTCTGAGTCAAAACACACAACACCTAGATACAAAGTGTCTTTACTGTACCCAACATAGACCTCTGTTTTTTGAGAGGCTGCTCTCCCGTTATATGGTCTTTGCTGAGTGAAGTCTGTCGCCTTGTCAGCGACATCCCAAGCTGGGTCCGAGATCACCTCGCCATCCAACTGGGGGTCAACGAATAACCGCTTTGCTTGTAATGATGGCTTTTTCTCTGCCCACGAAAGGGGAGATAAAGCGCAGGACAACCCGAAAACGACGAACGACGCGAACAAAGGTGTTATGACCTTCAATAAATTACCCCTTCAATCGACGCATCTACCTGATCAGGTAGACGGGACCGCCGAAACGGGCACCATAGCAAAAGGCGCCCATTTATTACCCCATGTTTAATATCTTTAAGGGTTAACTATACCTTTTTATGCAATCGAACTGGGAGTTCTGTGTAACCCCGAACAAACGAAGAGAAAGTCCTCTCTTCTTTGCCGACTACTTCGATATGCTCAAAACGCTTCATTATCTCTTCCCAAAGGATCTTGAGTTGTAATTCAGCAGTTCTGTTACCCATACATCTGTGTATTCCGAATCCGAACGACAAATGATTTCGGGCATTGGGACGATCGATGATCAAGTCTTCTCCGTTTTCAAAGACATCCTCATCACGGTTTCCTGACAGGTACCACATGAGAAGTTGGTCACCAGCTTTAATTTGCTTACCTCTTATCTCGCAGTCCGAGTTAGCTGTACGTCTCATGTAGGCAAGAGGTGTCTGCCATCGAATCACCTCGGATACCATATTCGGTATGAGCGAATGATCTGCTCTCAATTTGTCATACTCTTTTGGGAACTGATTCAACGCAAGAACGCCGCCGGACATCGAGTTTCTAGTAGTGTCGTTTCCACCAACGATCAAAAGGATCAGGTTGCCCATGAATTCAAGAGGCTGCATATCCTTGGTATCTTCACCGTGAGCCAACATGGACACGAAATCACCGGTAGGGTTCGCTTTTCTTTGCTCCCATATGTCGTTGAAGTAAGCGAGCATCTCGAAAAGCTCGGCTCTCCTCTGTTCTTCGGTATCTACGATTCCTGAGCCAGGCGCTGCTGTTGCAACGTCTGACCAACGAGTCAGTTTTCTTCGCTCTTCAAAAGGAAAATCGAATAGCGTGGCCAACATTTGTGTCGTTAATTCTATAGACACTTTGTCCACCCAATTGAAAGTCTCTCCAATGGGCAATGAATCGAGCACATTAGCAGTCCGCTCTCTTATCAGGGGCTCCAATGCATGCATATTCCGCGCTGAGACGACTGGGGCAACTGTTTTTCGCTGCACATCATGTTTTGGTGGATCCATCGCGATGAATAGAGAGATATCTAGGGCTCCCTCGGGCAGCGGCCTATCTATCGGAAAACCAAGCGTTATACCATGCGCGCTAGAAAAATTGTGGTGGTCCATGTCGACCGCTTTGATATCGTCATAGCGTGTAAGAGACCAGTAACGACCCGCAATTTCCGTATCGTTAAAATGAACCGGATCTTCTGCTCTGAGTCGTTCAAAGTACTCGAGGTTCTTATTCTCTTGAAACAACCTGTTCCAGACAGGGTTTATCGAATCTAAATCGACGTTATATGCCGAGGGGATCTCCCCCTTCACGGAATCCTGCTCAGAACCTGCTCGTGCGAACTCGTCCGGCTTTTTTTCCTCCACCTTTTCATCTAATTCTAGATCAACTGCTTCGCTCATCGCGCGACCCCTCTCTCGAATCCAAATATTGAGTACAAACTACGACGATAGCTTGGTCAGGTCAACCGCAATGACCTCCCGTATCTTATCTCTGTGAGACCACGGCAGATGGAAATTAACTTTCGATCTGGCTTTTCTCGCTACAGAAATCTTTGAATAATGTTGCTAATGAGAATTATTCTCATTACTATTGGCATTCGCTTGATTTAGGCCAACCTGAACCGGACCAAATTGCTTGTCAGAGGAAGCAAAAATTAAGCCCGGGAGTAGATTTCTAAAATGGAGAAGTGACTAATGAACGAACTAAAAATGTTCTTAAAACCAAGTTTTTGGAGCAAAGCGATACTGGTGACAGCTGTCACGTTTTTCGCTGCCTGCTCTGATGACGATCCAAGCTATGGCTCTCTCGACAGTGACGGAGACGGAGTAGCGAATGGGCAGGATGCATTTCCAGCGAATGCGGCTGAATCCTCAGATGCTGATGGCGATGGCATTGGCGATAATGCCGATAACTGCGTGAACACCGCGAACGGTGCACAGCTGGATGCAGACGGCGACACGGTGGGTGACGCTTGCGACTCGTCGAACGCACCCGATACCTACGGAGAGTTTGCTAGTGCATTCATTGAAGGTGAGTCGTCCATTAGCTATACGGGTCAGGTTGCCCGTCAGATGCTGATTCTCGGACTTGTTAATACGATGACAAGTGTCACGGAAGGGATGGACAGAACCGCTGCACTCGACGCAATGCATGACTGGGTAGATGGTCCAACAGAAGATCTGTCTCTGGCCTTCTATACAACGAAAGGCGGAGAACCGGTACTAAACGCAGCAACCGTTACCGATATCAGCAGCGGAAAGAATCTTGATGGTAAAATCGCTGGTGGTGACGGAGATGGTGGAGGCGAGACTTCCAAACTGATTGGCGATGAATTCTTCGGCTGGGAAGAAGGAGTGACTTCATCTGCGATTCCAATCGAAGTGGTTGACTACATGATTGGTAAGCTGGCTGATGAGGTGAGTGATGGAACATCGGTAGTGGTATCGACTGTCGATGGTGACGTTACCGTTGACGTTAGCAACTATCAAACAGACGCCCACGGTCGCAACTGGCGACAGCTAATTCAGAAGTTCTTGCTTGGCGCGGTAACGCTCTCTCAGGCAACAAATGACTACTTACAGCAAGATTTCCAAAATATGCTTGACCAGGAGAAAGGCACGAAAGCTTATGGAACTGGGGAGCACGACTGGGATGAAGCTTTCGGCTATTACGGTGCTGCTAGGAACGGTAACGAATTCACCGACGATGAGGCTGTTGGTAAAACCCCTGGTGAGGGTTTCCCTGAATCGCGTGATGCCTATAAGAACGGCTACAATGATGCGAATGAAGACGGCAGCATCGATCCTCGATCAGAAGTCTTTCTCGGTATATCTCAAAATTGTGCGAAGCGAGACCGTTTGGATATCGACGCTGACGGTGTAGGCGAGACAAACTTGTCGAAGGAAGCCTTCGATGCATTCGTTTTGGGTCGCCACGTGATTTCAGAAGCGACCATCGCTGGTTCTATGTCTGACGCCCAGTATGCTGTTGTGCAGGCCCAGGCTGAAATTGCGGGTGTCGCGATGGAGAAGTGCGTTGCAGCTACTGTTATCCACTATATCAACGACATCATCGCTGATATTGGCGAGTTTAGTGATGGCAAGTTTGCGAGCGTTTCAAATTTCAATAACTACACCAAGCACTGGGGTGAGATGAAGGGTTTTGCACTGGGTCTTCAATTTAGCCCTTGGTCTCCATTTGCCTCTGGAGAAGGTCGCAATAATTTGAAGCTTATCCTCTCAAGAATGGGCGATGCTCCGGTAATGCCCGACGGTACTCAAGCTGGTATTGCCTACTCTGGAGGAACAGATGGCTACATCTCCATGATGCAAGGTAACCGCACACTTATTCAGGAAGCTTATGGCTTCGATGAAACGGTCACTGCAGCTTGGTAAAGTAGCGTCTAATTGAGAATCACTCTCGTTTGCATTAACGTATGAGGGTTTTGAAAGTCGATAATAAGAAGGACCGACCATTGGGTCGGTTCTTTTTTTGCGGAGAATAAAATGACTAATTCAAAAATCGCATTAATCCTTTTGGCGTCTTGTTCAATGGTTATTGCCGCATGTGGCGGCGGTGGCGGAGGCGGTGGCACCTCGACTCCACAAGCAACCAGTAGTGCCGGTTCTTCAAATACGAGCACCTCAAGCACTTCATCGTCATCCTCAACAAGCTCTTCAACAAGTAGCTCAGGGAGTTCTTCAACGACCTCAAGCGATGATTCAAGCTCCAGCAGCGATGATTCAAGCTCCAGCTCTGGCGATTCAAATATTGCTGCCATGCTTAGGGGGATAACGGATAACGCGATTATCCCCAATTATGAAGCGCAAGCGACCGCAATAACAAACTTTGCGGCGAGCTCTGGATCCCTAGCCGCATATTGCGATGCAATCGGGACCGATAACGAGGCTACTTCTCTTACAACTGTTCAAAACGA
>CAJXDD010000228.1:0-4719 GCA_913052075.1 uncultured Gammaproteobacteria bacterium
TAGCGCTCCAAATGAAAAGGGCCAGTGATAACTGGCCCCGTCGCCCGTAATTGATGGCGTGGTTAAGCGACTTTTTCCAGGATGTGAATCCCGCAAGCAGAACCCAGACCGATGACATGCGCCATCCCGAATCTTGCGTTTTCCACTTGTCGAGCTCCCGCTTCGCCTCGAAGGTGCGTGCAGAGTTCGTAAATATTCGCGATCCCCGTTGCACCTAACGGATGACCCTTCGAGAGTAGACCGCCCGAGACATTGACCGGAATCTTTCCGCCTAGTGAGGTCTGGCCTTCGTCAATCATTCGACCGGCTTCCCCATCACCGCAGAGCCCGAGGTTTTCATAATGAAGGATTTCGGCCGTTGCGAAACAATCGTGTAACTCAACCAGATCTAGGTCATCGGCGCTAATTCCAGCCATCTCGTACGCTTGCTTGGCCGCCATTCGAGTCACCGAATTAACGTCTGGCATGACGAGATCACGATCGCTGTAAGGGTCACTGGTTAAGACCGACGCGCGAACCTTCACGGCTCGCTGCAATCCCAGTTCTTTGGCTTTCTTTTCAGAAACCAAGACTGCCGCAGCCGAACCGTCGACGTTCACTGAACACATGAGCTTAGTATTAGGATAAGAGATCATCTCCGCGTTCATCACAGTCTCTAGCGGCGTTTCGATCTGATACATCGCTTTTGGATTCATGGTTGAGTGGTGATGATTCTTTACGCTGACCTTTGCAAATTGCTCGAAAGTGGTTCCATGGTTACGCGCATGTTCCATACCCGCTTCAGCAAACACCGCTGGCATCGTCCCTGACCCAAGTAATCCCTCTTTTGGAATCCCTGTGGCACCGCCGGCCCCGCCGAGCAGCCCCTTACCCATCTGTTCTACACCAACCGCCAACACACAATCGAACACACCAGCCTTAATCGACATCCATGCCTCACGGAAGGCCGTCGCACCCGTCGCACAAGCATTCGCGCAATTCACGACGGCCATCCCTGTCTGACCGATTTCTTGCAGCACCCGCTGGCCAACCATGCCAGAAGCCTGCCCGAGGTTGCCGCAATATAACGCCTGCATATCCTGAATCTGTAAGCCTGCGTCATCTAGCGCCATCAACGCCGCTTGCGCGCCAAGCTGTGGGACCGTCTTGTCTGGGAAACGGCCGAACTTGATCATATCTACACCCACTACATACACATCACTCATTTGCAGCTCCTATGCTTTGTGGCGACTTCGCGTTCTACGCCGCTGGTTTAAAAAAATAACTAATGTAACTATTGCCTTCTTTATCCTTGCGTCCAAGCGCATCATCGAAGATCACGTCGACGGGCATGTCAAACGCCAAGTTGGCAGGGTCGGGGTCAATACCGATTAAGTTCCCCTTAACAGTACCCCCGCCATCAAGATCAACGATAGCCGAAATATAAGGTACGTCGATACCAGGAAAGCTGCGGAATACAATGCTGTAAGAGTACAGTTTCCCTGTATTTCCCAACCGCTTCTTTTCAAGCGTATCTCTACCCCCACAACTTGAACAGGTGTCTCTTTCGCCCAAAAAAACGGCCCCACACTGACCGCACGCCATTCCCTCGAGGTACGGATCATCTGTGCCAGCCCCCTTGATATAGGGCACTGCAGGAAGAGGACCGCTTGCTGTTGCGTCATCCGTCATATTGACCTCATTCATATTTTTGCCGTCGCAGATTAAACTGACTTTTCGGTCTTATTCAAGCCAATCACCGAAATTGATAGCGCGATCAAATAAGGAGCTCAGCGCATGGCCTTTCTTACCTTCGCAGGCAGTGATCGAGAGGAATCCGTCAATTGGCTAGCTGCGTCACTGGTCTCAACCGCCGTATCCGAACTCGGGCACGCGGTTGAATCGCAGCGGTTGGAAACGCTCAACCTTCCCCTATACCGCCAGGTCACAGAGCAATCGAATGGTTATCCGTCCAGCCTTTGCGATTTTAGATCCTCGGTTCAGAAAGCTGACGGACTCATCATCGGTTGCCCCGAATTCAACGGCCTTATCACGCCTCTCTTGCTCAACACACTAACGTGGTTGACTAGAAGTGATCAGGGCGCGCCAGATCTCTCCGCATTCAGGCTGAAACCGGTACTTATCTGTAGCAGCTCGCCAGGCGGTCTAGGAGGCATCAGGGCGGCGGCAGAGCTTGCCAACTATCTTCGCGGGATAGGCGCTATCGTTTTCCCTGAGTTCTTCGTCGTCCCGCAGGCCTTCTCGGTTTTCTCGGAGCCAAATCTTGCATCAGACCACCCTCTGACTGTGCGGGCCAATGAAATCGCGCTTGCGTTTACCGAGCTGGCCAAAAAGGTGTGAGTCACTCGGCGTCACTCACCGAAGAGACAACCTGCGATCACGCGCACGACTGGGATTGGTTCAGCAACCGTCGTGAAACCGCCCGCTGGGATATTACCTTTTGGCAGGGGCCCGTTGTCTCGGCACTGTCTTGCCGGGCTTGCCCAGCAAAAGGCCTGATCTGGGCTCAAGCGTGGGGAGGACCTCAATTGTCGAGACGAGTCTTTTATCTCGTCGAGCAAACAAGCGAGGCAGTCGCGCGCCTTCGAAGGCAATCCCTCTCTGGTTCTTGTCAACTAGACCGTGATGACCAAGCGCTGATGTCTATGTTTCTGCTCGGGTCAAAACCTGCTCAGACATTTTTGGTCGACCTTGACCGAGCGCTCGCTCAGCTCGTGAGGCCGCCGGGCGCAATCGCCCCCGCTTTTAATCAATGGCAATCGGGATTCGAGAACCAGGTGCTTTGGCAAACGCTACTTGATGAATTTCCTCTAAGATCCGATGACTTGTAGGTGACTTAAGCCACGCTCCAGTAAACGGTAAAGAACAGGAGTCCTAAGAGATGGAACTAAGCTTGGCCAGCACTCGATACGGCAACTTCCCTCAGCTGAGCAAGCGCTCCCTCCATACTTCCTTTCAGAAAGGGCTCAAACTGCTCTGGGCGAATGTCAGCTTCCCATATCAGTCTGCAACGATCACCGGAATGCGGGATGATTTGGATTCGAGCCTCATGAAAATCCATGGGTTGGGGGGATTCAATACACTGGTAGACCAGACGAAATTGCGCTTCGTCTCTCACTTTAATCTCTTCTGCAATATCTCCAGCGCCAGGCAGATGTAACCGTCTCACTGAACCATCGAGCTCACAGGCAGTGACACCAGGCACCCAATCCACCCGATCAACCGTTCCCAGAATTGACCATAGGTGCTCCGCAGATACCGGGAGCCATTCATCGAATCGAATCATTCATCTATCCTCGCAGGCGTTTTCCTAGGCAATCGTTTCACTGGTTGCCCAAGCATGGCAGTGGGTCGCATTGCTTCAAGCGCGGCCAGTGCCGTCATGCAGAGTTAACAACCTGTGTGTCGATGATGCAAACCACAATGAATCCCCGGGGAATGTTAATGTGAACTAAGCGCTTGAGTGACTGAGGCCCCGTGAAATTTTGGCCCTTCACATTGCTTCGCGCTACGGTGAGCAACCTCGATAGGCCAATCTTGCGGGCAAACGGATGGCACTCCCACTGATAAAGACAGTTGATGAATCTAATGATCTTGTTCTCCTAGCCCCGGGGTCTAGCATGGATCAGCACCATCCTCACATGGATGCCATCGCACAAACGTGTAATCGGGTGGGACTCTGTACCTGGCTGTTCCAGTTCGATTACAGAGCGGAGGGTAAACCTTTTCCTCCTAGGGACTTGACCGTCACGATTAACGAGTACGAACAAGCGCTCGAATCGGCTTGTAGCGCATTTCCAGAGCACCGAATACACCTTGGTGGGCACAGTTATGGCGCTCGAGTCGCTACCCACCTCGCTGCTCATTTGCTGGACCAAGCCCACCCATTGCGGGCGAGGATAGGGTCCATCATCTGTTTTTCAGTGCCCGTACATCCTGCCAACAAGCCTTCACTGAGCCGGTGGAAGCATGCCTCAAAACTCACGCTCCCTGTATGTTTCATTTCTGGCGAGCGCGACCCTTTGGCTTATGAGGAAAATTTAGCCAGACTGTTCTCTCAGCTGTCCACGCCCACCAAACAGCTCTCGATCATTCCTGGTGCTGATCACGGATTCCGACAACCCAAGACGATCAAGGTCAGTCACGAGGCATTTTCGGTGGCCGGCGAGGCGCTTACGTCATTCCTCGCTTCACTGGACTGATAGCACCGTCAGATGTCCCATTTATGTGATCTCTATGCGAAGGAGTAAGGGGACCCTGTGCGCCCATGACTTGTCATTGAACACCTTAGCTGACTTGCGCTGCGGAACACGGTCTTAGCGAATCAAATCCCTGGCACCGGGAACTGCTCGCATAGCGCGTGGACCTCACCTCTAATTTCCGCCAACGCGTCTTCATCCTCCGCAGCTTTTAGCGCCCGAATCATCCAATCGGCAAGCTGGTTCATCTCGCTCTCCCCCATCCCTCGCGCCGTCGCTGCAGGCGTACCAAGGCGAATACCACTTGGTCTAAGGGGTGGATTTGGGTCATCAGGGATAATCTGCTTATTGGTCGTGATGTCTGCTTTATCAAGCGTTTCCTCGGCCACCCGACCATCGATACCAAAGGAAGTCATGGTGTTCATCACGATCATGTGATTACTAGTCCCGCCTGTAACGAGTTCCGCTCCCCCCTCAATCAGACGATTAGCAATGACTTGAGCATTATCAAGCACACCTT
>CAJXDD010000229.1:0-4687 GCA_913052075.1 uncultured Gammaproteobacteria bacterium
ACGTCACGCCTTGCTCGATGACAAAGTCGGCGATGGCAGGGTCGCGGACAAATGCCTGGGCGATATTCACGCCAAAAGGCTTATCCGTGAGGGTTCGCATGCGTTTGATTTCTTCTTTGATCACGTCGAGTTCACCTGAACTCGTCTCGATAATACCCATGCCACCCGCATTGGACACGGCGGAGGCCAATTGCGACCGCGCAATCCACCCCATGGGTGCCTGAACGATTGGCGTTTCAACGCCGAGCATTTCTGTGACGCGATTTTTAATAGCCATGTCGGGTCCTCTTATGATTTAGCCGTGTAGTGTCGGTAACTGTACTTCAGATTGGTTTCAAAATGCTGGGTATCAACGAGGTTGAATGCTGCCTCATCAAAAGTGGGGAAGTACACGTCGCCCTCAACGTCGATATCGATAGTAGTGAGGTGAAGGGCTGAGGCGTGATTGATGGTTCGCGCGTAGATCTCGCCGCCACCAATGACAAAAGTAGGTCTAGCAAGGGTGGCAGCAAGTTCGAGCGCGGCTTCCACGCTCTCGCAAAAATCGAGCTGATCAGTGTTGCCGCGGGGCTTTCGAGTAATGACGATATTGTGGCGCTTGGGCAGAGGGCGCCCGATCGAATCGAACGTTTTTCGCCCCATGATGACCGTGCCGCCCGAGGTGATCTTTTTGAACAATGCTTGCTCGCCTTTGGCCACCCATGGAATATCATCGCCTCGCCCGATCACCCGGTTTCGGCTCATCGCTGCGATGAGCGCATAAGACGTGTTCACATTCGCTCTACCGTTTTGATGCCGAGGAGATCTAGCCCTTGAACGAGGGTGTCAGCTGTGAGCCTCGCGAGGAGAAGGCGACTGCCCATTGTGGATTCCTCCGCGCTTAACACCGGGCACTGTTCATAGAATGACATGAAGCGGCCAGACAACTCATAGAGGTATTGGCAGATGACATTGGCTTGATAGTCCTCAAGATAAGTCAAAATCGCCTCATCGAACTGAAGGATTTTTAGCGCCAACAATTGCTCAGCCTCGTGGGTGACTGTAACCCCATCACCTGGCGAACGATCAGCCTTGGCAAGTAGGCTCGCTATTCTTGTGTACGCGTATTGCAAATAGGGTGCGGTATTTCCCTCAAACGCGAGCATGGTATCCCAGTCAAAGGTGTAGTCAGTGGTTCGGTTTTTCTGGAGCTCGGCGTATTTGATCGCGCCGATACCAACCACTTCAGAGATGGTTTTCGTTTGTTCAGGCGATGCGTCGTCACTTCTCTCAGCAATGAGGGTTGCCGCGCGTTCAACACTTTCCTTTAACACGTCGATCAATTTGACGTCGGCGCCATCTCGAGTTTTGAAGGGTGTGCCGTCGGCTTTCAGCACGAGGCCAAACGGTAGATGTCTTGTTTCTACCTCGTCACTGATCAGGCCGCCGGCTCTAGCGACAGCATAGGCTTGCTTCAAGTGAAGCGATTGAGAAGCCCCAACCACATAGAGCAAATGATGACCGTGCAGCGTGTTCGCGCGGTAATCCAGCGCGGCAAGGTCGGTGGCAAGGTACGGGAACCCACCGTCTGATTTTTGGACGATGGCGGGTAACGGTTGGTCATCTTTACCTTTGAACTCGTCAAGGAATACACACTGAGCGCCATCAGATTCGACGAGGAGACCCTCACCCCGCAGTCGGTCGACCAAAGGATGCAGCGCCTCGTTGTATGCGCTCTCCGCGCGGACATCAGCGCGTGTTAGCGTAATGTTGAGTAAGTCGTATACCTTGCTGGCATGATCGAGAGAGGTCTCAATGAATTGTCGCCATAGTGCGAGTAGGTGCGGATCTCCCCCTTGAAGATCAACCACACATTGGCGGGCCGTCGCAGCGAAGGTTTCATCGGATTTGAATCGAGCGCTGGCCTCCTGATAGAACTTTTCCAGGTCAGAGAGGGCGGCCGTCTGGGCTTGCTCGGTTTGGGCGGACGCTTCTAAGTAGGCCAGCAAGCTGCCAAATTGAGCCCCCCAGTCGCCCACGTGATTGACCCGAATTGCGTTGTGTCCAACGTACTCGAGCACTCGCACGACGGTGTCGCCAATGACGGTGGACCTCAAGTGACCGATGTGCATCTCCTTAGCAAGGTTCGGAGAGCTGTAGTCGACGACGAAGGTGCTCGGAGTGGCGATTTCTGGCTTTTTCGGTAGGCTCGCCTCCGCTAACAGCTGGGTTAACCACTCGTTGGTCAAGGTAATGTTAATAAAACCCGGGCCCGCGACTTCAAAGCCAATACCCTCTGCTTCACTGAACGATTGTAGATGGTTAACCACTTCGTTCGCTTTTTCTTGAGGGTTTGCACGCGCTTGCTTCGCTGCAGCCATCATGCCGTTGGCTTGATAGTGACCGAACTGAATCTTTTGGGATTGCTTAATGATCGCAGGCTGGCCCTCCAAGCCTGCGTCAGTCATGGCGCGTTCAACCAGCGACGTTAAAAAGTGTTTGATGTTCATTTCAGGCCCCGGCGGCGAGAGCGCAGTTTAACAACTTGTCTTGGAGAGGGCACCAAAGATGGTCTTTATTCTGTAACTGCAATCTGATTCATTGATTATCTGCTAGCAGAACCGTAGCTTGCCAAGCCTCGGCGAATCGGCTCGCGGCATCTTCACAAGCGGTGGGTAGATGGCCATAAGTGCCTCTGCTGATGCGCTCGAACCAACCGTCGTGATTGCTGAGCAGAATGCGGCCGACTCTCTCTGGTGCTCCAAGCGCGCGTAATGCTTTGGGTGACAATGGCCCATGTTTTTGAAGCAGAGCAAGCGTCAATAGCACGTCCTCACGGTAGGCAGTGACGAGTGGCACGAACGTGGACTGACCGCCCAGCGCTAACGTCGAGCGCCGGGTTTTGGCTTCATTGATAATGCTCAGCCTGATGCGCTTATCTTTTGCCCCCCCAATTGTTTGTGGTTTGGCTCGAAGCGCTTCCTTGACGGCGTACCCAAGATTAGACACACGAATCCATAAGAGTCCGATGCCGAGTTTTCGCAGCAGTTGGATCCAGTGTTTTCGATTGGTTCCAGAGACCGAATCAAACGGTAACGCTGCGTAGACAAAGTTCGCGTATCGAGTCCGGGTGGCCAGTTGATAAATGAATTTGAGACTGGGTTTCAGCTTGAGTTCCACGATCGTCAACTGATCGTCGTGCAGTGTCACCACATCGCAGGTTTTCACCTCCGCCATGACTTGATGACCGGACTGGCTGAACCATGTCGCGACAGGCTCATAGAGGTCGGTTTCTTTTTCAACCATAGCGCTCGGTGATGAGCTCGCGAAAGCCATCCAACTGGTAGTTGCTCATTAATACGAGATGCGTTGCCTCAACTTGTTCATCGAATTGGGGCTCTAGCAGCGAGAGTAGGGCCTCGGCTGAATGGACGAGACTTGCGTGTGTCTCCTGTACGATAGCCTTTAGATCAAAGGCGACGTCTCGAGGTTGGAACCAGATCACCTGGTCGGCCTCTCCAACTGCCTTGCTCAAGCGACCCGCGTGCTCACCTCCGCGCATGGTGTACGAACCCAACTCGATCACTGCAATAATCTTATCTTGACCCACCCGAGCGCGAAGACCGAGTAGGGTGGTCTGGATCGCGGTGGGATGGTGCGCGAAATCATCATAGATATCGATGACGCCAGCGCGACAGATGAGCTCCATCCGCCGCTTGACGCCTCGAAAGGTAGATAAGGCGCTCATGGCGTGGGCAAGGGGTACACCCACATGTCTTGCCGCAGCAATGGCGGCCAATGCATTTTCAACATTGTGCTGACCCGCTAGCGCCCAGTTGACCGTGCCGACCCTATGGCCGTTATCAAAAACTTCGAACTGGGATTCGGTCTCCTCGCTCCAAATCGCCTTCAGGTCAGGCTCGCCGGACAATGAGACGGTGATGACGGGCGACCAGCATCCTTCGCCCAACACTACGTCGATGGCAGGTGCCTCGGCAGGTTTGATGATGAGCCCGTGGGTTGGTACCAGACGAACCAATTGCCGAAACTGGGCCTGAATCGAGGCGAGGTCGGGGTAAATATCAGCGTGATCAAACTCAAGATTGTTGATGATGAGGGTTTGAGGGGCGTAATGCAGAAATTTCGCTCTGCGATCAAAAAATGAAGTGTCGTACTCATCCGCTTCAATAACGAAAAACGGACTACTGCCCATCGCCGCAGACGGGCCCATGTCGATCGGCACACCGCCGATGAGATAGCCCGGATCGAGGCCCGCCTCTTTCAAAATCCAAGTGAGCATCGATGCTGTCGTGGTTTTGCCGTGAGTGCCGCTGACCGCAATGACCCACTTATCTTGAAGTACATACCGTCCTAGGAATTCAGCGCCCGAGCAATGGGGAATTCTTTGGGTCAGCAAAGCTTCCACAGCTGGATTACCTCTGCCGAGCCCAGCGTTACCGAGTACGACGAGGTCAGCGCCGGCGGGGATGCTGTTTTCAGAATATGGAGATTGGAGAGGGATGGAGGCCTCCCTGAGCTGAGTGCTCATGGGTGGGTAAACCTGATCATCCGAACCAGAAACTTGATGCCCTTGCGCCTTGGCGAGAAGCGCGATGCTGCCCATCAACGTGCCACAGATACCCAGAATATGCACATGCACGTTAGAGTCCCTCGACCCAGTGCAAGCTGGCGAGTGTGCTGAGCAATT
>CAJXDD010000230.1:0-4685 GCA_913052075.1 uncultured Gammaproteobacteria bacterium
ATTTCTAAAAGATTACCCTGCCATTGAATTTAACATTGAGGGCAACCCCGAGGCAGGCGCAGAGGCCAACGGTTACCCAGGATTTCTTGAACTGGTTGAGTCGGTGCGACCGCACCAGTGCACGCTCGTACCGGACGACCCGTTTCAGCTGACCAGCGATCATGGCTGGGACATCATCGGAAACGGGACCACGCTGACAGCGTTCACTGAACGCCTCCACAACATCGATGCCAGAGTGAGTGTCTTCCTCGACGCCGACCCTTTACAATTAGAACAAGCGCCAGAAACGGGCATTGATCGCATTGAATTGTACACGGGCCCCTATGCCGAGGCGGTCAGTCGTGGGGAGACAGAATCCGCGCTTCAGCCTTTTATTGCCACAGCGGAAGCAGCACTGGCGTTGGGCATTGGCGTCAACGCAGGTCACGATTTGAACCTCGAAAATCTTGCTCCGTTTATCAATGGGGTCCCCAATGTGTTGGAAGTGTCCATCGGTCATGCGTTAGTCACCGATGCATTGTGGCTAGGACTTGAGGAAACGGTTCGGCGTTATCTGGCTTGCCTCGATTAGGGCAACTTAGCCCCAACGAATCCTCTGACTCTTTTATCGTCTGACGTAAGGCAGTATGATCTCAGCCCTATTTTTTTAACGATATCCAGGCGGACGATGACCATTAAACTCATTCTCGCAGCAATTCTTTCTCTTGTTCTTTATGTTGCACTTTCCTTTTTTGAAGGCACGGGACTCAGCTTTCCAAGTTCTGCAAATGACGCGGGGAAACTCGCGATCCTGTTCCTGGGTGTGCTCGTTGCCACACTTCTCGGAGGACAATCCTCAGTCGATTTCGATGATGATACGGATGAAGATGAGGAGGACTTTGATGCATCGGACGAGGACGACTTCGACGATGAGGATTACGAAAACGGCACAGTTAAGTGGTTCAATACGAAAAAGGGCTACGGCTTTATTACCCGAGAAAATGGTGAAGATCTTTTCGTTCATTTCCGCAATATAAAGGGCCGAGGCCGAAGAAGCTTGAACGATGGCGAGCCAGTGACCTTTGTCGTCATCGAGGGAGACAAAGGCCTGCAGGCCGATCAAGTCAGCGCCCAGTAAGCGACACCATCCCATGGCGGATGTGTTCATCCTAGGCCCGCGGTCCGAGCTCGAGGCGCTATCCATGGAGGATGCGCCTGAGGACAACGGATACTGCCTATCCGCTGGCCCAATTGATAGGGAGTCGAGAGCGGTTCTCTACGCGCAGTTGTCAGGCCTTTTCATTGATGACGCGTTAGCTCATGAGCAATACGATCACTCCATCGATGACCAAGGGCCACACCTCTTTGCACTTTCGGCAGAAATGGTCACGAGTATGGCTGCTATCGATGACGATCAAAACGAGCTCGTTGTGGGTGATTGGCTAGCCTCTGAACCGATGGGTCGTCACGACCTAGAACTGGTCGATGTCTGCCAATTTTTGTTTGACCTCAGCCATTTCTGCCAACTCGCCATCCAAACACCAGAGCTCGGTGTGTTCATCTTGAGCGAGGGCTAGCCCATGGCCGTTTACTCAACTGAACTTGGAAGACTTTGCCCCCGTTGTGAGAAGGCCCTCGATTCCTGTCAATGCAACGATGCCAATCGCTCATCTGGAGTCCAGGGTCCGGTCTACATCAGAAGAGAATCCAAGGGTCGCGGCGGAAAACCCGTCACGCTCATCAATGGTTTGGTGCTTGAAACAGCAGCGCTATCAACCCTTGCCAAAAAACTCAGAAAACGGATCGGTGTCGGCGGCAGTGTGGTCGACGGTGAAATCCTTTTACAGGGCGATCATCGAACGGCTGTCCAAGCATATCTTTCGAGCGCGGGTTTTGAGGTGAAGATCAGTGGCGGCTAGGCACACCATTCTTATAACAGCCTCTGAGCTCGCAGATGAATTAAAAGACGAGGCACCTCCAGTGCTCCTCGACTGTCGATTTAACCTGCTTGATCCACAAGAGGGACGAGCGCAATACCGTGAGGGTCACATTCCCTCCGCATTGTATCTGCACCTGAACGACGACCTTTCCGCCCCTGTCGAGCCTGGACAAACAGGACGTCACCCACTCCCTGATTTATCGGCTTTGGGCCAGCTGCTCGCGCGATTAGGCATCAATAGGGATACGCCCGTTGTTATCTACGACCAACATCAAGCGGGCTTCGCTGGGCGCTGTTGGTGGCTACTGCGCCATTTAGGCGTCCGTCGCTCTCGCCTCCTCGATGGTGGGTTTGCAGCATGGCAAGCCGCAGGTGGACAGACAGAGCAGACAGAGCATGTTCCAATCCCCATCGACTGGGGGCCTGGGGAAGTTCATACACGCACCGCCGACGCTGAGGCAGTTGAGCGGTATTCGCAGCTGCTAGCACCCAGTGCGTGGGATTATGCTTCGAGCGAGGGCGAGTCGGACGTTAACCTGCTGGACGCGCGAGATCACGAGCGCTATTTGGGGCGAATTGAACCCATCGATCCCGTGGCGGGTCATATCCCAGGCGCCTTGTGCAGACCCTTTACAGCGAACCTCGATGACGAGGGGTGTTTCCTTCCAGTAGATAGCCTACAGCAGGATTTCTTAGCGCTTGGGCTTGATGAGACACAGCAAGTCGTCTGCTATTGTGGCTCTGGCGTCACTGCAACCATTAATTTAGTTGCTCTCATCCTAGCCGGGTTCGAAACGCCAATCTTGTACCCTGGTTCGTTTAGTGAATGGATTACCGACGCGTCAAGACCCATTGGCGGCGAGCATGACGCACTATCAAACTGAACCTGCTGATATCAGATGGACCGAAGGGCGTCCGGCGAGTCCGCGTTTCGAGGATCACTATTGGGCCATCGGTGATCCCTCTGAGGAAAAAGCGTTCGTCTTCCCCGGGCAGCACGACTTAGCGGCGAGGTGGCAAACCAAACAACACTTCACGATAGTCGAGCTGGGGCTTGGGTTTGGCCACAACTTTCTCGCCACGGCTGAGGCGTTCCTGCAAGCCAATCCAAGCGGCATTCTCCACTACTTTGCTATCGAACAATTCCCCATTTCGCGCGAGGCGCTTGATCAATATTGGCGATCGCGAGGCCACCCGCTCTATGAGCGGATGATCGAGACTTACCCTGACCTCATTGCGAATTGGTTCACCGTCTGGTTCCATCCCTCGATCCGGTTGATCTATGTCTTTAAGGATGCCAACCAAGCCCTTCCTGAAATGGAGGCGGCCGTGGACGCCTGGTATCTCGACGGTTTTAAGCCCGCAACCAATCAAGCCATATTCAACCCTTTCGTCTATCAGCAGGTCGCAAGACTCAGCAAACCCGGAGCAACCGTCAGCTCCTTTTCCGTGGCCGCCAGCCTACGCCAAGGCCTTAGCGCGTCCGGCTTCACAGTCACTAAACGCGCGGGTTTTGGCAACAAGCGCGAGCTACTTTTTGCTGCCAACAGTGGGACATGGAAACCCACCAATTGCGAGCATCTAGAGGATGAACCGCTGGTCATAGGGTCGGGCCTAGCGGGGATAGGGGTGAGTGAGGCACTCGATCGGTACGGCATCCGTCATCAATTAATTGCGTCGACCTCTCACACTGGAGCATCCTGTCAGCCCGCGTACAACGTCTACCCACAGTTATCACTGGTTCCGGACACGAGAGCCAACTTCTCCCTTGCCGCCCACTACTTCGTGCGCCAACACGCGGCCAATTTTAACGAGCAGCCGCTCTACTGGCGAAGCCTTGATCAAACACGGCACGACCGAATGAACCGACTGTCTGAATTGCTGCCTGACTCACTCATGAGAGTCGATGGAGACGCAGTGCTATTCCCAACGGCGGGCACGCTGAAGCCACAAGATCCTGAGATCACGCCTCGTCACGTCACACGCATCATCGAGCGAGGTCAGGGTTGGGAGGTATTGTTCGATAGCGGAGAGGGCATCGAAGCTAATACCATCATCCTAGCAACCGGCGCAGCCACCCCAAGCTTTCTGCCATGGTCTATGAAAACAATCCGCGGGCAGTCCATGACCATTCGATGCGATGAAGAACTACCCGACCTCTATTCAGGCGATTTCGGGCTGAGCCGCCTGAGTCCCAACGAGTATTTGGTAGGCAGCACTTACGCGCTCGACGATGAGGGGGTTGATGTGAGGGAGAGTGACGTGCAAACGCTAACGCAGCGCCTACTCAGCCACTTCTCGACCGCAGGGGTTACACCCATTGCTCACCACACTGGCGTGCGCGTCGCTTTTCCTGATCGCATGCCAGGTTTCGGAGAGAGCTTAACGCATCAACGGATGCTTCAAACGTGTAGAACGAAATGGCATCGCCTGGACGAGTCACTCGAAGGTAAGAAGAATACAAGCCTCCATAATCATGTATCTCGACATTGTGAGCATACATGGCATATTGTTCAAAGAACGCGTATTGGTCAGGAGCGACCTGAGCAGGGACAAGGAATTTGCTCAAGAGCAAAATCTCATCTAGGTTGAACAAAGGAGGCTCACGAATCAGCAATTCTGACACCGATTCCCAATCTTCTTCTGTGACAATAGAATTACAATTTCCATCATACTGATGCCAATTGATTTGAACTTCATCGACATCAATATCGAATGAATCTAGACTGAAACGATACGCTTGATTCAGTGAATAGTATTGGAATCG
>CAJXDD010000231.1:0-4661 GCA_913052075.1 uncultured Gammaproteobacteria bacterium
CCACAAGCTTACCGAGGTTGCGACCCTCAAACATGAATTCGAGCGCCTCCGGATAAGCATGAATGCCCTCTAAGACCTCCTCGGGCGTTACTAACTCCCCGGCTTTCACCCATTCCAGCAGCTCCGCTTTGGCCGTTTGAATCATCTCTGGAAAGTGAAAGTAGGCGAATCCCTCCATCGAGGATTGACGCTCAGCTAGCCGCAAATACATCGATGGGCCGATTACACGATCCATATGGTTGTACTGCGAGATGGCCCCGCAAATAACGACTTTGCTTCGCATTGCGATGACATCCAACACCCCGTCCAAAACCGGGCCTCCGACGTTATCAAAGAAAATATTGACCCCGTCAGGTGCCAGCGATTTGAGTGCCTCGGTAACCAACTCTGACTTGTAATCGATGGCGGCATCAAAGCCGAGTGTCTCCGTCAAAAACGCCTTTTTACGCGCCCCTCCGGCGATACCAATGACCTTGGCGCCCTTTCGCTTCGCGATTTGGCCTGCGATGGAGCCTACTGCACCGGCTGCTGCGGAAACGACAAATACATCCCCCGGAGCAGGCCTCGCTACACAATTCACACCAATCCACGCCGTAATACCCGTCGATGGACCAAGCGCACCAAGATGAAGGCTGAGTGGCTGACCGGGCAGTTCTTCCACCAATTCAACCATTTTGGGCGAAACCGTCGCAGCCGTTTGCACACCCAAACCACCGCGAACGACCTGCCCAGGCTCAAAGCCCTCTGCCTTCGACTCAACGATGCGGCCAACACCGCCAGCCAAAATCGTATCCCCCAGTGCGACCTGCTGATGGAAGCCTTCACCGACCAACATAGTGCGGGTCCCTGCATCGACCGAGACAAATGCCACCTCAACTCGAATTTGCCCATCCGCCAAGGACTTTAGTGGCTCCTCTACGACGTCAAAGCAATCCGCCGTTGCTGTAGATTTCGGTCTTTGGCTGAGTATCACTTTCGTATTCATACTCTCGTTCATAGCAGTGCCTTTTTGTTTTCTTCATTGTCTCGCCGCGTTAGTCCCATCCTACTCAGATCTGTTTCACCATGGTGATCAATGCCCACCTTTCCGACATTGGGATTCATCAGGTAAGAAGGCTGTCGAGGTACTGGGTAGGCACATAAACACTAAGCTTCAGTCCGTATCGAAGCCGACAAAGTGGACCGCTTCTTCAAGGGATTTTCGACGCGAGACGACCGCGTTGGCGGGAAAGGTTTCGTCGGGGTAACCCATGGCAACACAAATCATAATGACTTGATCATCAGGAATACCCGCGTGTTCTCTAACCACCGGTGACTGCATGATGCCTTGGCTGTTGATCACACATCCTAATCCCTTGGACCAAGCGGCGTTGACCAGTGCATTAGTCACCCCACCACAATCAAAGGGGGCAATATCTCCACCATGGATTGAGCGATCATAAGTCACCACGATGGAAACAGGCGCATCAAATTGACGAAAGCCTCGAAGCACCCAATCTTGTCTTGCAGCTTTGTCCTCGCGTTCGATGTTCATCGCAGCAAATAGTTGCTTGGCAATCTCAATTTGCCGCGTTCGATGATCGCCCTCATAGGCTCCATGGCCTCTGAACTCACGGGAGTCGGGCACGCCAGCAAGATTGCGCTCGGTATTGCCCTTGCGAATCGCATCCAGCGGCGCTCCACTGACCACGTAAAAATTCCACGGTTGGGTATTCAGCGAGGACGGGGCACGAATAGCCATCGATAGCACCTCGTTGATCATCTGCTTCGATACCGGTTTGTCTAGGAATCCTCGGATGCTGCGGCGCCCCATAACCACTTCTTGGTATTCCATACCCTCTCCTGCTCGAATACTTATCGTGATTGTATGTAGTTTCACCGATCCTACGCTGAGCGGATAAAGATATCAGCCAATAACTGACCAAGAGCCCGAAATTATGGGCGCTTTGTGTATCGAGAGCGGTGCTTGCGATTGCAGAGACTCGATGAACTTCGTTTGCTGAACATTGCAAGTTAACTGTTGCTTGGTTAGCTCTGATCCGTCATGTCGTCAGTCCAGTGCGCATGCGTTATCGATTGCCGCTTTGATCAGCGAGGGGAGCTTCGCTACTCTGTGCTCTGAGAACGATGCTGAGGGATCTATGCCATTAGACGCTTTTCGAGAAGAAGCCCGCCAATGGCTCGAGGCCAACTGCCCTGCCTCGATGCGCTCACGAATGGTACCTGGTGAGGAGGTCAATGGCGGCCGCAAGCGCGCTAGCACTAATCCCGACGCGTATGTTTGGCTTGAGCGAATGGCTGAGCGGGGCTGGACGGCGCCCACTTGGCCAAAGGCATACGGTGGAGCCGGTCTAGACCCGAGCGAATTTCAGGTACTCATCGAGGAACTCCAACGGATTCATGCCAGGCCACCGCTTGGCGGCATGGGGCTAAGTATGATCGGCCCTACCTTGCTCGAATATGGAACAGAGGAGCAAAAAACAAGGCATCTGCCTCGGATTGCCCGCGGTGAGGTCGCCTGGTGTCAGGGTTACAGTGAACCGAACGCTGGCTCAGATCTAGCGAGCCTTCAGACGCGCGCGCTCGACCAAGGCGACCACTATCTCGTGAACGGATCTAAGATTTGGACATCGGGCGCAATGCACGCCGACTGGATTTTTTGCCTTGTGCGAACCAATGTCGACGTGCCCAAACACGAAGGAATTAGCTTTCTACTGTTTTCAATGGACAGCCCCGGCGTCAGCGTGAAGCCGATTCAACTGATCAATGGCGACTCTCCCTTTTGCCAAACGTTCTTCGATGACGTGCAAGTACCAAAAAACGATCTGGTGCACCGCGAAAATCAAGGCTGGACCGTCGCCAAACGGTTGCTTCAGCATGAGCGATCAGGCCTCGCGGCACTCGCGAACGCTGATGCCGCAGGTCCCCTTGAGCGCATCAAACCCGAGGCGGATTGGGGCACGCTCATGCGCCACTATCTCTCCGACTATGAGGCCGAGACCCCTGTGATTCGTGATCGAATCACCACAGTTTCCATGCTTCATCGCGCCTTCTTGCTCACGCAGCAGCGGGCATTAGCCGAGCGAGATCACGAAGTGCCTGGCGCCGCCACTTCGATTTTCAAGTATGTCGAAGCCGAGCTCGTTAAATCTCAACTTGAAGCGCAGCAATGGCTGAGAGGCAGCCAAGCCTTGGGTTGGGAGGGCGAGGGATTCGATGCAGAAGAGCTGAAGATGAATCGGCTGAACTATGAGGCCAAATCAATTTCGATTGCAGGCGGCTCGAATGAAGTGCAGCTCAACATTATCGCTAAACGCGTGCTGGGTTTACCCGATGGTTAGCACCGAACCGGTATCAAGCTCTATTCACCCGAACTGCCGTGTCCGTCAACCCGCATCCCGTCTAGACAGCAAGATAAGAGGTCAATCATGACTGACATTAAGCGAGGCCCCCTGTGGGCCGCAAGAAACTGGTCTGCCGACGCGGGCGCCGGAAGCATTCATGACGATGCCACCGCAACCGAACTCGGGTTCAGAGGAGGTACGGTGGCTGGCGATATTCACATGAATCAATTTCCACCCGTTCTCGTTGACCTCTTCGGTGAGACTTGGTTCGAGCAGGGCTACTTATCACTGTTATTCCGTAATCCAACGGTTGACCGAGAAGAAGTTCAGGTTTTTGCGGAAGTGCCTGCATCCGGCGCGACGGAAACCCGTGTGTGGATGGAACGTGCCGATGGATTGCTCGTTTGCGAAGGCTCCGCTGGCCTGGGTGATCCGAGCGAATCGGCTGTTCGCACGCTAGATTATCGGCCCTGCGATCCGTCAGAGCTACGAATCCTCCGACGCGTCGAGCCCGGTATGTCGCTTGGTCACTATGACGTGCTCGCCGACCCGTCCAAACAGTTCGAACGTTACGATCAAAACCTCATCAGCGACCCGCTGCCTTGGTACCGCAATGCATCACCGTGGGGCGAACCGGTGGGCGCTCCCTGCACCCTCGTTGAATTTTTATGGGGTTCGGCGATGCGGGGGCTTGGACCACTGGTCGAGGAATCCACCGGTCTCTTTAGCGCCATGGAAATCGTTCACGTCAATGGACCGTTTTTGATGAATCGCCCTTATCACATCGAGTGTGAGGTCGTGTGCGTTGGCCAGAGCCCAAAAACAGAATACGTTTGGTACGACCAGCACGCTTTTGATGAGACCGGCGTCCATGTGGCCACGCTCAGAATGCAGTCACGAGCGATGAAGGCGTCATCCCCACTCTACGCAGATCAAGGGTAACGTGGGATAAGCAAGCGGGGCCGGCGCTTAACCTCTTCGGTGAAAACCAATTGGGCGCTACAGACGATAGCCGTTTAGCGACGTCTCAGCGCTAGCTGACGACGCCCGCCTCGCGAAGCTCGCCCAATCTAGTATCGTCAACACCGAACTCTTTCAGTACCTCGTCCGTGTGCTGACCGTGATCAGGGCTTGGCCTAGCAGGCGCAAGCCTTTCTCCACCGAATCTAGCAGGCAGTTTGACCACCCGCATCTTACCCATGATCGGATGGTCGATTTCACCAACCGTATCGTTTGCTTCGACCTGCGGTTGAGCCAGCACTTCATCCTTACTGAGACAACGCGCACAGGGGACATCAGCGGCCTTCAGTTTCTCGA